>JAIFNI010000256.1:11476-37993 GCA_020047785.1 Clostridia bacterium
TTCTGCGCTGCGGGAAAAAAGGGTTTGTCCGGATTCACGATTGAGGCGCGGTGGAAACGCATTTCCCCATGGTGAAAAAATCGGGAATGCATGCGCATGCAGCCGGTGTGCGAGGTGGAACCTGTTTTTCATGCAGCCGGTGTGTGAGGCGGAACTTGTATTTTCATGCATCCGAACGGTATAATGAACCAATGATGCAAACGATGGAAAACCGGAACCTGAAAAGGATCGGGGTGGTGGTGAACCGCCCGAAGGATGAAGGATACACTTGTACGGCCCGCGTAGTGGACCGGCTTGTCGCCTGCGGTTTCGAGGCTTGTCTCGAGGTGGACATCCGGGATGCGCTCGGCAGGGGAACGGCGGTCGGCGAATCGGAACTGTATGCGGACAGTGATTTCCTGATCTGCCTCGGTGGGGATGGAACCTTCCTGAAGACGGCCCGGCACACGTTGGCCTGCTGCAAACCGGTGCTTGGCATCAATCTGGGGTCTGTCGGGTTTCTTGCCGAAGTTGAGGTGGCGGGCATAGAATCCGCCATCGACCGTCTTGCAGCCGGCGAAGTGCGTCTGCAGCCACGCATGGTGCTCCGCGCGGATGTCATCCGAAACGGAACCTGCGTCTATACGGATTATGCCATCAATGACGCGGTTGTCACCCGCATGGCCCTTTCCCGCATCGTGGACCTTCATGTGTCGGTGGACGACCAGTATGTGGATGCGTTTCCATCGGACGGGCTGATCGTATCGACGCCCACCGGATCCACCGCATACACCCTCTCGGCTGGCGGCCCCATTGTCCAGCCGGAGATACCACTCATGGTCATCACGCCGATTTGCCCGCATATTCTCTATTCGCGTTCCTTCATTGTTTCCTCGGACAGCCGGCTGGCCATCCGGATCGGAGACAGGCGCAGCGCGGATGCCATGCTGACGGCGGACGGTCAGGCAGGGTTTGCGCTGGAATTGAATGATGTAGTGGAGATTAGCCGTGCGCCGCAGCAGATCGTTTTCGCCTCGGTGGAACGGGTGAACTTCTACGAAGTCCTGCGGGCGAAGATTCACGGCAGGCAATGACCGGACCGGGTTCATTCCGATGTGACCGGACCGGGTTCATCACAAGACCACAGAACCGGACTCGTCCCACCGTGACTGGACCGGGCTGATTGGAGGAGAAATGAAATACAACCGGCATGCGAAAATCCTCGAACTGATCGATCGCTTTGAAATTGAAACACAGGATGAGCTGGCGGACAAGCTCAAGGGGGTCGGGGTCGAGGTGACGCAGGCCACCATATCCCGCGACATCAAGGAACTGCGTCTTGTGAAGGTGCTGGCGCAGAACGGCCAGTACCGGTATGCATCCGTCAATCAGGATGCGACCGCCATGAACGATCGTCTGCTCATCATTCTGCGCGAGGCATTCGTATCGAGCGACTATGCGAACAATATTCTCGTTGTGAAGACCCTCCCCGGCATGGCCCAGGCGGTTGCCTCCTCCGTGGACGCACTCGGCTGGTATGAGGTGCTCGGAACCATCGCGGGGGACGATACCCTGATGATGATCTGCAGGGCCGAAAGGTTTGCCGAAGAGCTGATGGAGCGGTTTACCCGCATGGTCAGGGGTGGGTGAGACATGCTGCTTGCTTTGCAGATTGACAACATCGCCATCATCGAGCATCTTGAAATGACGCTGGAAGGCGGATTCACCGTTCTTTCCGGCGAGACGGGCGCGGGCAAGTCCATCCTCATCGAGGCGATCAATGCCCTCATAGGGGGAAGGACTTCGCGGGAACTCATCCGCACAGGTTCGGAACGCGCGTCCGTGCAGGGCCAGTTCCGCATGCCGGAGGCCATGGAAGCACGGCTTGAGGAATACGGCATCGAACCGCCTGCGGATGGCATCCTTGTTCTTCAGCGGTCCTTCACCGATGCGGGCCGCAACACCTGCCGCATCAACGGCAGTCTTGTCACGGCAGGCGTCATGCGCGTCATCGGGGAAAAATTGCTGGACATTCATGGCCAGCACGACAGCCAGTCCCTGTTTCGCCCGGAAACCCATCTGGAACTTCTTGATGCCTATGCCGGAGCGGCGCTCAAGCAGGAAATGGCGCAATACACGGCGGCCTTTGCCCTGTATCGCGAGTGGAAGGAAGAATGGCGCCGTGTTTCGGGTTCGGAACGCGAACGGGAACGCCGGATCGACATGCTTCGTTTCCAGCTGGATGAATTGGACAAGGCTGCCATGAAACCGGGAGAAGATCAGGAACTGGAGCGCAGAAGCCGCATCCTGTCACATTCCGAAGGCATTGTTGCGGCTTTCTCGGAAGCGTATGAATTGCTTACGGGCGAGGAATCCGGTGAAGCAGGTGCCAGGGACCAGGTCCGCCGCAGTGCGCAGGCGCTGCAGCGCATTGGCCCTATTTCGCCGGAGTATGCGGAAATGGCGGAACAGCTCACGGAGATGGCCGAGCGTCTGAACGATCTTTCCAGGGATATTGTGGATGTGCGGGATGGAACGGAGTTCGATCCGAAACTAAGGGATCAGATTGAGGATCGGCTCTCCTTTCTGCAGACCATCCGGAAAAAATATGGCGAGTGCATCGACGACTGCATCCGATATCGCGAGGAAATCCGAGCGGAACTGGAAACCTTCGCGGATGTGGAAACGCTCCTCGCGCAGCATGCGGAACGGCTGGAAGTCCAGACGACCCTGCTTCGGGGGTACGCGGCCACCTTGTACCGTCTTCGGCTTGAGGCTGCGGTCAGGCTGGGAAAAGGCATGTCCGGACAGCTGGAAGAACTTGAAATGCCGAAGGCGGTGTTTGAAGCCTCCGTGGTGCATGAACCGAACCGTGAGTTTGACGAATTCGGACTCGACCGGGCGGAATTCCTCTTCACCGCGAATCTCGGGGAGCCGCTGAAACCGTTGTCCCGCATCGCATCGGGGGGAGAGATGTCCCGTGTGATGCTGGCCATCAAGACGATGCTGGCGGATGTGGACCGGATTCCCACCCTGGTGTTCGACGAAATCGACGCCGGCGTCGGCGGCAAGGCGGCGCAGAAGGTGGGCGAGAAGCTTGCGGCCATGTCCCGCACACGCCAGATTCTCTGCGTCACGCATCATGCGCAGATCGCCAGCCTGGCGGTCCATCACCACCACATCGGCAAGGAACAGGCGGACGGACGCACCCGCACCCGGGTGACGCACCTCTCGGGACAGTCCCGCGAGGACGAGATCACCCGCCTTCTTTCCGGCGCACACCGCACCGAGACCGCCCGCGGACTTGCCCGTGAATTGCTGGCACACGGCGCCATCGGCCGTTCCGTGCGCAACAGCGCAGCCAAGCCGGACCAGAGGTCCGGGGAAAAGGACATCGATTCATGATCATCAAACAGGCAGAGTTCATTACTTCCGCTGTTGAAACATCCCAGTATCCGGATTGGACCTGCCCGGAAATCGCAATGGCCGGACGATCGAACGTCGGCAAGTCATCCCTGATCAATGCGCTCTGCAACCGGAAGGGACTTGCCCGCGTGGCAGCCGCGCCCGGAAAGACGCGGCTGGTGAATTTTTATCTTGTCAACGAAAATCTCTCGCTTGTGGACCTGGCCGGATACGGATATGCCCGCGTCGCGAAGACCACGAAAGCCACCTGGGGACCGATGATAGAAACCTATCTCACGACAAGGGACCAGCTCTGCCTCATCCTGCTGCTGCTGGACATGCGTCATGATCCGTCCGAGGAGGATCTCATGATGGAAGCATGGCTGAAGGCGACAGGCAAAATGTATGGCATCGTGCTGACGAAAGCGGACAAACTGACCAGACAGGAGCAGAATCAGCGTCTGGCCGCCTTCCGAAAAATCCTGCAGCCGGAGGCCTGCGGCATATTCCCGGCTTCCGCCGACAAGAGGACGGGTCTGGATGAGCTCTGGCAGCTGATGGCCGATGCCGCGAACACGGAAAACACGGTTGCCGGAGGGAAATGAGGGGAGAACATGATGAACGCGGAGATTCTCGCAGTCGGAACGGAACTCCTGATGGGGCAGATCGCCAATACGAATGCCCAGTATCTTTCCAGACGGCTGGCCGATCTGGGCATACGGGTCCTGTACCACAGCGTCGTGGGGGACAATCCGCAGCGGCTGTCGGACAGCCTGGCGCTGGCGCTTTCCCGTACCGACATTGTCGTCATGACAGGCGGTCTTGGTCCCACAAAGGATGACCTGACGAAGGAAACGGTTGCAGCGGCCTTCCGGATGGAACTTGTGCGGGATGAAGCCGTGTATGCGCAAATTTCCTCCTTTTTTCAGAAAATCGGACGGGAAATGGTGGAAAGCAATGCAAAACAGGCATATCTGCCTGTCGGGAGCAGCATCATTCCGAACCGGAACGGGACTGCGCCGGGCTGCCTGATCGAACGGGACGGAAAAACGGTGATTCTGTTTCCCGGCCCGCCGAAGGAAATGATTCCGATGTTTGAGGAAACCGTGTTTCCCTGGTTCGAGAAGAAGACGGGGCAAGTGCTCGCATCCCGCATGCTGCGGGTGTTCGGGATCGGAGAGTCCTCGATGGAGGCAAGAATCCTGGATATCATCGACAGGCAGACGAATCCCACCATTGCGCCCTATGTCGGCGACGGCGACGTGGTTGTGCGCGTGACCGCCTCCGCCCGGACGAAGGCGGAAGCGGAACTCCTGCTGGAGCCGGCCGTGGAGGAAATCCGGGAACGGCTCGGGAGCTACCTGTTCGCAACCCATGGGGAAGCGATGGAAGAGATTGTGGGAAAGCTGCTTCTGGAAAGGAATTTGACGGTTTCGGCCGCTGAATCCTGCACCGGGGGGCTCCTTGCGGCGAAGCTTGTGAATGTGTCCGGTATTTCCGCCGTATTTGCACGCAGCTATGTCGTTTACGCCGACGCTGCCAAAATTCAGGAACTCGGCGTTTCTCCGGATACGCTTGCCGCGCATGGGGCTGTCAGTGCCGAAACGGCAAAGGAAATGTCGGAAGGACTGATGCGGAAGACCGGATGCGGCGTGGCCGTGGCGGTCACAGGCATCGCGGGACCGGATGGAGGCACGCCGGAAAAACCCGTCGGACTTGTTCATGTGGCCGTGACGACCGCCGAAGGCACACGGAGCCGGGAATTCCGTCTGAACGGGAACCGGGAGCGGATCCGCACCATGACAGCCCTTCATGCGCTGGACATGGTCCGCCGGATTCTGCTCGGTCTGCCCGATTGAGCCCTTGAGTCGATTCGTTCCGTCTGCCCGACTGTTCAGTTCCGTACAGCAAGGAGAGACATCATGGACGACCTGGCCCTGAAACCAAAGAAAAAAGCCCTTTCAAAGGTGGAAGGCGCAGCCGGCATGATCATGCTTGCGACCCTGCTCAGCCGGTTGACGGGCTTTCTCCGTACCTACTTCATCTATGCCGTCATGAAGCCGAAAGGCTACTCCGATGAATTCCTGCTGGCTTTCAGCCTGCCTGACATCACGTTCAACCTTCTGGCCGGTGGAGCCATCGCGGCCGCGCTGATCCCCGTCATGTCCTCCTTCCTGTCGAAAGGGCGTGAGGAGGATGCCTGGAAGGCGCTGAGCACCTTCCTGAACGTGTCGATGATCGCGCTGGTCGGCCTCGAAATCGTCTTTTTCTTCTGGACGGAAGGTTTCCTCGGCCTGATTGCACCCGGATATGCGGGCCGGGCGCCCGAAGAGCGGATCATGCTGGTCGCGCTCACGCGCATTCTCCTGCTGAATGTGCCTTTCATGATGCTGGCCGGGCAGTGCAACGGCATCCTGAACTCATACCGCAAGTTCGCCGCCGCGGCATTCGGTCCGGTCATCTACAACATCTGCACCATTGCCGGCATCGTCCTGTTCGGAGCGACCGATGCGTACCTCACCGCCTGGGCGATTGTGGGCAGTGCCGGCATTTTCTTTCTGGTTCAGATGGCAGCCACCTGGAAGCAGTTTTCCCAATACCGGCCCAGGCTGGAATGGCATCATCCCGCTTTCCGCAGGATGATCCGGCAGGCGGTTCCATCCCTGCTCTCGTCATCCATCAACGAGTTCAACAATGTCATGACGAGAAGTTTCGCAACCTTGCTGGACAAGGGCATGCTGACCCTGCTCAACAATGCGAACCGCACCTGGCAGCTGCCGATGGGCATTTTTGCCCAGAGTATCGGCATTGCCATGCTGCCCACCTTGTCCGCCCACCACGCGGCGAATGAGACGGAAGCATTCAAGCGGCTCTTCTACCGGGGTGTCCGGGCCGTCATTCTCATCTGTCTGCCGATCTCCGTCATCATGGTTCTTCAGAATGATCAGATCATGCGCCTGCTCTTCACTTGGAACGCCATGCAGGAGGTTGACGTGTTCGACAGCGGGATTGCGCTGGCCGGTTATGCGGCGGCGTTGATTTTCGCCTCGGTGCTCGGCATGACGATCCGCGCGTTCTACGCCATGCACGACAGCATCACCCCGCTGGTCAGCGGCATTCTGGGCATCGCGGTGAATTATGGTTTCAATGCGGTGTTCCAGCGATATACGAATTTCGGGATCGGCGGTACCGCGCTTGCCTATACGGCCACCTCCGTCTTCAATACGCTGATTCTGCTGGCAGTCTTCTCGAGAAAAACGAACACAAGCTTTTATCGCGACAACCTGGGATTCTTTCTCAGGAGTGCCGCGGCGATGGTCCCGTCCACAGCGGTCTTGTGGCTCCTTGTGCGGCTGTTCAGGCCGGATGTCGGGTCCAAGCTTTCGCAGATTTTCTGTGTGGCCGTACCGGCAATCGGCTGCTGCACCATTTTTTACCTGATGGGCATCCTGCTTCGCATCGGGGAAATCACCCTGCTTCGCGACATGCTGGGTTCGCGGCTGAAGAGGTTCCGGAAAAAAACGGAAGGGAATGCTTGACGCCAAGGAACACGTTCGATATAATGTGAACAAATGTTCGAATAAGTTCGGTGGGCCATGCGTTTTTAGAGTGCGTAAGGCCGGCGTGCAGGTCGAGGCGGGTTTTGAATCCGCTTTGGATATGGATTTCACCGAATGATGTCGCTAGGAGGATGGGGCAGATGGCAACGACATCGGAAGAAAAGAAAAAGGCACTGGAAACCGTGATGGCGCAACTGGAAAAGCAATTCGGCAAGGGTTCCGTCATGAAACTCGGCGAGGTCAGCCACGTCGCGGCGGACGTCATCCACACCGGTGCCCTTTCACTTGACATCGCGCTTGGCATCGGCGGGTATCCCCGTGGGCGCATCATCGAGATCTATGGGCCTGAGTCCTCAGGCAAAACCACCGTTGCGCTGCATGCCATCGCGGAAGCGCAAAGAGCCGGCGGCGATGCTGCGTTCATCGATGCGGAACATGCGCTGGACCCGGTCTATGCCAAAAATCTGGGTGTGGATATCGACAACCTCATCGTTTCCCAGCCGGATACAGGCGAACAGGCGCTGGAAATCGCCGAAGCCCTTGTCCGCAGCGGCGCCATCGACATCATCGTCATCGATTCCGTGGCTGCGTTGGTTCCGAAAGCGGAAATCGATGGAGAAATGGGCGACGCGTTCGTCGGGCTGCAGGCCCGGCTCATGTCCCAGGCACTTCGCAAGCTTTCCGGCTGCATCAGCAAGTCGAAGACCGTGGCCATCTTCATCAACCAGCTGCGGGAAAAAATCGGCGTCATGTTCGGCAATCCGGAAACCACGCCGGGCGGCCGCGCGCTCAAGTTCTATGCTTCCGTCCGTCTGGACGTGCGCCGCATCGAAACGCTGAAGGACGGCACGGAAGCCGTGGGCAACCGCACCCGCGTCAAGGTTGCGAAGAACAAGGTGGCGCCCCCGTTCCATGAAGCTGAATTCGACATCATCTACGGTTCCGGCATTTCCCGGGAGGGCTGCATTCTCGATATCGGCGTCAACCTTGAAATCGTCAAGAAAAGCGGTGCCTGGTTCTCTTATGGCACGAACCGCATCGGCCAGGGCCGGGAGAACGTAAAGAAGTATCTGCGTGAAAATTCGGAGATCTGTGCGGAAATCGAGGGAAAGATCATGGCGGAGCACGATGTGGCATTTGTGAAGAGCGTCACGCCGCCCCGCATCAAGGCAGAGGAAGATTGACTGCCCATGCGGGTAAGCCCGGATGTTCAGGATGAGAGGGAAGAACCCCAAGCCAAGCCGAAGGGCAAGGCCAGAAGGACGCGAACAGCATGAAAATCACCGCAGCCGAACAATCCCCCCGTCAAAAGGGCATGAGGCGCATCCATCTGGATGGCGCCTATGCCTTTAGCCTGCCGGAGGAAGTTTACCTTCGCATGCGGCTTTATGAACGCGAAGATCTTTCCGAACCGGAAGTGCTGGAAATTCGCGACACCGTTCTCCGGAAGGCAGTGCGGGAACAGGCAATCCTGTATCTCACCGTGCTGGACCGTACCGCCGCCGGACTTCTCGAGCGACTCGTCCGCGCCGGATACGATGGGGAATCGGCCGCATTGGCCGTCGCCGATATGATAACCCTCGGGTACGTGGATGACAGACGGTATGCCCAGCGCTACATCTCGGAGCAGCTCCGTGCGAAATCTGTTTCCAGAAAGAACATGCGGTTTGCGTTACGGGCCAGGGGCGTGTCCGACGAAGATTTTGATGCGGTGATTTCCGAGTTCGAACAGGATGATGAAGAAACGGCTTTGCGCGGCGCGCGCAAGAAATTCGGAAAGTATGATCTGACGGATCCGGCCATCGAGCGGAAAGCGGTGTCCTTCCTCCTGCACAGGGGGTTCAATTACGAAACGGTGCAGCAGATTCTGAGGCGGATGAAGGAAGAGACCGATTGACAGGGATTGTTTGAATTGGTAGAATCATGTCAAACAGGCGGGAGCGTCAAGCATCCCGACACAGAAGTCCATGGGCCTGGCCGTTCGGGGAATTTAAACGGTGGAGGCACCTGTCATGTTCATTCGATCACAAGTCTGCCTGTTCTCCTTCCTGCATGCGTGCATAGCCCCGTCCGGCAATCGAATCCTTTCTTCCGATGCGGAACCCGTCCCGCAGCATGGCAAAAATTCGAAATCCCCTCGTATCAGAGCTTTTCTGGCCGATCAGCGTGGACTCAACACGGTGGAACTGGTCGTCATCATCGCCGTCGTAGTCGGACTGGCTCTCTTGTTTCGTGCCCGCATCACCGCGTTTGTCACAACACTTCTGGATGGCCTGTTCTCTGTGGATGTGGCCAGGAATCTGGTGAAAGGGGTCACGGTGGAGTGATTCGACGCGTATCATGCAGGGTCTGCCCTGGAATATTTGTGAATCTTTACAGGTTCCTTTCCATCATGATACAATGGACCGGTATGGAATGAACCGTATCCTCGGTTCGCGGCACTCCAACCGCTTACTGGGCATACGGCAATTGTACGTGTCATACGCGAAAGGGGAAACCATGGAAAGACCGGCCAAGATTGACATCATCACAAACAACGGGCGTCACGAGGGTGATACGGGTTCGCCGGAAGTGCAGATCGCACTCCTGACCGAACGCATCAACCACCTGACAGGCCACCTCAAGACCCACCAGAAGGATCACCACTCCCGTCGTGGTCTGCTGAAGATGGTCGGTGCCCGTCGCGGCCTTCTGAATTATCTGATGAAGAAGGACGTCGTCCGCTATCGTGAAATCGTAGCCAAGCTCGAACTCAGAAAGTAAAAAATCTGTCGGGAAACCACTTGTTTCATGGCCCGTGAATCAGCACCCGAATCTTCTGTTGTTTCAGGCATGGCAAGCAGTTTCTTCATCGGCACAAAGGAAGGGCGGGAAACCGCCTTTCTTGTTTTGAATCCCAACCGGGGAACGGTGTGCGGTCCATTTGCTTCATGCAGGGCCGCATGCCGGGACCAACCGGGAAGAAACCGGCTGGATGGCCGTTCTGTCCCGAAAAAATCAGACCATGACCCATGACGGCCGCAGGGCGACAGAAGTTCAGCGAAGAGGGTTCCTGCCGGGAACCCTGCTCCCTGATCTTTTGCCCCGGCGGACCGGTGGGTGAGAAGGAGTATAAGATATGAAAAAAACCTATTCAACCCAAGTGGCCGGCAGAACGCTGACCATCGAAGTCGGTCAGCTGGCCCTGCTGGCAAATGGCGCAGCCCTGGTCCGCTATGGGGAAACCGTCGTCATGTCCACAGCCACTGCTTCCACCAAGCCCCGCGACGGTGTCGACTTCTTCCCGCTCAGTGTCGAGTATGAGGAAAAGATGTACGCGGTCGGCAAAATCCCCGGCGGCTTCATCAAACGCGAAGGCAAGCCCACGGAACGTGCCGTGCTGACCGGCCGGGTCATCGATCGCCAGTTCCGTCCGCGCTTTCCGAAGGATCTGCGCAATGACGTCACCCTCATCAATACCGTCATGTCCGTGGAGCAGGACAATTCACCGGAATTTGCGGCCATCATCGGCTCCGCCGTTTCACTGGCCGTTTCCGACATTCCCTTCAACGGACCCATTGCCGGCATCATCCTGGGCCTGGTAGACGGCGAAGTCATCATCAACCCCAATGTGGAACAACGTGAGCAGAGCGACATGTATGTCACCCTCTCGGCCGATCGCAGAAAAATCGTCATGATTGAAGCCGGCGCCAACGAAGTATCCGAAGAAATCATGCTTTCCGCCATTCGCAAGGGCCACGATGAAATCATCAGAATCATCGACTTCATCGACACCATCGCGGCGGACTGCGCCAAGGCGAAATTTGCCTATGAATCCGTCAAGGTGGAGGCGGACCTGTTCGACGTCGTCTACAAACTGGCGAAGGAAGACATGAAGGCAGCCATTCAGAATGATGACAAGCCGACCCGCGATGCCAATGTCGCGGTGGTGTACGACAAGGTGCAGACTGCACTGGCTGAGACGCATCCGGATATGAAGGCCAAGATCGGCGAGGCGCTGTACAAGCTGCAGAAGAAGATTGTCCGCATGCTCATCCTTGAAGACGGCAAGCGCGTGGACGGCCGAGGTCTGATGGATATCCGCCAGCTTTCCGCCGAAGTGGGCATTCTGCCCCGCACCCATGGTTCAGGTCTTTTCCAGCGCGGACAGACCCAGGTCCTCACAACCGTCACACTCGGCCCGGTCAGCGAGATGCAGTCACTTGACGGCGTGGATCTCGAAGATACGAAGCGCTACATGCACCAGTATAACTTCCCGTCATACAGTGTGGGAGAAACGAAGCCTTCCCGCGGACCCGGCCGCCGTGAAATCGGCCATGGCGCGCTTGCGGAACGTGCCCTCCTGCCGGTCATCCCGGCCATCGAAGATTTCCCGTATGCCATCCGCCTTGTTTCCGAAGTGCTCATGTCGAATGGTTCCACGTCGCAGGGCAGCATCTGCGCCAGCACCCTTGCGCTGATGGACGCGGGCGTTCCGCTCAAGACCCCTGTTGCCGGCATCTCCACCGGACTTGTGGTGGATGATGAGAATGAGGACCGTTATGTCGTATTCATGGACATCCAGGGCATCGAAGATTTCTTCGGCGACATGGACTTCAAGGTCGGTGGCACGAAGAACGGCATCACGGCCATCCAGGTCGACATCAAGGTGGACGGATTGAACTACGACATCATCGAGCAGGCATTCGAGATTACCCGCAAGGGCCGTCTGGACATCCTGAACAAGACGATGCTGCCATGCATTCCCGAGCCCCGCAAGACCTTGTCCAAATATGCCCCGAAAATCTACCAGCTCAAGATCGATGTGGATAAAATCCGTGAAGTCATTGGCCCCGGCGGAAAAGTCATCAACAAGATCATTCAGGAAACCGGCGTCAAGATCGACATTGAAGATGACGGGTCCGTCTTCGTGGCAACTTCCGATGAAGCAGCCGGCATGAAAGCCCTCCGCATCATCGAAGGCATTGTCGGAAACGTTGAAGTCGGTACCATCTACACGGGCAAGGTCACCCGCCTCATGAATTTCGGCGCGTTCGTCGAGTTCCTGCCCGGCAAGGAAGGTCTTGTGCATATCTCCAAACTGGCACATGCGCGTGTGAACAAAGTGGAAGATGTTGTCGCTGTCGGCGACGAAGTCACCGTTCGTGTCATCGAAGTCGATAAACAGGGCCGCATCAACCTTTCCGTCAAGGATGCCACACCGGAACCCGGCAGGGAATCCTCCAGGGATGTGAATATCCACCTGTAAAGCGCCGGAAGAAAATTACCTGCTCTTTTTCCGAAAAGAATGGCAGGTTAGGCCATTGTTTTCGGAAATTTATAGAGCAGGTTATTTTCTTCCAAGCCCTAAAGCGCCGGTTGACACAATTATCGGAACAACGCCCTGACGGGCACGGACAAGGCAGCCCATGCGGCTGCCTTGTTGCATATCCGTCATGAACCGGGCAACCGGATTTCCGGGAGGCTTCATGGCTGAACATCGGGACGGGGAAAGTGCAGAGAATGAGCATTGGCCTGCGGGAAGGCGGGTCTGGTTTGTTGCGGCGGAAGCAACGCCTTTCATCAAGGTAGGCGGTTTGGCCGATGTGGCGGGAGAACTGCCCCGGGCACTGCATCGGCTTGGTGTGCGGATTTCGCTTTGCCTGCCGTTCCACGGCGGAATGAAAATGCCGAACCCGTCATTTCCGGATCCTGAAGGGCGGAACCCCTCCCTGACGAACCAGCCATTCCTCGTGAAGCAGCTGGATGCCGGCGCCTCAGGAAAGACGCGCAAGGCCACTACCCTGCAGGGTTCAGCAGGTTTCTCCAATGGGGGCTTGCATGATGGAATTCCGTGCAAGGTGCAGGTATGGCTTTCAGATGTTTTGCCTGTCCGCGTATATGAGATTCCGGGGTTATTCGGTCGAGAAAACGTCTACGCGTATTCGGACGATGCCGAACGTTTCGCTGTATTTTGTCTTGCAGTGGCGGCAGATGCGGAGACGGAGGCGAATCCGCCCGACATTCTGCATCTGAACGATTGGCATGCGGCTCCTCTGGCCATGCTGGTCCGTCATGCGCCCGAATCCGGCGAGGGCGCGATGCTGCGCCGGATTCACACCTTGCTGACCATACACAGTCTGGAGTATCAGGGACTTGGTCGGCCTTCCCTGGCTGATTTGTATGGATTGGGACCTTCTGTGATGGGGGAAGAGGGAGCTTCTTTTTCGGGCGGTTTCAATGCCCTGAAAGCCGGGATCGCCTGGTCGGATGCCATCACGACGGTCAGTCCGTCTTATGCGCGGGAGATTCTGAAACCCGGGAATGGCTTCGGGTTGGACTCTTTTTTGGCTGAACGCGTGAAAACACGAAGCAAGCAAAGGTATGCGGGCATCCTCAACCGGCTTGGCACAACCTGGAACCCGGCAATAGATGAAGCACTGGTGGTGCGATATGATGCAAAGACGCTCCTGAATCGGAGGCAAAACAAAGCTGCCCTGCAGGAAGAACTTGGGTTGCCTGAAACCATGGAGCCTCTGGCGGTTTATATCGGTCGGCTGGTTGAGACGAAAGGCATCGGATTGCTGCTGGATGCGGTGGAAGCATGGCTGCAGTCCGGCATGCAACTCGTCATTCTTGGAACAGGTGAAGGGAAGTATCAGGAACGGATTCAGATGCTGTCGGAAAAGTATCCGAATGCCATAGCATGCAGGTTTGCATTCGATGAACGCCTGGCCCGACGCATGTACGGGGCCGCCGATCTCCTGCTGATGCCTTCCAGACGGGAAGCATGCGGATTGAGCCAGCAAATCGCCATGCGGTACGGCTGCCTGCCGGTTGTTCGAAAAACGGGCGGATTGAAGGACACGGTGAAGGATGGCACGAATGGGTTTGTCTTTTCAGCCGAAACCACAGGAGCGCTGGACCGGGCTGTTCGCCGCGCCTGGAGGCTGTTTCGGGAGGATGGGGAGAACCGTGCCTGGCACAGGATGATGCAGGCAGCCATGCAGGTTGATTCGGGGTGGGTGGGTTCGGCCCGCACATATCTGAGCCTGTATCTGGACCTGTTGGATGAAGTGTGAAGCGGAAACCGGAAAAGGTGTGAAGCGGAAACCGGAAAAGACAAGGACGCAAAGACAAGGAAGCAAGGAGGAAACCATGGATCGCAAAACACGGACAAACCATCTTCGCAAGGCTTTGGCGGATTTATATCCGAATGTCTATTGTACGCTGGAATATGAAAATCCCCTGCAGCTTTTGGTGGCGACACAGCTTGCCGCACAGTCGACCGATGCGCAGGTGAATATCGTGACAAAAAACTTGTTTCGGAAATACAGGACGGCCGAGGATTATGCGGCGGTTGATTTGACGGAGCTGGAGCAGGACATACACGCAACAGGGTTTTTTCACAACAAGGCGAAAAATCTGAAAGGCTGCTGCATCCGCCTGCTTCAGCATCACCAAGGTCAGGTACCGGGAACCATGGAGGAACTGATAGCCTTGCCCGGTGTCGGGCGAAAAACAGCGAATGTGGTACTGGGTGCGATTTTTCAGGTACCGGGCGTCATTGTGGACACGCATGCGGGCCGACTCTCCCGCAGGATGGGTCTGACGGTGGAAGAAGACCCGGCCGCAGTGGAGCGGGATCTGATGAAACTGCTGCCGAAGAAGGAATGGACTGATTTCAGCCATCGCCTTGTTTTTCATGGCCGGGCGGTTTGCAATGCCAAAAAGCCCTTGTGCGGCATCTGTACATGCCGGCCTTATTGCGCATATGGACAAAAAAATGTAGAATTAGGCTAAATGCCGGCCAGAGCCACATTTGGGCTTTTTGGCGGGATATCGGGGCAAAGTCACGGGGGTATCGAGCGTGCCGAACAGGAAGAACGTCCTGCGCATGGATCAAGCCAATGCACACGTTGTCGAACGGTCCGCCGACTCGGCATACGAGACCGCTCCGGAAGACTGGATTTTCGCGCTGGATATCGGAACACGCACGGTCATCGGCGTTGTTGGCGTGGAACGGCAGGAACGGTATGAAATTCTGGCGGCCGCCGTGCATGAGCATGCCCAGCGGGCTATGATGGACGGTCAGATCCATGACATCGCAAAAGTGGCATCCGGAGCAAAAATCATCAAGGATGAGCTGGAGAGGAAGCTTGGTCGCAGGCTCGAAAAGGTGGCCATCGCAGCAGCCGGACGTGTTCTGAAGACTTGTCAGGTGCACGTGAACCGTGAAGTGGATGAATCGCGTGAGATTGACACACAGCTGCTGGGTGCTCTGGAGATGGAAGGCATACGCCTGGCGCAGGACACCCTGCAGGACGGACTGCCGGACGCGCTGCGCCATTCATTCCATTGTGTCGGATACAGTGTCATCAGCTATCAATTGGACGACTTTTCCATCTCGAACCCGCTCGGACACAAGGGAAACCGAATCGGGCTGGAGATATTGGCCACTTTTCTGCCGCATATGGTGGTTGACAGCCTGCACACGGTCATGGAGCGAATCGGTCTGAAGGTGGCAAGCATGACGCTCGAGCCGATTGCCGCGCTGAATGTCGCCATTCCGAAAGATTTGCGCATGCTGAATCTCGCTCTTGTGGATGTGGGAGCCGGCACATCGGACATCGCCATCACAAAGGCCGGTTCCGTCATCGGGTATGCCATGGCGGCAGTGGCGGGCGACGAGATCACCGAGGCAATCGCACAGCGCTATCTGGTGGACTTTCATGCGGCCGAGCGAATCAAACTCGCTGTCAGTGCGGGAATGGAGTCCGTGACATTTACGGACATTCTCGACAATCCGATGGTTGTACCGACGGAAGAAGTGCTGGAGGTCATCCATCCTGCGGTTGAAAACCTTGCACGCACCATTGCGGAGCGGGTGAAGGAGTGCAATGCCGGCAAGCCGCCGAATGCCGTTTTTCTGGTGGGGGGCGGAAGCCAGACACCGGGTTTGTGCAAGCTTTTATCCGAACTGATTGGTCTTCCACCAGAGCGTGTTGCGGTAAGGAACCGGAGCATCGCAAAGAGCATCGATTATGAAGGGGAACTGCTGCAGGGGCCTGAATGCATCACCCCGTTCGGCATTCTTGTCACGGCCAATCTCAATGCCGGAAAGGACTTTTTTCATGTCTCCGTGGGCGGTCGTCAAATCCGGCTGTTCAACGCCCGCCGCATGACGGTGGCGGATGCCTTGCTTCAGGCTGGTTATGTTCCGGACCAGCTGATCGGAAAATCAGGAAACGCGCTCCACTTTCTGATGAATGGGTTTGACAAGACAGTCCGCGGAGAGTTCGGCAAGCCGTCCGAGATTTCGCTGAATGGAATGCCGGCCGGACTGACTGTCAGTGTAACGCCGGGAGACCGGATAGAAGTGAAGGAAGCGGAGCGTGGTGCGGATGCTGTCAGCTTTGCCGGCGACCATCTGCTTTCAGGCAGGCCGGTGGTGCTGCTGCTTGCGGAAAACCGTTATGAGATTCCTTCCTCCCTGCTGCTCAATGGAAAACCGGTTTTGGCGGAAACCGCCATCCAAGAGGGAGACAGCCTGGTCATCGCTCCACCTGCCGCGCTTTCGGATATCGTGCGCGATTTCGAACTGGACCCTGCCCGATGTGATTTTTCATGTGAAGGAAAACCCTTGACATTGTCCTATGCGCCGACCGAAGGGGATGTCATCTTGTGCGCTCCCCACCGGCATGGTGCGGAGCAGGAAGCCCGACCGTCTTCTACGGTTCCGGAAAAACCGACAGAGCGGCCTGCCTCGGCGGTCCCGGAAAAAACGACAGAGCGGCCTGCCTCGGCGGTCCCGGAAAAACCGACAGAGCGGCCTGCTTCGGCGGTTTCGGCAAAGCCGATAGACTGGAGCGTCCAGGAGAAACCCGACGGCAGCACCACGGTCGGAGCAACGGAAATCGGTGTCGATCCGCAGGGAGCGGACGGCATTCTGGTTACGGTGAACCATGAACCGGTTCACATCGCGAAAGTAACAAAAGACATGATGTTTGTGGATATCTTCAATCACATCGATTTTGATCTGGCCACACCGAAGGGAACTGTCGTATTGAAACTGAACGGACGTGACGCAGGATTTACCGATTCGGTGAAACCAGGGGACGATATAGAAGTTTATTGGCGTGAATGAACGGTGCTGGCCGGTCTGTCATCGCTTCCAGGCGGGAGTAAAACCGGCGTGCCGATACCGAAACGTGCGTATGGGGGAAGAAACGGGAGGATACCGTGGACACTGACGATAAACTGATGTCCGGACAGGTGACGGGCAATCTTGAGGATCTGTTCCGCTTCGTATCCCGCATTACCTGCATTGCCCTGCTTGTTCTGATGGCGGGAGACATCCTCTTCCGCATGGGAGAAGGCATTCCGGCGTTTCTGCACATTTCTCCGGTCATACAGGTCGTGTGCTGGGGCATTCATTTTGGATTTTCTTTCCTGGTGAATCGCGGTCTGGATGAAAAACATCTCTCTATCCGGCTTCGCGGATTGTATCTGGAGGTTTTTGTCCTGCTTCTGTTTGTTTCATCACTTCGCCATCCCGGCTATTTTTACTTTATCGTGCTGCTTCCCATCACGTTCAGCACACTTTCCGCGGGTTTTCTCAGAACACTTCCCTTGATGACGTGGGCACTCGCCCTGCAATTGTTCATGCAATGGCTGCTGGGCAGTCATCTGGACTCCAATGGATCCATCGCGGCGTTATGGATGAACCTGCTCATTGTTGCGGCACAATACGGCATCATTGGTTTCGCCTGCCAGGTATGGGGAGCCGCACAGGAAAAATTCCGACTGAGCGAAGAAGAAAATGCGAACCTGGTCGCCCGGCTGGGAGACAAGTATGTCCAGCTGGAAGAAGTCAGACGGGAGATGCAGAGTCAGTACGATCAGCTGCGCAAGGCCAATTTCCAGACCGAAGAATCAAACAGGAAGCTCACCACCAGTCTGGCGGAGTTCTATACTGTTCAGCAGATATCTCAAGCCATCAGTTCCATCTTTGACATGAACGAGCTTCTGAAGTTCGTGAACGACGTCATCATCGGGGTCATGGGTGTTTCCAGCTCCACCATCGCGCTGCGCAATGCACAGACGGATCGGATGAAAGTGCTTGTATCAAGCATATTCGACAAACGGGAACTGGCCGTGTTTTCAGACTTCGTGAACCAGGACATCCAGCGTGGCGGGCTGTCCGTTTCCCATTCCATGCTGGACAACGATGTGACCGCGGAGGAATACCGGTTTGTCCAGGGACGCTCGGTCCGCTCGATCGCCTGCGTTCCGTTGGTTGCGAAAGGAAGCACCCTTGGGATCATACTAATCGAACAGGTCATCCCGGAAGCGTTCACAAGCGAGAATGTCCGGCTTCTGGAAATTCTTTCGCAGCAGGTTTCCATCGCCATCGACAATGCCCGCCTCTACAACCAGATGCAGGAGATGGCCACCATCGACG
The DNA here is from genome assembly GCA_020047785.1 of Clostridia bacterium. Taxonomy (GTDB): domain Bacteria; phylum Bacillota; class Clostridia; order DSM-8532; family DSM-8532; genus JAEWSN01. The sequence continues at coordinate 29,864 of JAIFNI010000256.1, forward strand.
GCCTGACCGGTGCATACAACCGGATTCATTTTCAGAACTGCCTCCAGGAAGAATTTGATCGCGCACGGGAACAGGGGGGAGACCTTGCCCTCATCATGTGCGACATCGATCATTTCAAGCGTTTCAACGATACGCATGGCCATCAGTTCGGCGACCTCGTCTTGAAAACGCTTTCAGCCCATATAAGGGAGCATTTGCGGAAGTCGGACCTTTTTGCCAGGTATGGCGGGGAGGAATTCGTGATCCTGATGCCGCACACAACCATGCGGCAGGCTGCAGACAAGGCGGAGGAACTGCGTCGCAGCATTTCGGAGATGCTGGTTTCCGACCGGGTCATTTCAACATCCATCACCATCAGCATGGGCGTTTCGGCATTCCCGGAGATGGCAAAGAACGAAATTCAGCTGATCAAGTCGGCGGATGACGCACTGTATTCGGCGAAGAACAGCGGGCGCAACCGCGTGCAGAGTGCGGGCTTTTCCGGAGACGAGAGAACGGAACCCTACAGTTGAAACCGGAAGGCATTGATGAAGAAAAAAACCGGAAAAAGAGCCGCTCATGAGGAGAGGCTCTTTTTCACGGGTGTTTTCCGATTGATCAATTGCCGATTTTATTGCCGTGCATGGTGACGAGTTCAGCCATCTGACGCTCTTCTTCGGAAGTCAGGACCTTTGTCAGGTCAAGAAGAAGAATGATTTTTTCATCCACTTTGCCGATACCCGACAGAAATTTCTTGTCGAATCCTTTCAGGGATGGAGGCGTCTCCTCAATATCCTCGTCGGGCAGACGGACGATTTCCGTGACACTGTCCACAATGAAGCCCAAGAGGAAATCATTCATGTTCACAATGATGATTTTGGTGTTGTCGTCATTCGCCTTTTCCGGCAGCGAGAAGCGTTTCCTGAGATTGAAGACTGTCAGGACCCGCCCGCGCAGATTCAAAAGGCCTTCGATGAAAGGAGGGGTGTTCGGCACCTTGAAAATTTCCTGTGGCTTGAGAATCTGATGAATCTGTGTAATCTCAATGCCAAACGTCAGGTCGGAGACCATGAACTTGATCAGTTGCCTAGTAGCCATGTCGATTCCTCCCGCAAACCGCTTTTCGTTGGTTCTTTACCCGTTCGCCGCATCGGTGAATCATTTTCTTCCAAGCCCTGAGCGACTTTCTGCACCGGTTTCTACGTTTCAGGATCGGTAGGAACCATTGATTTTCACATAATCGTAAGAGAAGTCGCAGGTCCACATCCGGTCGGACACGGATCCGAGCTTCAAATCGAGCGTGACGGTGATTTCCTGCTGTTTCAGGACAGCCAGCGCGGCTTCTTCATCAAACCGGAGACCCATTCCGTTCCGGCAAACGATCAGATTGCCAAGGAACACATCCACCGTGTCCGGATTGAAGGAAGCACCGGAATAGCCCGCAGCGGTCAGGATTCGGCCCCAATTCGCATCCTGTCCGAAGAAGGCGGTTTTCACCAGGGGGGATTTCGCGATGGCGTTCAGGATGACATGCGCGGTTTCCGGATCCGGCGCGCCTTCCACCCGCAGTTCAAGAAGTTTCGTGGCTCCTTCCCCGTCCCGGGCAAGCATCTTGGAAAGGGTGACCGCCACGGTGCCGAGGCTGTCCACAAAAGCCTCGAACTCGGGACCTTCCCGGTCCACAAGTTTATTGCGGGCCATGCCGTTTGCAAGGATGACCACCTTGTCGCAGACGCTGGTGTCTCCATCGACGGAAACACGGTTGAAGGAACGATTGGCAACGGTCCGCAGGGCTTTGTCGAGCATTTCGGCGGAAATGGACAAATCCGTCGTCAGGATGGAAATCATGGTCGCCATGTTTGGATGGATCATGCCGGAGCCTTTGGCGAATCCGCCAATGCGGACAAGTTTGCCATCCAGCTCGAATGCCGCTTCCGCTTCCTTCTTGAAGGTGTCCGTTGTCATGACGGCCAGTGCGGCTGCGATGCCGCCGTCAGGAGAAAGCTGCTGGAAAGCCGCTTCCAGGCCCTTTTCAATCTTCTCCATGTCCAACCTGTATCCGATTACGCCTGTGGAGCCGATCACAGCCTGTTCGACGGGACAGCCTGCATGGCCGGAGACAAATCCGGCAAAGACGGCTGCATCCCGGTCTCCGTCCTCGCCCACACATGCGTTCGCACAGCCGCTGTTGATGGCCACCACACGGGCCAACCCGCTGCGGATGTGTTCTCTGGACCATTTCAACGAATGCCCCTTCACTACGTTGGTGGTGAAAATACCCGCGGCCGCAGCGGGAACATCGGACAGCACGACGGCCAGGTCGGGATTGCCGTTTTTCTTCAGTCCACAGGCGATGCCTGCAGCGGAAAAACCCTGTGGTGCGGTGACACCGGAACGAGCCATGGCTTATCCTCCGTTTCGCCCTTTCCTTGGAACCGCAAACGCAAGCATGGTGCAGGTTCCATACAAATATGGGCATGATTCCGTATTATATCGCGCGGGTGGGATGATGTAAAGGAAAGGAGCAATCTGCATCAGCAACGGAAATGCTTCCATCCAGAAAAATGCCTTCTGGAAAGGCGGTTTGCCGTTGCTTCTTCATGCGCTTGTCAAGATACATCCGGTCGTCAATCAGCTTGAGGAATTGATCGGCCGTCAAGCCGGCTTGCGGGTCGTACAGGGCGTAGCCTAGGCTGACATCAAGCTTGTAGGGTTGGACCGTGGAGAGATTGTACCGGTGCAGCGTGTCACGCAGGCGCAGGACGATCCGGTCGAAATCCTCGGGGGCGTTTGCATCAAGCACAATCACAAACTCATCGCCTGCATACCGGGCGATGAAATCGTCCTGATGGAAGCTGTGCTGGAGCACTTTGGACATTTCTTCGAGTGCCGTGTCGCCGGCAGGGTGGCCATAGGTGTCATTGATGGCCTTGAAGTTGTCGATGTCCAGCATCAGGGCGCCGAAAGTGTTTCCCAGACGATGACTGTCGATGCGGGTCCGGATGTACCGATCCAGCTGCCGCCGGTTGTAAAGGCCGGTGAGATAATCCGTGCGCAGGGTGTGATGCTGGAGATAAAGCTGCAGCACAAGCATGGAAAGCGCCATGCCGGCCCATATGAGTGTGACGCCGTAAAGGCAGAGCTGGATGACGCCGCCGATGAGCGGGGGAAGCATGAAGAGGAAGAGCGGATAGAATTTCCGTGCGGAAACCGCTTTTCGGTGCAGCCCGACAAAGGCGAAGGCAGAAACCAGGTATCCGAACAGCATGATGGCCAGCACGAAAAAGAAGGGGCCCCTCTGAAATCGGTTCGAAACATCAATGGTAAAGAGAATCCCGCCCAGGGGAGACATCAGGGACAGCAGCGCACTGAGCACCGCGGGAATGGCGGCTGGTACAGCCAGTTTGAGCGTGTGCCTGTCATCGCCCGAGATCTGATTGTCTGCATACAGAAGCCAAAGATAAGCCGGAACCGGATTCAGCATGCAGCCAAGCGTGCTGGTGATCCAGTTCAGGGTGATGAGGCCGGGTGCCGTATTTCCTTCAAGCGACCAGCCGATGGTGTCCAGCACCATGATGGAGAGGGTTGCCATGACCATCAGCCTGTAGAGGCGATTCATGAGGAGTCGCCGTCCGTCTCCGGGAGAATAGCCGAAGAGGAGGAGAATCAATAGCATGCAGGCATACAGGTTGAGATCGATCTGCATGAAGAAGTTCATGACTGACCTTTCCGGAAACAGCGAACGGGTGCTGACGAAGCTGATACCCGCACTGCGTCCCTTCGGGACAGGTTCCCGCTTGTGTTGATTGCAAACTATTTCATTGGTTGGGGTACCGGTATGTGGAAGGACAATGTTCAATACGCGACCATCATATCACACCGGATTCTTCCAGCCAAATGATGATTCACAGACCGCACATGGTTTGCAATCCGCATGGTGTCATGCGATAATGGTTTAGGCTGTCCGCCGCAGGAAATCACGGCGGCTGCATGGAGGATGCCCGTGAACCCGAAGTTGAAGGATGAAGGCGCGGATCGCTTGTTCGAGGCCATTCTGAAGCTGGAAACGGTGGAGGAGTGCTATGCGTTTTTCGAGGATATCGGCACCATTTCGGAGATCAAGGCGTTCACCCAGCGATTCGATGTCGCCCGGATGCTGATGGAACGGAACACATACAAGGAAATTCATGAAAAAACCGGTGCGAGCGAAGCAACCATCAGCCGAGTAAGCCGCGCGCTGTATTATGGCGCGGATGGCTATGCCCTTGTCCTTCGCCGTCTGGGAATCGAAGGCGCCGAGTACCCGCCGGAATGACGCGGGGCTGATGAAGGAACAGGCAGGAACGCGGATGCACAGGCACCGCTTGAGGCGGAACAGGCAGGAACGCGGATGCACAGGCACCGCTTGAGACGGAACAGGCAGGAACGCGGATGCACAGGCACCGCTTGAGACAGGAGTAAACAGAAATGAGCAAGAACGGTTTTCTCACTTTCCTCTTCGGCAATTATGCGGAAAAGGAAGTAAAACGCATTCTCCCCATGGTCGACCGGATCGAGGCGCTAGAATCCGAGATGAAGCAGCTCGATGACGAGGCGCTTCGGGCGAAGACGCAGGTGTTCAAAGACCGCTACAAGGCGGGAGAAACGCTCGAGGACATCCTGCCGGAGGCGTTTGCCGTTGTTCGGGAGGCCACATTCCGGGTCCAGGGCATTCGCCTGTTCCGTGTGCAGCTCATCGGCGGCATTGTGCTGCACCAGGGGCGCATCGCGGAAATGAAGACCGGTGAAGGAAAAACGAACGTCGCCACGCTCCCGGTCTATCTCAACGCCATCACCGGCGAAGGGGTCCATCTGGTCACCGTCAACGATTATCTTGCGAAATACCAGGGCGAACTGATGGGCAAGATCTACAATTTTCTGGGCCTCTCGGTTGGCATCATCATCCATGATCTCGAGAACGATGAACGTCGGAAAGCCTACAACAGCGACATCACCTATGGAACCAACAACGAGTTCGGGTTCGACTATCTGCGTGACAACATGGTGGTGTACAAGGAACACAAGGTCCAGCGCACCCTCACCTACGCCATCGTCGACGAGGTCGACTCCATCCTCGTGGATGAAGCCCGCACCCCGCTCATCATTTCCGGACAGGGCGACAAATCCACGGACTTGTACGGAAAGGCCGATTCCTTTGTAAAAAGGCTCAACAAACTTGTCTTCAAGGAGACGGATGACAAGCAGCACAGCGACGACATCGACTGCGACTACATCGTGGACGAGAAAGCCCATTCCGCCACCCTCACCCAGAAGGGCGTGGAGCGCGCGGAAAAATATTTCGGCATCGAGAACCTGTCCGACATGGAAAATCTGACGGTTTCCCACCACATCAACCAGGCGCTGAAAGCGCACGGCCTCATGAAGAATGAAGTCGATTATGTGGTGAAGGAAGGCGAAGTCATCATCGTCGACGAATTCACCGGTCGCCTCATGAACGGCCGCCGGTACAGCGACGGTCTCCACCAGGCCATTGAGGCGAAGGAAGGCGTGAAGGTCGAGCGCGAAAGCAAGACGCTCGCCACCATCACCTTTCAGAACTACTTCCGCATGTACGGAAAACTCGCCGGCATGACCGGTACCGCGCTCACCGAGGAACAGGAATTCAAGAGCATCTACAAACTCGATGTCATTCCGATCCCCACCAACTTGCCGGTTGTGCGCGACGACCACCCCGACGTCGTGTACAAGACGAAGAACGGCAAGTTCTCGCAGGTTGTCGAAGATATTGTGGAGAGCCACAAGAAGGGACAACCTGTTCTGGTCGGCACCATTTCCATCGAAACCTCCGAAATGCTGGGGAACATCCTCAAGCGGAACGGCGTCAGACACAATGTGCTGAATGCCAAGTACCACGAGAAAGAAGCGGAGATCATCGCCCAGGCAGGCAAGTTCGAGGCTGTGACCATCGCCACGAACATGGCCGGCCGCGGTACGGACATCATGCTCGGCGGCAATCCGGAGTTCCTGGCCCGACAGGAAATGCGCAAGCAGGGCATGGAGGAACATCTCATCATGGCCTCCACCGGCTTCGACGACACGGAGGATCCGCTCGTGCTGGAAGCACGACAGATTTTCAAGAAGCATTATGTGCAGTTCAAGGTGCAGACCGACAAGGAAAAGGTGAAGGTCATCGAGGCCGGCGGCCTGAAGATCATCGGAACCGAACGGCATGAATCCCGACGCATCGACAACCAGCTGCGTGGTCGTGCCGGCCGTCAGGGCGACCCGGGTGAATCGCGCTTCTACATCTCGCTGGAAGACGATCTCATGCGATTGTTCGGCGGCGAGCGCATGACCAGAATGGTCGAAATGCTCAGGCTGGAGGAGAATCAGCCCATCGAGGCCAGAATGCTCTCCAACGCCATCGAGACCGCCCAGAAGAAGATTGAGGGCATCAACTTCCAACGGCGCAAGAACGTGCTGCAATACGATGACGTCATGAACAAGCAGCGCGAAATCATCTACGGGGAACGGGCCAAGGTGCTCAACGGCGACAACCTCAGGGACAATGTCGTCAAGATGGTGGATACGCTGATCGAGGGCATTGCGGGCATGTATTGCAAGGAGAGTCCGCATGCCGAAAACTGGGACTGGACATCCATGAACGCCTACATCGACGGGATCTTCGGGCGGGTTGCGCAGGAAGACGGCGCACATGCCTCAATTCTGGCGAAGGACGCCCTCGATCTGGAAACCTTCACCCCGGAAGACTTGAAGGAGCTCCTTTCCGAACATGCCCATACCGCCTACGAGCATCAGGAAACGAATTTCGGCGAGGACATCATGCGGGAACTGGAAAGACGCGTCCTGCTGAAGGTTGTGGATGAAAAATGGATGGATCACATCGACTCGATGGAACAGCTGAAGCTCGGCATCGGTCTGCGCGCCTATGGCCAGAATGACCCGGTCATCGCCTACAAGCGCGAAGGGTTCGACATGTTCGATGAAATGATCCGAAACATCCAGGAGGATACGGTGAAAACACTGCTCCGCCTGCGTCCAGAAAATGTCAGCGTACAGCGGGAACAGGTTGCGAAACCGATAGCAGCCTCCCACGGAGATGACGCACCGAAAGCCCCGAAGAAGCGTGAAATCAGCAAGGTCGGACGCAACGAGCCTTGCCCGTGCGGCAGCGGAAAGAAGTACAAGAACTGTCACGGTGCCTGAACAAAGCGGCATCACAGCGAAAATCGGCCATGCGGAGCGGCACGGATGACATATGAAGCATCGATGAACTGGCTTGTCGAGTCAAGAAAGAGGGGAATCCTTCCGGGATTGACCCGCATCAGGCATCTTCTGGCCATCCTGGGAAACCCCCAGGATGGCCTTCGCATTCTGCATGTTGCCGGCACGAACGGCAAAGGCTCCACCTGCGCGTTTCTGGAGTCCATCCTCCGCGCGGCAGGTCACCACACCGGGTTCTTTTCATCGCCATGGCTGATTGATCCTGAAGAAATGTTCCGTCTGGATGGGGAACCAATCTCACGGCTCGAGTTTGCCGATCTCGTCGGTCAAGTGGCGGAACGGTCCGTGGGAATGGGGGAAGATCCCGGCTTGCCCACGGAATATGAGATATATGCCGCAATGGCTTTTCTGCTGTTCCGCCAGCGCGGATGCACGGCCGTGGTGCTGGAAACCTGCATGGGTGGAAGTTTTGACACCACCAATGCGTATGCGGGGCCCAACCTTGCCGTCCTGACAAAAATCAGCCTGGACCATATGGGCTTCCTGGGTATGACCCTTGGGGAAATCGCCCGTCACAAGGCCGGCATCATGCGTCCCGGCTGCCGGGTGGTTTCATGGCCCCAGGACGGTGATGCCGCCGAGGTGATCAGCCAGGCGGCGAAAGAAACAAATGCCCGGCTGACAATCCTTCGTCGGGAAGATGTACAGATCGGGCAAATCGATGAAAGCGGCACCTCATTCTCCATTCGGGTCAACGATGGGTTCCATGCCGTGCTTCCCGGGGTTCATTCCGAAGTTCCCGGGTTCCATGCCGGGACACCCGAGTTCCATACCGGGCTTCCCGGGGTTCATCAGGCCATGAATGCGGCACTTGCCCTGCTGGCGTATCAGACACTGATGATGGAC
>JAIFNI010000278.1 GCA_020047785.1 Clostridia bacterium
CGCTTGCGAAAATGATCCGGAAAACCCGATTACAAGCGCCAAAGCTGACTTTCCGTGACAACAGTCCCGCCGGTGCGCACCGCCTCCTCCATCATCAGGGAGAGGTAGTGGTCCTGTGAGGCTTCTGCCAGGCTATAGAAGGACGGCCCTCCGTGAACATATTCGTGCATCTTCATCAGGCAGGAAGCAATGGCGATTTCGTCATCGGAAAGTCGGGCCGGCAGGGTCGGGTTCAGGTAGATCCATTCTTCTCCCGCCTGAATGCCTTTCAGGAAGAGACCTTCCAGATTTCCATCCTCTCCGGCGTTTTTTCTGGTCAGTTCAAACTCGATGGGTGTTTGAAAATTCTTCAGATATCGGACGGTCTTCTCCGTGATCTCCCCGCGATTCCCGCGTACGAGCAGACGTTGGGCGCGAATCCATGAAAAATACTGGTCCCCGGTGAAATCGTAAATTCCGATTTTCCCACCAAAATCCAGTGTGGCGATCACTTGCTTGGATTCGATCATTTTTTCCTGATCCGGTCCTCCATCCCGTCCGCGGCCCTCGACAAGGGGGGTCGTGATCTCCATGGCACGGATGGTCGCATTTTCAAATGTAACACCCAGCAGTCTCCGGATCAGGCTGATCCCATGATACCCGTGACAGGAAGATAACTGAACCTGGCTGACTTCCCCCAGCTTACCCGAGTTGGCAATGGCGATGCGTGCCGCATGGAGCGGTTGCAGGTGATATTGTTCGGCCACTTGAATTTTTGCTCCACGGGCAACTAACGCATATAAATCCTTCAACCCGTCAAGATCCGGCGCAGGCGGTGTTTCCGAGAGGACCGGCACATTCCTTGCGGCCAACTCCCGCGTCATGACCGGAGCCACCTCCCAGGGGACACTGACCACAACGAAATCAAGAGCGGCGGCTTCGAGCATGCCATCAAGGGTGAGATACGGTTGAACGCCCCATGTCTGTTCGAGGATGCGCCCCTTTTCCGCACTTCGCGTGACGATGCCCGCCACGTGAAACCGGTCCGGCATCGCCTTGGCGATACGAAGGAAAAACTCGGTTCTCCAACCGCTGCCGATGATGCCGAACACGATTTTTCCACCGTGGCTGCCAGCAGCGGATTTGCTTAAAAACTGCAATTCGTTCTCATGACTTGAGTTCTGAACTTCGCTCATTCTGCACAACCTTTCTATTTTGAAATCCCGAGAGCCTTTGCCGCGGCAAGCAGCGTATCAATGTCGGACTGCATCAACAGCCCTTCCCGGTTCGGCGCTGCATTGAGAACCAGCGTGTTCCCTTGGGCGACCAGGTGTTTGTAAGCTTTCACAATTTTTCCCACGGTCCGCGTTTTGCCTGTCTCATTCTTCGTATTGTAGAACCAGGTGGTTTTCAAGCACTGGGTCGCCTCAAAAGGCAGATAATATGTCTTGCCCTGATGGGTGAAGCACTTCGGGTCGACTTTCCTTGTCAGGTCGGGGTCATCGAGACGGAAATCGGAAGGGAAGAAGCGAATTGCATCCCCATTTCTCTGGAGGATCGGGCGCTTCCACAGCATGGACAACACCCCGGTCTTTTCCGCATTGCCAATGGTTCCATTGACGCCGATCTGGCATTGCGGCTGCAAGGTTTTGACGAGATCGTACAATTCGTCCAGTTTCCAGTCGGCGGCCGGCTTTTCCCATCCGCCATCGAACCAGAGCTCGCAGATCTCCCCGTAATTCGACATCAGCTCGGTCAGCTGCATCTTCATGTAGGAGATGTATCCCTTGGAAAAATCCGTTTTGTAGGTTTCCTCTTTCCTGTCCCAAAGCGAATAGTACAAACCCATCTTGATGCCGTATTTCCGGCAGGCATCGCTGACTGCCTTCACCACATCCGTTTTCACCGGAGCGGAACCGACATCGTAGGTGGTATGTGGGCTGTCCCATAGACAAAAGCCGTCATGATGCTTCGTCACAAGCACAATATACTTCATCCCCGCGTCACGGGCGGTCATCACCCATTGGTCTGGATTCAAGCCGACCGGATTGAAGACAGAAGCCGGTACGGTTCCATCCGTCCACTCCTTGTCCACGTAGGTATTCACCCCAAAATGGATGAACATGCCATATGTAAGTTCGGCTTTCGCCTTCTGAAAAGCATTCGGTTCTGTTCCAGGCTGCTGTTTGATCATTTTGCCCTCCTGTTATACGTGACAGATCTGTGCCCATTATCCCCCATCCACTTCCACCCGGATAGAGACAATTTCAACAGGAACGTACATATGCCCTCGCTGTCAATGCGTCAGTCCAAAAAAACACGTTGGACCTGCACCAAATCGGTTTTGGTTTGAATTCCCCCTTTGAAGCGGCCGTCAGGCGTGATAAAGTGTCCTCATATCGGCTTCAGCCACGAAGAAACAAGGAGGATGAACCATGTATCTGGTCAGTGCCTGTCTCGTCGGAGTCAAATGCAGATACAACGCGGAAAGCACCTGCAGCGAGCATCTCTCTCGCCTCATGGAAGCCGGCCTGGTTCTGCCTGCATGTCCTGAAGTGCTGGGGGGCCTCCCCATCCCGCGGGCACCTTGCGAAATTCTTGCCTGCGAGGATGGGCCGGAACGGGTTGTGGATAAAAATGGAATAGACCGCACGGAAGCCTTCCTGACAGGGGCGCGGAGAACGCTGGAACTCTGTCGGGCTGCCGGCATCGACAAGGCCATTCTGCAGCCGCGAAGCCCTTCCTGCGGTCATGGGATCATTTATGACGGTTCATTCACAAGCCGGATCATCCCGGGAAGTGGCATCACCGCCCGATTTCTGGCAGAAAACGGAATTGAAATCATCCCGGAGGAACAATGGGCGTCCTTGCCCTGTGAAACAGCAGGAACGGCAGTTGTTCCTCCGGGTCCTGCCAAAAACCCGTCCGTCTTCGCAGACACCATGGTGGACATGGCCTGGCCGGATATTCAGGCTTCTGCGGACAAAGGCGCCATTGTTCTTCTTCCTCTCGGCATCATTGAAGCGCACGGCCCGCATATGGATCTCAGCGCGGACATCCTGCTTGCGCACCTGTATTGCAGACTCCTTCGTGAAGCCTTGACCAGCCGCGGCATCCAATCACTCATCGCACCGCCGTGCTATTGGGGTCATGCGGACGATACCGCCCGGTATGCCGGGACCTTCTCCGTGCGTCCGGAAACCATGAAATCCCTGCTGGCGGACATCTTCACATCCCTGGACTCCTGGGGATTCAGGAGGGTGTTCTACGTGAATTGTCATGGGGATCACACGCATATCCGAATGGTCGAGGAGGCAACCGCAGAGGCGAACAGCACCTTGCAGCTGCAGGTCATAGATTTGGGCAAACTCGACATTCCCCTTGAAAATCCGCCGATCTTCCCCGAGCCACGCGAGGGCCGGTTCGAACCGGATTATCATGCCGGAGCCATTGAGACCGCCCAAATGCACACCTTTTTCCCGGAGCGCGTCAATGCAAACCTGGCTAAGACGTTGATCCCCCGCGACAGTTTTCACCCGATGGCATACTGCGGCGACCCTGCTTCCTTCGTTCTGGAAGACAGTATCCTTGCCTACTACAAGGCTGATTTGGATACAGATGCACAAAAAATCGCCGCCTATTTGGGCTCGGAACATCGGAGAATGGAACAGAACCCAGTGCGTATCTGACAATTATCAAAAATTGAACGATAGAGGAGAAGCCGCATGATGGAATCACTGCAGTCCGAACGCCTGATGATCCGGAACTTCCGCCCTGAAGATGGGTCGGATCTGTTCGAGTATCTATCCCGTGCCGATGTGCTTCTTTATGAACCAGGGGAACCGGAAACGAAGAAATCCTGTGAACTGCTTGCCGCAGAACGGGCGTCAGGCGATTATTTTCTGGCAGTCTGCCTGAAGGATGGCGGTAAAATGATCGGCCACCTCTACTTCGCACAACAGGAACCACTCGAATTCGACACCTGGGAAATCGGCTATATTTTTAATCCGACTTACGGGAAACTGGGTTATGCAACAGAAGCGGCCAGACGTCTGGTGGATTGGCTGTTCTACGAAAAGGAAGCCCATCGTGTGATGGCCATGTGCGATCCCAAGAATGAAAACTCCTGGAAGCTGCTGGAACGCTTGGGCATGCGTCGGGAAGGACACTATCGCAAAAAGGCTTTTTTCCGGCGTGATACCGAAGGAAAACCACTCTGGCACAATGCCTATGAATATGCAGTGCTGGAAGAGGAATACAAGTGGTGATGGGCAACCGAACGTGATCGACTGTACAGGGTCCGGCACGGAGGCGGTTCATGCGATATGAGATGCGCAGGCTATCTGTCGGGGATGACGAAGCGGTATATGAGATGCTTCAGGAAATTCCCGTGTATGAAAATGGATTCGAAAACAACATGAACAGCCGCAGTTTCGCGGAATTCAAAGAATGGCTGCGGCGATGCACCCATCCAGTCATTATGGATGAATGGGGCAATTGCTGCACCCCACAAGCCTTCTTCTGGTTATATGCAGATGACTTCCCTGTGGGTTATGGGCTGATCCGACACGATTCGGCCGACAAACCTTCGATTCCTGTCGGAATTGCGGGATATGTGATCCGACCTTCCCAAAGAAATAAAGGATATGGCGGAAAATTGCTGGGCATGCTTGTTGAGGAAGCACGAAAACTGAATATCGACAAACTGATGCTGACCATTCAAAACAGCAATGCGGCCTCTCTGAAAATCGCCCTGCATCACGGCGGCATCATTGAAGAAACAACCGCGGATAAAACTCATATTGCGATCCTCTGCTGAAGCCTGTGCTGCATCACATGAGTCACTGCATCTGCCGTGCTCGGCGGGTTCATGGGAGCATGCCCCTGTCGCCCGGGTTTGTCACCCGACGCCATCCAGCGTCAGAATCGGCACATAGAGCTCCGGCCGCCGATCCCTGAAAAGTCCCCATTCCGCGCGCTGCGCCGCCAATTGGTCGAGATCGAACGCATGCACGAGGACGGATTCGGACGTGCGATCTGCTTCCTCCAGAATCTTGCCGGTTGGACCGGATATGAAGGAGGAACCGTAAAACGTGATGCTGGAAGCCATGCCTTGCTGCGTCTCAGCCGATTCTGTCCCAATCCGGTTGGACGCGATGACCGGCATCAGATTCGAAGCGGCATGTCCCAACATGCACATGCGCCAATGGTCCCGGGAGTCCACGGATGCATCGTGCGGCTCGGAGCCGATGGCCGTCGGGAAAAGGAGCAGTTCCGCGCCCATGACCGCCATGCATCTGGCTGATTCCGGGAACCATTGGTCCCAGCAGATGCCGACACCAATCTTTCCATACCGTGTGTCCCAAACCTTGAACCCGGTATCCCCGGGGCTGAAATAAAACTTCTCCTCATACCCCGGACCATCCGGAATATGGCTCTTCCGGTAAACTCCGAGCATTTCCCCGTCCGCGTCGAGGATGGCGATGGAATTGAAGCGGGCATTGTTGCGCTTTTCATAAAAGCTGACCGGCAGCACGACCTCAAGCTCCTTCGCTATGCCTTTCAGGTGCCTGATCGCCGGATTGTTTTCCACTTCGGAAGCCAGCGCGTACAAAGCGGCATCCTCGATCTGGCAAAAGTACTCCGTTTCGAACAGCTCCTGGAGCAGGATGATGTTGGCTCCCTGAGAAGCTGCCTGACGCACCAGTTTCTCCGCGTTCAGGATGTTCGCGCCGGTGTCTTTCCCACAGGCCATCTGTGTGGCCGCAACCTTCACCATTCTCATCGGGAATCTCCTCCTCCAGCCAATATGCATTCAAGCCGGCATCTGCTGCGTCGCGCAATGAACATTTCCGCCCTCGGTCACGATACCCATGCCGTCTATGGTCCGAATGCGGCGTTCCGGGAACGTCGCAGACAAAATCCGCACGGCTTCCTCATCGGAGGATGCCGCATCTCCACCGAAAATCGGGAGGATGATCCCGTCGTTCACGAAATAAAAGTTCAGATAACTCAGCGTGAGACGGCTTTCCACTCCCATGCGCATCGGCGGTTGCGGTATCTTGACGACCTCAATTTTTCTCCCTTTCGCATCCACGGCCCTTTCAAGCACCGACAGGGCTTCCTTCCCAATCAGATGATTCGGATCCGCTTCATCCTGGCACACTTGCAGGATGACCTTTCCCGGTGCGGCGAAGCAGGCGAGATTGTCGACATGACCATCTGTTTCATCTCCATCCAACCCGTTTCCAAGCCAGATGATCCGCTCCACGCCCAAATAGCTCCGCAGAAGGCTTTCGATGGCTTCCCGGTTCAGAGCCGGGTTTCTGTTCGGATTCAGCAGGCATTCTTCCGTGGTCAGCAGGGTTCCTTCTCCGTCTGTATGAATCGACCCGCCTTCCATGACCAGCGGCGCGTCAAAACAGCGGACGCCGTACCGCTTCAGGATGGCCGGAGCCACTTCATTGTCCAGATCCCAGGGCGCATATTTTCCTCCCCATGCATTGAACTGCCAGTTGATGCCTGCGATGCCGCCTTTGTCGTCCGCAACGAAGGTCGGGCCGTTGTCGCGCAGCCAGGAATCACTGTGCGGCTGTACAAACCAGTCGATCGGGAAATGAACAGAATCGCCCCCGGCCTGGCCTGCGGCAAGTCGGGATGCCAGTACGGATGTGGCATACGCCTCATCTTCCCCGTTGACCAATACTGTGACCGGCTCGAATTCCGCAATGGCGGCAATGAATTCCGCAGTTCCGGAGCAGACGTGCGCGAAAGTTTCCGGAAAACACATGGATTCCCGAACCGGCCATGATACAAATGTTCTTTGATGCCGCGCCCACTCGGCGGGCATTCCATATCCCTCATCCCTTGGTTTCATGCTTCTCTCCGTTTTCAACTCCGTGTTTCGTACGCAATTACAATGCCCACAAGCGTTCATACAGTTGGGGCACACCGCCGGAAAGGCGTTCCAGTCCCTGCGCGCCGGATGCTTCTCCGCGCAGATGGGCGAACATGGCTTCGGATTCGGCATCGCACAGGGAATCATGCAGCGGGAATACTTCGCGAATCAGGAACAGGGCCAGTTTCACCAGTCTGAAAGGACCATACGCCCGTGGAACCTCGCCCTCCATGGCCTCGACTGCGACACTGAAGCCTTCTCTGATGGCATCGGACACAGTCTCCCGGGTCAGTTTTTCGGCCCAGGAGATGGTATAATACCAGCCGAACAGGGGACTTGCCGCGCAGCCATGCGCGTCCGACACCCCCACGATTGGCAGACTGCGGCCTTTCGCACGTTCCTCATGATACCGGGCAACCTGCAGCGTGTTGCTGTCCGCCTCGTATTTGTGGTACCCGCCTATCAGCTCATATGCGTCGAACGGTTTGTTTTCCAGCATCCAGGACGTGACACCGCCTGCGATATGATATCCCTCGCGCACCTTCCAGTAAGGATGGCAGAACACGCCAAGACCGCCAACCGCCCGGATCCGGTCGAACACCCAGCAGCACGAGGCGATATGCCTGCGAATGGCCGGATCCGTGATTTCTTCCACCTTCCGTTCATACGCGTCGATCGCCTTGAAATATCCTTCCGGATCGCTTCGCATCAGATCATTGATGCTCTCCGAACCACCGAAATGAATCATGTGAACCGGGTTTTCAGGCGGATGGACTTCCTCTCCCCGACAAATCAGCATATCGAGCGGGACATTCTTGAAATTCTCCTGTGCTTCGATGGAAGGCGCGTACCTTCCGTGGTCGGTGACCGCCATGAAATCCATGCCGATCTTCCGGCAGGAAGCTGCTACAAATCCCGGAGACTCACGGCCATCGGAATGGAAGCTGTGCATGTGGATATCCCCTTTCCAGGGACGTCTGGCGAAAAGGTCCGCTTCCAATGCGAAGACACGCAGGCTGATGACAGCGGCATCAGTCCCTTCTGCAAGGTTCGGCGCACCATCCGGTCCCATGGCGAGTGGGCGAATCTCCACAATATACTCCTGCTCCGCGGCAAAATATGCAGAAACCCGTATCCCGCCTTGTTCGTACCGGGTGACGACGGGTGCGGCGAAACGGTCCGGCCATGGATGCCCAAGACCTTCCATCGGCATGACGCACACCCCGAAAGGTGCCCCTTCCACAACAAACGGAAGCGGGTAAAGGTTCCGAACATGAAGAACCGTTTCCTGTCCAACCGGAACCACCTTCGGCCAAATTTCATAATCGATGACTTCCTGTTTCCTGTCTCCGTACACCATTCCGCTCATCACACCATTTCCTCCCGCATTTCCATCGATTTCCGCGCATCGCGCCCAGTCATCCATTCATGTGAAAAAAGAGCGGCTGTCCCGATTGCGGCCAGCATGGACCAGGAAACCAGGACACCCTGCCAGCCCGACAGATCCACCATCCAGCCTGTGAAGGCCGATGCGATGCCCGAAGCCATGTAAGCCAGAAAATTCAGCAGCCCGGACACCGAGGAAGATCGGCCATAGCGCTCGAACTGCAGCGGCACCACGCCCAGCAGCAAGGTGTTCACCCCATACATCATACCCGAAACAAGCCCGAGAAACACCACGGATGCCAATGCGCTTTCCCGCCCGAAAACGATCAGACACCCAAGCAGGGCCATGGCAGAAAGAAACAGGATGGCGGTGGCAGCCTCGGCCCGCTTGCCGAGACGTTCGGACAACCAGCCGGACAGAAGAATCCCCCCCAGGTTCATGACCGGCAGGAACAGCAGGGATGTGGTCATGTCCTTCAACTGCATGCCATGCGCTTCCATGAAGAAGGTCGGTGCCCATAGCGTGATGCCATCCCGGACGATCCCCTGCGCGAAGCAGGCGAGAATGATGAGCCATAACCGTGACTCCAGGATGACTTTCATCAGGGAGGATTCATTGTCCTTATCCAAAACCCCGATATGCTTCTTCGGATCGGAGGTTGGCTGTGTGAAATCTTTTACATGTCCGGGACCCGTTGGAGCCGTGTTTACACATGCAGCCCATGGCACGAAAATCCCGAAGCCGGCCGGGCTGTCCCGCATCAGAACAAGCCAC
>JAIFNI010000276.1 GCA_020047785.1 Clostridia bacterium
TGCTGCAGTGGCGCTGTCCGTGTTGTATCCGATGGCGAACGCACCCTTCTCTTCGGCGGCAATCTGCGGGCTGGTGGTGTCCTGATGCTGCGCGATGATGTCGCAGCCTTCATCCAGCAGGGAAACCGCAGCTTCCTTTTCCTTCGCCGGGTCGTACCAGGTATGGGTCCAGCGGACATTGACGGTGATGTCCGGATTCACGGACTGGGCACCGAGTGTATAGGCGTTGATGCCGCGGACTACTTCGGGAATGGAGAAGGCGCCGACATAACCGAGCTTGTTGGATT
This sequence comes from Clostridia bacterium, assembly GCA_020047785.1. Lineage (GTDB taxonomy): Bacteria > Bacillota > Clostridia > DSM-8532 > DSM-8532 > JAEWSN01. Next base: position 288 of record JAIFNI010000276.1, read on the forward strand.
TTGTCTTCAGCCCCGCCACGATGCCCGAAAGGTAACGGGCCTGTTCGATGCGGCCGAAGTAGTTGACAAAATTCGTTTCATTGGACATGTAGCCGGAACAATGGAAGAACTTCACATCGGGGAATTCCTTGGCAACCTTGTCCACGGATTCCATGTAGCCGAAGCTGGTGGCGAAGATGGCCTTCGCGCCCTGGGCGATCATGTCCTTCATGGCTTTTTCAACATCCTGGGCATTCTCCGGAACGTTTTCGCGGTAGATGGTCTTCACCTTGCCGGCGAGTTCCTTTTCCAGGTACAGACGGCCTTCATTGTGCGCGAAGGTGTACCCGCCGTCGCCGATGGGCCCGACATAGATGAAGCCGACCGTGAGGGCATCCTTGGCCGGTGCCGCGGAGCTTTCAGCCGGTGCCGCATTTCCGCAGGCCGTGACGGAAAGGATCAATACGAGAGCCAGAATCAGCATGGTCAGTCTCTTGAATGTAGTCATGGTTCTCTCCCCCTGAATTTTCGTTTTCTTTGTTGCTGTATCTGCCTCCGAAACCTTGTACGGCCATCCGTCGGGATGACGCGTCCGGATTTCGTCCCGCATTTCCTGGAAGGGTTTTCTGGCTGTTCAGTCATCGAACAGGACTTCGATGTCCGTGATGGCACGGATTCTCGCCAGAGATTCAATGCGATATCCTGACTCACGCAATTCCCGGCCACCGTTCTGAAAGGATTTTTCAATGACAATGCCGATGCCGGCCAGTTCCGCACCGCTCTGCCGGAGAATTTCCGTCAGACCCCTGATGGCATTGCCGGTGGCAAGAAAATCGTCGATGACCAGCACCCGATCCTGCTGCCCGAGGTATTCCATGGAGACCGATACTTCATATTCCGCCTTTTTTGTATAGGAATACACACGGCTGGTATAGCAGGACCCGCTCATGTTTGCCGACTTGTGCTTCTTTGCGAAAACAACCGGAACGCCGAACGCAAGTCCGGTGGTGAGGGCTGCCGCGATGCCGGATGTTTCGATGGTGAGGATGCGTGTGATGCGTTCTTCTGAAAACCGTTGGTGAAACTCTTTCCCGATTTCGCTGATGAGCATCGGATCCAGCTGGTGGTTCAAAAAGGAGTCCACCTTCACGATGCCTCCAGGCAATACCCGTCCATCCCGCCGGATGCGATCCTTCAATGCCTGCATGATGTCCTTCCCCGCTTGTCTGGCTTGCCGGATGGGTTCGCGGCGTAAGTTGGCGACGAACCGCTGAACCTGCAGAGGACCAACAAAAGATATTCAATATTCTAATGCATTCCCCCCTGTTTGACAACAAGGAAAGTTCTTGTCCGAAGCCGAATCGGGGAGTGATATAATGAACCCAGATCATCAGCCTCGAAACGACAGGAGGTAAAAAATGCGTTACCATTCCTTTGGACAGACCGGCCGGGACATTTCGCTTCTCGGTTTCGGCTGCATGCGTCTCCCCATGGCGGATATCGACGGAAAAAAGACCATCTGTCAGGATGAAGTCACTGCCATGCTGCGTCGTGCGCATGAACTTGGCATCAACTATTTTGACACAGCCTACTTTTATAACGAGGGTCAGAGCGAAATTGCCGTCGGAAAAGCTATCAAGCCCTTCCGGGACAAAGTGATGCTTTCGACGAAAAGCCCTGGCCATTTGGTGAAAAAACCGGGCGATTACCGACGGATTCTGGAGGAGCAGCTTCGAAAACTGGATACGGACTGGATAGATTTTTACCATTTCCATGGCATCGGGTATGATTCCTTCCATCAGACAGACAAGGACGCCGGATGGATGAAGGATTCAATCCGAGCCAAGGAGGAAGGGCTCATCCGAAACATTTCCTTCTCGTTCCACGACAAGCCGGAAAACCTGAAGCGGCTTGCGGACCTGGGGCTTTTCAGCTCCGTTCTGTGCCAGTACAGTGCCATAGATCGGAGCAACGAGGAAGCAATGGCCTATGCAAAGGCCAAGGGGCTCGGGGTTGTCATCATGGGACCACTCGGTGGCGGGCGGATTTCCGGTCTCCCCAGGGAAGTGTCGGATTCTCTCGGCATCGAGGTGAAGAGCAGCGCGGAAATGGGTCTGCGTTTCGTCATGACGAACCCGAACGTGGACTGCGTGCTCTCCGGCATGGAGACGCTTGCCATGCTGGAGGAGAATGCACAGGTCGCATCGAATGCGGACGCGCTCGGGATGCTCGAATATGCCGCCATTCAGGATGTGATGCGGGAAAATGAAAAGTTGGCCCAGCTCTACTGCACAGGCTGCGGCTACTGCATGCCATGTCCGGCCGGTGTCGCCATCCCGCAGATATTCCGCCTGATGAATTATCACAGGGTATACGGCATCACGGAATTTGCACGCAAAGGCTATGCGGATATCGGGCATTCGCCCTGGAATCAGGGAAATCGTGCGGATGCCTGCACGGATTGCGGACTCTGCGAAACGAAATGCCCCCAGAAGATACAGATTCGCGACCAACTGAAGGAAAGCCATCTGGCATTGGGGGAATAATGGTCGAAGCAACGAAGACACTGGTTGAAGAAACCGGAACAATTGTCGGGACCGGGAAACAGAAAAGTCCGCCTGCCATCCGATGGCGGGCTTTTTTTCCTGTTCTCGCCGCCCCCGCCGCATACGGGCTGCAGCATCTGGCCGGTCAATTCCCGGACACGGTCGAATCCTGGTATGCCCGTGGCTTCTATCCGGTCGTGGTCGGCGCCTGGAGTCGGGTGACCGGCCTGTTTCCCTTCTCAGTCATGGAAGTCCTGATGGGGCTGCTGGCCGTTGCCTGTCCGATTCTGGTGGTTCTTCATGTTTTCCGCGTCCTTCGGGCCGAAAAGGGAGCAAGATTCCGAACATTGGTGCGTCCCATTCCCACGCTGTTGGCGATTCTTGCGATTTGGTATGCCCTGACGGTCCTTCTCTGGAATCTGAACTATGCAAGGCCTTCTTTTTCCGTCTTGTCCGGCCTTGCAACCGAGCCGGCGAATACAGACGTGCTCAAATCCGTATGCGGGTTGCTGGCGGCAGAAGCAAATGCTGCACGGGAGGAAGTTTCAGAAGACAGAGACGGAATCATGAAACTGCGTGACGGTGTTCATGCTGCAGCTGTAAAGGCGTCTTCAGGATATGACATCCTGTCTGCAAGATTCCCTTTTTTTTCCGGATCTTATGGACCGCCCAAACCCGTCATGCTGTCCGAATTGATGTCCTGGACCCGCATCATCGGCATTTATACGGTCACAACCGCCGAGGCGAATGTGGATATTGACATCCCGCAAGCAGAGATCCCGTTTACCATGATGCACGAGATGGCGCATCAACGGGGCATCGCCAGGGAAGATGAGGCAAATGCCTCCGCCTGGTTTGCCTGCCGGATGCACCCCGATCCGGATTTTCGATATTCCGGTGCGCTTCAGACATGGATTTACGCTTCGATTGCGCTTCGGACTGCGGATGCGACCGCCTGGCAGGAAGTCGCAGCGACCCTCTCCCCCGCCGTGAAGCTGGATCTGGCCGCCCAGTATGCATACTGGGCCCGTTATGACACCGTGGTCGACAAAGTGGCCGACAAAGCGAACGATCTGTGGCTGAAAACGAATGGACAGCGTGACGGCGTGAAGAGTTACGGCCGCATGGTGGACATCATCATCGCAGAATACCGGTCATCCGGCCATTTGGCGATGATTCCCTGAATCGCGTCTCCGAAGGAGGAAATATGCGTCCTTTCATCCTGGTCATTTTCGGCGGTACGGGCGACCTGACCAAACGGAAACTCATCCCGGCCGTCTATCGGCTGCTATGCATCCGGGGACAGCTTCCAACCCTGCATGTGATTGCCGTGGGCAGACGCAATCTCACCGACGATGTTTTCCGGGCGGACATGCGGGAAGCGATGCGCACGGAATCCGGCATAGAGATGAATGATGTGCAATGGTCCTGTCTTTCCGCCCGCCTCGGGTATGAAACGCTGGATTTCGTTTCGGATGCGGATGGGTATCGGCGGCTCGAATCCCGAATCCGAATGATAGAAGCGGTCAGCGGCGAATCGGTGTCCGATCGCCTGTATTACCTTGCCGTGGCACCGGAACAGTTCACGGTGATTGTGCAGCATCTGGCGGACAATGGCATGACAGCCCGCATGGAGGCAGGTTCCGGAATTCGCCGTGTTCTTGTTGAAAAGCCATTCGGCACCAGTCTGGAAGATGCCGCCAAGTTGAACCGGCATCTGCTCTCCCTGCTGGATGAATCGGACATCTTCCGAATCGATCATTACCTGGGCAAGGAAATGCTGCAGGACATTCTCGCGGTCCGATTTGGAAACGCCGTATTTGAACCTTTGTGGAATCACCGTCATATCGAATACATACGCATTCTCTCCCATGAGACACTCGGGGTGGAAGGACGCGGCGGATACTTCGACCATGCCGGAATCCTCAAGGATATGGTACAGAACCACTTGCTGCAGATGCTCGCCCTGATCGCCATGGAACCGCCACTGCAGCTGGATCCCGAATCCATCCGCGACGAAAAGGTAAAGGTGCTCCGTGCACTTCGGCCTTTCACGCCGGAATCGGCTGGACCGGACGCCATCCGGGGCCAATACGGGGCGGGCACGGTCCGGCATTCGAAGGGAACCAGCGTCCTGATGCCTGCCTATCGTTCGGAGGAACGGGTCTCGCCGGAATCGGACACCGAAACCTATGTCTGTTTGAAGACCTGGGTGGACAACCTTCGCTGGGGCGGGGTTCCCTTCTATCTGGAAGCCGGCAAAAGGATGAGCAGAAAGACAACACAAATCATCATCCAGTTCAAACCGCTCAGCGGCAGGCAGCCGTACCCGGAATTCGGTCAGGCTGGCGCAAATCGGCTTGTCTTTGAAATCCAGCCGCGTGAGGGCTTCCATTTCATCGTCAACGGCAAACGGCCGGATGCGGACTGGGCCATGGATGAAGTGTCCATGGAGTACTGCCAGAGCTGCCGGGCGGACAACAACTCCCCGGAAGCATACGAACGGATTCTGCTGGAGGCTTGGCGGAACAATGCCTCTTTGTTCGCCCGCTGGGACGAATTGTACCATTCATGGATCTTCATCGATTCCATCCGTGCCTGCTGGCAATTGGAAAAGCCTGTATTTCCGAATTATCCTGCCGGAACGGATGGACCGCCGGACGGGTTCCTGCAGCCCCCCGATTGAACGGAAAACGACAGAAGAAACATCGCATGGCATCAGAAATGCTGCAGAAAGCCGCAGGAGCATAACCTCCTGCGGCTTTCTGCATGCCCGTCGCACGTCCGGACCTTCCTGGACAAGCGGTTTCAACCACCCATGCATGGAGCCGGGCATCGAGATCGGAACCGGGTCATACCGACGTTCCATCCCCCATGGTGCCGACCGCATCGAACTCCCTGACAATCTCTCTGGATGGTTTTTCAGTCAGGAGCGAGACGACCACGATGGCAAGGCAGGAGAACAGAAAAGCGGGAAGCAGTTCGTAGATGCCGAACACACCGCCGGTCGGACGAATGACCAGTTTCCACAGGAACACCATGCCGCCGCCGGCCAGCATGCCCGCAACGGCGCCTGCATGCGTGGTCCGCTTCCAGAAGAGGGAGAACAGCGTCAGCGGACCGAACGTAGCGCCGAAGCCGGCCCAGGCGAAGGAAACCACCTTGAAGATGATGCTCTTCTCGTCCAGCGCGATCAGGATGCCGACCAGGGATATGCTCAGCAGGATGATGCGGGATACGGTCATGACCTGTTTGTCGGTTGCATCCTTCTTCAGCAGGCCCTGATAGATGTTCTTCGAAAAGGCGGACGCCGCAATGAGCAGATAAGAGTCGGATGAACTGATGGTCGCGGCGAGGATGCCTGCCATGACGATGCCGCCGAACAGAGGCGGCAGCAGGTTTGACGACAATACGATGAAGATGCTCTCCGCAGCGCCGGAGGTCAGCAATTCGGCGGGATACAGCCCTCTTCCGACCACGCCGATCAGCACGGCGGCGAAAAGTGAAATCACACACCAGGTTGTGGCGATGCGGCGTGACTTTTTCAGTTCCCCCGGATGCTGAATGGCCATGAAGCGTGTCAGCACGTGGGGCATGCCGAAGTATCCGAGGCCCCAGGACATGGTGGAGATGATGGTGAGCAGGCCATAGGCACCCGCTTCGCCGAACAGGGGTTTCCCGGCAGCGTCCAGCTGCTGGATGCCTTCAGCCACCTGGGGCTGCGCAATGCCGAAGAAGGAAAGAAAGCCGGGAATGGCACGGACATTTTCCAGGACGGCACCCACACCGCCTGCAGCCCATACGCCTGTAATCAGCACCGTTGCCAGCGCGAATATCATGACGATGCCCTGCATGAAGTCGGATGCGGTTTCCGCCAGGAAGCCTCCGAGAAGGGTATAAAGAATGACAAACAGCGCGCCGACGATCATCATCGCCTGATACGGCATGCCGAAGAGCGTACTGAAAAGCTTTCCGCAGGTGACGAAGCAGCTGGACGCGTAAACGGTGAAGAATATGAGGATGAACAGGGCGGAAATCGTCATGAGGACCGGTTTCTTTTCCTTGAAGCGCCGGCTGAAGAAATCCGGCAGCGTGATGGAGTCTCCCGCTGCATGGGAATAAAGACGGAGACGCCGCGCCACGACCAGCCAGTTGATGTAGGTGCCGATGGCGAGGCCGATGGCGGTCCAGATGGCATCGGAAAGCCCGCACCAGTAGGCGACGCCGGGCAGCCCCATCAGCAGCCAGCCGCTCATGTCGGATGCTTCCGCGCTCATGGCCGTCACCCAGGGTCCAAGGGATCGTCCACCGATGAAATAATTCTCGCTGCTGGTGTTGGCCCGTTTGGCGAAGAAAATGCCGATGCCGATGACGAGTATCATGTAGGATGCCATGGCGATCAGAATCTGCAGAGTATCTCCGGACATGATGGTTCCTCCTTGTTGTTCGTACCGGTCCATGCAGGACCGGGTTCAGCCTAAAAACCAATCCACTGCGCGGTCGGTCTTTTTTGGAATACCTTGCTGAACAAGGGCTTTGCGACATCGTTCCGCCATTCCGCCATCCCCGAATCCGTCAGCTCGCTGCCATCGACAAACCCATAGACCAACTGCGACAAACGTTGAATGGAAAGCATGCAGTCCGGTTCCCGGTCTTCGATGCGTTCCGCCTTCAAACGGCCTTCGGCAACTGTCACCAGCCAGTTTCCCTGATTCCAGGGTGCCATTTCATCCGATATCTGCAGGATGAAGCCACCGGCCAGATCCTCTGATATCTTCATGGCAGCAAGTGCTGCCGGAACATCGACCACACGGACCATCATTCCTGCCTCAGCCTTGACATCCAGATACTGGTTCCCGAGGAGATGCAAGGTGGTATCCGTCTCCGGCACGGTGAGAATCAGCGTTTCCGCCTGCGAGTTGTGTCGATGGAAAAAGTGGAGAAGCTGCCGTTTCGCCTGAATATCCCTGTAGAAGAAATCCCTGCATCGGATGGTGTTTTCTTTGATTTGAAACACCGCATATCCGGAAAGAGCCCCATCCTCCCCCATCACACCATACGCAAGATGGTTCTTTGGCGGAAAAGTTTCCTTTTTAACGGGTTCAAGCCGTTCCGCTCCATTGAAACGCGCACCATGCAGATTTCTGACGGCGAAAGCCTGCTCCTTGTGCGCTTCCGTCAGGGATACGAAATTCCCTTTGTCAGCCCGGAACTGGGCAAGCTCACTCATCGGGATGGAAAGCTTGTGCCACCTGAATCCCCACTCGTATCCGCATTTCCGATAGAAGGCGAAACTGAACGGGGCCAGTTCGGAAAAGGCGATATGGCGCTCATGCATCACCTGCAGGGCATACCGGAGCAGTTCCATGACGCCGCCCCCGTAACGGTATTCCGGCAGGGATGCGACCCCGCCGATTCCGGCCATGGCATGGAGCGCGCCATCGAAATGAATGGTCAGCGGGACAATCTGGACATGCTGCCCCAGTCGACCATCGGCTTCCTCCTTCACGAGCACCCAGGTCAGGGCTTCCTCTTTTTCCCTGCGCATTTCTTCGGTTTCCGTTTCCTGATTTGCGGGTTCCGGCGCGTGCCCCTCCGCGCCGGAAAATTGTACTGCGGAAAAACAATACTCCAGAATACCCTGGATGGCCCGGTGATCCCCTGAATTGGCAAAACGAATCGACATATCTGTTCCCTCCAATCCTGATTTGACCGTGAAGAGAATTTTTCATGAAAACAGCGAATCGCCGGTTTGGCCTGTCACACTTCCGAACTTTCCTTTTTGAACCGGGTCGGTGAACACCCTTTGACTTGCCGGAACACACGATTGAACGTTTTCGCACTGTTGAAGCCGGACTTGAATACGATTTCCGTCACCGTGTCACTGGTGTTGACCAGATAATCCACCGCTTTCGCGACCCGGTACTGGTTCACATATTGTCCGAATGTCATCCCGGTCGTTTCCCGGAAGAATCGGGTGAAATGAAACACACTGAAATTGGCAACTGCCGCCACCTCCTCGAGGGAAATGACCCGTTCGTAATTTTGCTCGACATGCTGCAGGACCAGGTCAAGTCGTTCCAGGCGGCCCATTCTGCGGCTTTTTTCATAAGTGGACATGCTTTCCATCGGAACATGGCGCAACAGGATGATCAGCAG
>JAIFNI010000293.1 GCA_020047785.1 Clostridia bacterium
GTCCTAAGTCGCCGGAAAGAAATTACCTGCTCTTTTTCAGAAAAGAATGGCAGGTTTGGCCATTATTTCTGAAATCTATCGAGTAGGCTATTTCTTTCCAAGACCTAAGAATTCTCCCAATTCTGTTTCCATTCGGCAAGTGAATTCTCGATGACCTCATACACGCGACCCTTATCCTGGTTTTCGATCAGGTCGACGATCTCCATGTGATTTTTGATGCTTCGCGGGATTCCGTTCGGCTGGGATAGAGACTTTCTGATGTACTGGGGAAACAGTGCCATGATGAAGGAACCGACCCGCATGAAGAGGTGATTTCTCGTCATTTCAAGCAGTTCCTTGTGAAAACGGATGTCCTGCGCGGCAAAGAATTCAACGTCCCGTTCTCCCTTTTCAAACCGTTCCATCGCCTCCCGGAGAAGGCCGCGCAGCTGGGCCACGTCCTCCTTGCCGACCCGATCGATGGCCAGCAGCATGACCATGGTATCAAAGAGCTTCCGAAACTCGTACAACTCATCTCCCGCCTTCGGCTCAATGATGAGGCTGAACACAAGAGGATTGATGATGGAGCTGTTCATCTGCGTGGCCACATAGGTCCCGCTGCCGCGCCGGACTTCCAGCACACCCATTGCCACCAGCATCTTGATGGCTTCGCGGATGGAATTGCGTCCGACCCCCAGTTTCTCCATGAGCTCCATTTCCGCGGGGATGCGTTCCCCCGGCTTGATGTCGCCCCGGAGGATGGAATCCGTGATGCGGTTGAGAACTTCTGTCACGACAGACTCGGTTGAAATCTTCTCCAGTTCCATTTTGCCCCTTCCAAAAAGGTTCATTCCATATTCAGGCATTTGCGGACGAACGGTCCAATCACCATTCCCGTGGAGCACTCGAATGGTTCATTCATATTCCGCCGATTGCGAACGAATGCTTCATGCCTTCTTCCGGAAAGCCAGCAGCAACCGGACGATGGCATACGTCGCCTGCGTCAGCATGGGGCCGCTTCTTTCCATGGCCTGGGCCAAGGGCATCGCATCCGTCACATTCGAAAAGGCGGCGTCGACCCCATGGGCGTAAATGGCTTCATATCCCTCGGCAAGTCCGCCCGACAGGCAGACCACCGGAACGCCGTATTGTTTGGCCACCATCGCCAGACCCACCGGCACCTTGCCAAAGGCGGTCTGCCCATCCGTCCGGCCTTCTCCCGTGATCAGGAGATCGGCATCCCGGATTTTTCCGGCAAAGTCCGTCGCCTCGATGACCACATCGATTCCAGGCATCAGCCTGGCCTGGCAAAACGCAAGAAGCGCCGCGCCGAGACCACCGGCAGCACCGGCTCCAGGCACATTCGCCACATCGATCTCCAGCGACTGCTGCAGTGCGGCCGAAAAACACTGCAACCCTTCGTCCAGCTGCCGCGTCATTTCCGGAGACGCGCCCTTCTGCGGCGCATAGACATATGCCGCTCCGCGGGGTCCGAACAGCGGGTTCGTCACATCACAGGCAGCCATCATTTCCGTTTGGGAAACGCGCGGGTCCAGGTCGGATATATCCACCTGATGAATGTCGGCAAGGATTTTTCCTCCCCGGCCCAGCAGGTTGCCCCCGCTGTCGAGAAACCTGACCCCAAGTGCCTGCATCATGCCGGTTCCCGCGTCATTCGTCGCGCTGCCGCCAATACACATGATAACACGGGCGACACCTGCATTCAACGCATCGAGGAGAAGTTGTCCGACGCCCCACGTCGTGGTTTCCATGGGATTGCGCAGCGATTCGGGCACCAGATGAAGCCCTGCCGCGGCCGCCATTTCAATGACCGCTGTCCTCCCATCGGAAAGAAGTCCCCAGAAGGATTCGACAGGCTCACCGAGAGGCCCCGTAACCGAAATGGCGCGAATTTCACCACCGGCCGCCGCGACCATGGCGGCGACTGACCCTTCACCGCCATCCGCAACAGGGATCTTCACGATTTCGATGGCCTCATCCGCTTTCCGGATGCCGGATTCCACAAAATCCGCAACCTCCATGGATGTCAGATTCCCTTTGAATGAGTCCGGCGCGACAACAATCTTCATGTTTCCACCTGTCTCCCGAATGCAGAAGAAGCTCCCTGCGAGGAGGGAGCCGCTTCGCGAGTGTATTCATGCCGTCCGGCCGTAATCACCGGTTCACGACATTCACAGGAACGCCTGCCAGGAATCCTTTGAGATTGTTCACCGCAATCTGCATGAGCCTTGCTCTGGATTCTTTCGGCGCCCAGGCGATATGCGGGGTCAGAATGCAGTTTTTTGCCTGTAGCAGCGGATTGTCCGCCCGGATGGGCTCCGAGGATACGACATCCAATCCCGCCATCGACACCTTTCCGGATTCGAGTGCCTCACGCAGATCCTCCTCCACAATCAACGGACCGCGGGAGGTGTTCAGGAGAATGACGCCATCCTTCATCATGGCCAGGCTTTCCCGGTTGATCATGCCCTTGGTGCTCTCGAACAACGGACAATGCAGGCTGATGATGTCGGATTCCGCATACAAGGTCTCCAGATCGGCATATTTCATCGTGTCACATTCCAGCGCCGGATTTCTGTATGAGTCAAAGGCAAGCACACGCAGGCCAAAAGCCTGTGCAATTTTCCCGGTTTCCTGCCCGATGCGGCCGTACCCGATGATGCCGATGGTCTTGCCGGAAAGCTCCATGAGCGGATGATTCCAGAAGCAGAAATCAGGCGAACGGGTCCAATCCCCTTGATGAACCGCCGTGCTGTGCGCACCGACATGGTGGCAGATTTCCAGCAGAAGGGCAAACGTGAATTGCGCCACAGCCGTCGTTCCATATGTCGGGATGTTGGTGACCGTCATACCCAGTGCGCCGGCCGCCTCCACATCGACCACGTTGTATCCTGTCGCGAGTACGCCGATATAGCGCACGGAAGGAACCTTGGCCAGCGTCTCCGCCGTCAGCGGTGTCTTGTTTGTCAGAATGATTTCCGCATCCCCGATGCGTGCCAATATCTGATCCGCCGGGGTGCGTTCGTATACCGCCAGCTCTCCCTGTCCTGCAAATCCCGCCCAGGAGAGATCCCCCGGATTGAGCGTATATCCATCCAGTACCACAATTTTCATGTCTGCCTCCCTCACTGGCTCCGTCATCGGAGCACCTTCATCTCCCCATTCCGAAAACGAACCACTGCCGCAATCTGTTCTCCAGGTTTTCCTTTCCACGGACCCTGCAGCCAGTTCCATATATAGTACAGGGAAAACGGCTCATCATGGCAGATGTACAGAAAGCGGCTGTTCTCCGGCAGTTTTCCCGGTGCATCCGCACTGATTCCAGGAAAGCTGTAAAAGGAAACGGTATCAATGCTTTCCGGGTACAGGGATGCCACCCGTATCCAACGGTTTCCTTCCCCTTCGGTAGGCTCTTCCGTCCCAAGCAGGCAAATCTGTTCTTCCAATGGGATTTCCGGCACATCGATGCCGATTCCCTGTGCCATGCGGTGGGCAAAAAACAAGTCCTCTCCAGGAAGCACGGACCAGTCCGCAGGCGGTTCCTGTTTGGTCAGATTGTTGTAGTACCCCCAGGAGGTGTGTGTCCCGAAAGAAACCTTCATCTGCCCGATTGCCTGTGAATCCTCATTGCAGACGATGGGTCTGCCCGGGTTCTGCCTGCGCACCCGTTCGACAAGGTTGTAATAGCCTTGTCTGGAACAGCCGTTGCCATGTATGAGAATGACATCGCTGGCTCTTGTCACTTCCTCGAAACAGCTTCCCCCGCCGCCACTGCAGCCCACCGGCATGCCTCCGGATTCTTCCCGGGCCATTTCCATCAGCACTGCCATGCCCTCGGGTTGGTGAATGATGGGATGACTTTTGTCCACATCCATCTCGTTGCAGATTTCGATGATGACATTCGTGTATCCCCCATCCCGGAGAAAACGGGATGCCGTTTTGACGGCATTCATGACAGCACGTCCGTCCCGGATGCGCCCGACCTGTCCCGGATAGAAGAAACTCACAATCACAGCCATTCCCAGCTGATCCGCCGCCAGAATCAGACGGTGCATGCGAGCCCGATACGCAGGATCCAGGGTCGTTCCCTCTTCCCCGAACGGATTGTTCTCTATGGTCCCGTTGGAAAGAGTGAAACACGGCCCCCCGCCTTGAAACCCGACGGTGAACGCGCGAAGTCCGTATCGATGCCACTGCGGCAACGCCTTGATCAAGTCATCCGTATTGCGTTCCGGACAAAAGGTCCTGCCGAAGCGGTTGAAGCGTTCTGGTGCCGCTTTGTCATCAAATACACCCTGAATGAACCGTGCGTTCATCAGCAGACCTTGTGCTTCCGAACGGCTGCCCTTGATTTCGGCATACGTTTTGATGCCATTGATGAAAAAATCTTCTCCTTGAATCGTCAACACTGTATTTCCCATGCGCGTCCTGCCTCCCGTTTTTAGAATATCACATCCGTTCCGTCTCAGTCCAAGACCTGCGAGGATGCATCATTCCTCCAGATGCAGCAGACGCAGCGCTTCCCGGATACCGGCCTCTCCGATTTTCAGTACAGGCACGCCGAGATCGGCCGGCAGCGGCAGCATGGACATGGATATCTGGGCAAAGATGATGCAATCCACCTCAAGTGCCAGTTCCCGCAATGCTTCGACGACGCGTGCATCATGTCCGGGGCGGTCACCGGAAACAAGAATGTCATAAGCGCCCTCCGCCACCCGGGTGACGATTTCCGGCGTCTTGCCCATTTCCCGCGCATACTCCTCGATCAGCCGGACCGTTCCCTTCGGACTTGTCGGCAGCGTGGCAAGGACGCCGATGCGGTTTCCAATCCCAAGTGCTTCCCGGACCGTGGGTTCATCGATATTGAAGACGGGAACCTGCGAAAACCTTCGTGCATGTTTCGCCGCCTCGTTGACCGATGTGCAGGTGACCATCACCACATCCGCCCCGGCTCTTTCCGCGCTGTTGACATAGTTCAGGATCCGCATGCAGACGCCGTTCGTGATGCCGGCGTTCTCGCGGGTTTCCGCAAGGAGCGTATCGTCCATGATGTTGTGGATGGAAAGGTCCGGATATTGTTCCAGCAATGGTTTGAAATGAGGCGTATAAATGATGTCCATGAAGGAGTTGATGGTGTGGATGAGAAACAGCTTTTTCATCTTGGCTTCCTCCGTATTTCGGTCTCTGTTTGCGATGCATCCAATTTTCCTGCAGGGTGCTTCATGGCGGAACATCCAAGGACTGCCCTGCCGATGCGATGCGTGAGCTTCCCATTGAGGACGCTTCGACGAACAAAAGCGTCAATCCTGCAGCAAGGTTCTGACATTTTTTTTGACATCCTCCACCGTGACGCCGTTGTCGGCCAACAGCAGCTCATAAGGTCCGGATTCCCCAAAACGGTCCTGAACGCCCATCCGCTTCAGTTTTCCCTTCCCTTCCTCCGCCATCACTTCAGCCACGGCGCTCCCCAGACCGTTGAGGATGTTGTGGTCTTCAATCGTCACGATCCTTCCTGTTTCGTATATGGCCTTCAATACTGCTTCCCTGTCCAGCGGCTTGATGGTGTGCATGTCGATGAGCCGCACGGAAACGCCTTCTTCCCGCATTTCGCCTGCGGCCTGCATGGCGAGGGACAGTACATCGCCATTGGCGAGAATGGTCGCATCCTTTCCGGCAAGCACTTCTCTGGCGCGGCCTATCTCAAAGACATCCGTTTCGGTGTAAATCACAGGAATCGGATCCCGGGTGAATCGGAGATAAACCGGACCCGGATAATGATAGGCCGCATCAATGAGTTTTCTGGCGGACCAGTAATCCGCCGGCATGATGACCGTCATGTTCGGAATGGTGCGCAAAATGCCCATGTCTTCTATGCATTGGTGGGAAGCGCCGTCATTGGCAGGGGTCAGTCCCCCGTGACTGCAGGCGATTTTCACATTCAGGTTCGGATAACAGGCCTCCTGGCGGATCTGTTCCAGCATGCGCATGCTGCCGAAAACAGCATAGGTGCTGATGAAAGGAACCTTGCCCATGGTGGCGAGACCTGCGGCCACGCCTGCGGCATTCTGTTCCGCGATGCCTACATTCACATGCTTGGCGGGAAAACGAATTTGAAAGTCGACAGTCTTGCAGGATTTTCCGATGTCGCAGTCGATGACATACAGGTTTTCATAAGCTTCCCCCATGGCCAGAAGCTCGTGTCCAAAAGCGTCTCTTGTGGCAATCGCATTCATTCGCGCACCCCGTCAATCTCTGAAATGGCATTCATTCCAGCACCCTGTCGATTTCCCGAATGGCCTGCGCATACTGTGCCGCATCCGGCGCCATGCCATGCCACATCACAACATTTTCCATGAAGGATACGCCTTTGCCCTTGACCGTATGGGCCACGATGCACCTGGGCCTGATGCCCTCCTGCCTCGTAGCGCATAGTGCGGCGACAATCGCCTCCATGCTGTGCCCGTCAATCTCCAGCACGTCAAAGCCAAACGCCTTGAACTTGGTCGCCAAATCCAGTGTCGGCATGATCGCGTCACAGGTCCCGTCATTCTGCAGGGTGTTGTTGTCCACCAGGACAATCAGATTGTCCAATTGGTACTTGCTCGCGGACTGTGCCGCTTCCCAGATCTGCCCTTCGTTGCATTCCCCATCGCCAAGCATGACGAAGACACGGAGCTTTCTTCCGTCCCGTTTGGCGGCAATGGCCATCCCGACGGCCGTCGAAAGACCCTGTCCGAGGGAACCTGTGGAAATGTCGACGCCGGGTGTGCGCTTCATGTCCGGATGGCCCTGTAGGATGGACCCCTTTTTCCTCAGGTTGTGCACTTCCTCCATCGGGAAGAACCCCCGAAGCATGAGCGCCGTGTACAGAACCGGACAGACATGTCCCTTGGAGAGAACGAACCGGTCCCGGTCTTCCCATTTCGGGTTGGCCGGATCCACCCGCATTTCGTAAAAATAGAGTGCGGTCATCATGTCGGCCGCGGAGAGCGAACCGCCGGGATGTCCAGAGCGAGCTTCGTGAATCATCTGCAGCAGGGTTTTTCGAACCACTGCCGCCTGAAGTTCCAGCTCCTCAATCGTCTGTGGTGAGTATCCCGTCATGTCTATCCCTCCTGGTTGTTCCGAGTGTCCACTTTCTGAATGTCGTTTTTCGCGACCTCCGTCATCACGGCTCCGATGTTACTACTGCTTGTCATCTCCCTCTATTTCATGATTTGGGAAATCTATGAAGGCAGTCCGTCTGACTGCGCCAGATTGCTTGGTTATTGATGTTTTTGTAGGTCGTCGGTTGTTGGTTGTAGGATGTATATGTTCATACTTTATCTGAGTCAGAGGTGAAAAACAAGCGAAATTTTTGAAAGATTCAATTCGGTACACGCGCGTATGGGTGCTTCATGCAGGACCTATCCGGCTGCTCCGTTTATATCGCCCTGCCGGGCAGAACCTCCCGGCATTTTCCCAGAAAACCGGTCACCCACGCGAACAGATGCTCCGGCGTTTCCTGCGACAGGACTTCCATGACGAGTTCCTCGGGAGGCAGCAGATACATCTCCGCCAGCAGTCCCTTTTCACGGAACAGAGCAACCGTGTTGACCACAATCTCCAGAGTCAGATGAATGCACAAGCCAAGCGCAGGAAGGTCGTCCGGCGCAAAGAAAGAATAGACGCCGGACAACCATTCATTCAGATGAACCGAATCCGGCTGCTCCATGTGCTGCCGCAACTGGTCGAAGCGAAAATGAAATCCCTTGGGGTAGATGTTCCGGCGCTGTACGATGTCCGCATAGGAAATGATTTTCCCTTTGGGTTTGACGTAGCGGTAATCCTGAAGGCCGATGGCCGTACGATAGGATTCACGCCAGGCGAAAAGCGTGTCTTCCGATGCATCCACCAGTTTGCCTACGGTGATGCAGACATATTCCTTCGGCATGGCTTCAAGACAGGCTTTGCGCACATCCTCCAGCATATCTCCGGACTGGTCCTCCCAAATGGCATCCATGAAGAAAACAAGCACAACCTCACTGCAGTTGTCGGAAAGCAGCAGCGCTTCTTCCGAATCACTCGTAGCCCGACACGCTGTGAGAACCATCCTCAGGTGTTCGGGTGTGCACGCGTTCCCGACAAGCTGAATGACGGCCACCTGAACCGGCCGTTTGGCAACGTCCGTACCACAAATCGCCGCAAGCTCCTCATCATCGGGATCCGCAGGTGCGTTGCCGGATTGGGGTTCCATGAACCCGAACAACCTGTGATACAGCAAATCCGATGTTGTCTCTTCCTTTGGGTGCATCCAGTTCTGGAAACGGTCCCGCAACTTTTCGAACATCTCGTACCTCTTTCGCATAAGAAGTGCTGTATGCCGGCTTCTCCATTATAACCGAATGGGGTCGGATGTTGGCAATCATACTGGATGTTGAAAAATAAAACGTACAATTTGATTGAATATACACCAGGCAATTGATAGAATGAGAAACTGGGTTACTTTTTATTTCATCACCCGACAGCAGGAGAAAAGACAAAATGGAAGCATCTGCAGGCTCTCAGGATTTTTATCATTTCCTGCTCGATCTGGCGATCATTCTCCTGGCCACCAAGGTGTTCAGTATTTTTTCCAGAAAAATCCGAATGCCCCAGGTGGTCGGCGCCCTTGTCGCCGGTGTCGTCATGGGCCCTGCGCTGCTCGGTGTGATCCACGAGTCGGATTTCATCAAAAAACTCGCGGAATTGGGTGTCATTGTTCTCATGTTTTCCGCCGGCATGGAGATTGACCTCAAGGAGATGAAGAACAGCGGGAAGTCGGGATTGATGACGGCTGTCATGGGCGTGCTTCTTCCCCTCGCGGGAGGGTTTCTGGTGGCAGGCCTTTTCAATGGCGGCTTTTCGAACATGGACCAGAAAACCTTCCTGCAGAATCTGTTCATCGGCGTGGTTCTCACAGCCACCTCCGTCAGCATC
>JAIFNI010000224.1 GCA_020047785.1 Clostridia bacterium
ATTAACAAAAATACGAATTGTTAGTTCATATAATTCCAGAAAATGTTAGATAAAAACCAAAATTATCCTATATAAATTACAAAATAAGTTAATATATCCAATATATAGGATTCAAACCTTGACGGACAAATCGCAATGACGTAGAATGGGAAAGCCTTGCAGAACAATCCGTGTCATCACGAAAGCAAGTGCCCACAAAGGAAAAATAGCCGCCGGCATGCGGCAGATTATGATTCGATGGAGAGGTAGCAAGCGATGGGCAGTTATTTTCTGCAGCACATCCGGCGAATCCTTCCACTGAAACAAATGGCGCTGCTGGTCCTGATTTCGATATTGGCCATTGCCGTTGGTACGCAAGCCTTTGCCGCAGCCTGCCGGGACATCACCATCCTGGACGGCAATGCGACCCTCGTCGCGAAAACGATGGGATATGATGCGCAGCAAGCCTTGAATCAGTTGGATGTGACCGTCACCCCGCACGACTATGTGAATCTGTCTCTGGACACCCCCCTTTCACCCGATGGGACCAACCTGCTGGAAATCCGCAGGGCAGTGCCCATGACGTTGGCTGTGGACGGAGCGGAAAATGAAATCATGACCTGGCGGAGTACCGTCAAGGATGTCCTGAAGGATGAAGGCATCGTTCTCGGTTCATTGGACCAGATGGTCGGTGGCACGGAACTTTCATCCGTCATGCCCGGCATGGCCCTCCGGATCATCCGAGTCCGCATGGAGGCGCTTTCCGAGTATGAGGACATTCCCTATGATGTCCTGGAGCAACCGAACAAGATGCTGAACGAAGGGGAGACCCAGGTCGTGCAGGCCGGCGTGGATGGACAGCTCGAATCCGTGTTCCGCATCGTCTATGAAGACGGGAAACCGATATCCCGCACCTTCGTGCAGGAACGCATCCTGTCTGAACCGATCAACCGCATCATCGATTTCGGAACAGTGAAAAATTTCACCAGTCATCGCGGAGACCTGGTCCGCTATTCCAAAACGCTGGACTTGAAGGCGACCGCCTATACCGCTTCGTTTGCGGATACGGGCAAGAGTCCCG
Organism: Clostridia bacterium; assembly: GCA_020047785.1. GTDB lineage: Bacteria > Bacillota > Clostridia > DSM-8532 > DSM-8532 > JAEWSN01. The sequence goes on from JAIFNI010000224.1 coordinate 1,061, forward strand.
GCGACTACGGCTTTGGTATCACCCGCACCGGCATCCGGGCGCGGGAAGGTGTCATCGCGGTGGATCCCCGGGTCATCCCGCTCGGCACCAAGGTTTATGTCGAGGTGCCTGGCTCCGCACCGGATTATGGTTTTGCCATTGCGGCGGATATTGGAAGCGCCATCAAGGGAAAGCTGATTGATCTGTATTTCGATACAACACAGCAGGCAAAGAATTGGGGACGCCGCAGCGTGCGCGTCTACATACTGAATGAACAGAACGATGCGCGCTGGAAACAGAACGAAAACCCCTGCGCGAAGTAAGGCGCAGGAAAGAAATTACTTGCTCTTTTTCAAAAAAGATGGCGAGTCTGGCCATTGTTTTTTGAAATTCATAGAGCAAGTTATTGCTTTCCAAGCCAAGGCGCAGGAAAGAAATTACTTGCTCTTTTTCAAAAAAGAATGGCGAGTCTGGCCATTGTTTTTTGAAATTCATAGAGCAAGTTATTGCTTTCCAAGCCAAGGCGCAGGAAAGAAATTACTTGCACGGAATCATGGGAGGCGAGTTTGCTGGATACCGTCAATACGGGCGCGATTCTCAAAAAATACGACATCAGGCTCATGAAGAGTCTGGGGCAGAATTTTCTCACGGATATCCACATCATTGACAAGATCGTCGATGCCGGAAATGTCACCCGGGAGGACCTGGTTCTGGAAATCGGACCCGGGGTAGGTTCCATGACCCTGCAGCTGGCCAAGTCCGCCGGACGCGTCGTGGCTGTGGAGATCGACCGGCATCTCATTCCCGCCCTGGAAGAAGTGCTTGAGGGATGTGACAATACTCAAGTGGTGCTGGGGGACATACTGAAGACGGATCTTCATGAATTGGTCCGGGATTGGCCAGGCCCCTTGAAGGTCATCTCGAATCTGCCGTACTACATCACGACCCCCATCATCATGCACCTGCTGGAATCCGACATTCCCTGGCATACACTCGTCTTCATGGTGCAGAAGGAAGTGGCTCAGCGGTTGGCCGCACAGCCGGGCGTGAAGGATTACAGCGCACTGTCCGTTTCGATCCGCTGTCTTTCCGAACCCAAACTGTGCTTCACGGTTTCAAAGAACTGCTTTGTGCCGAAGCCGGATGTGGATTCGGCGGTCGTCCGACTCCGAAAGACCGGCAATGTTGATGTGGCGGGGGTTGACATGACCCTGTTCCACAAAATCGTACGGGCTTCCTTTTCCCAACGCCGCAAGACCATTGTGAACTCGCTCGGGGCCGCGCCGTGGATACCCGGCGGCAAGGATGGATTGCGCCAGATACTCGGCGAGATGGCGATTTCCGAAATCATACGCGCCGAATGTCTGAGCGTAGCCCAATTCGCGGGAATCACCCGCCTGATGGGTGATCATGCAAGGAGGAGAAACATGAAAGAAAGACTGCCTATGGCCAGATACCTCGATCATGCCGTCCTGAAGCCTGAACTCGATCGGGCCGGTGCGCGGGAAGCCATTCTTCTCGGCGTAGTCCACAAGGTTCGGACAGTCTGTGTCCGTCCCTGTGATATTGCCATGGCTGTGGAACTCTGCAAGGGGTCGGAGACCGAGGTTTCCTGTGTCCTGGCATTTCCCCATGGTTGCCAGACGCCTGCAGCAAAGGCTTTTGAAGCAGGTGAAGCAGTAAAGGCCGGAGCCAGGGAAATCGACATGGTGGCAAATTACGGATTCATCCGTTCCGGCATGCGGGCGGAACTGCTTGAGGACATCCTTTCGGTGGTCGGAGTGGCACATCCCGCCGGTGTACTGGTAAAGGTCATTCTGGAAACCTGCACCCTGACGGTTGAGCAAGTCCGCATGGCCACGGAAGTGGCGATGGAGGCAGGAGCCGACTACGTGAAAACTTCCACCGGCTTCCACACCGGCGGCGCGACGGTGGAGGCCGTGACTGCCATGATGGAGGCATCCGCCGGACGCATCAAAGTGAAAGCCTCCGGCGGCATCCGGAACCTGGAGGATGCGAACCGTTTTCTGGATCTGGGCTGTGAACGCCTTGGCGTCGGATACGGCACCACACCGGTCCTTTGTGCGAACGAGACAGGCGACGCCAGCGCGGCATATTAAGGCGCCGGAAGAAAATTACCTGCTCTTTTTCCGAAAAGAATGGCAGGTTTGGCCATTGTTTTCGGGAATTCATCGAGCAGGTTATTTTCTTCAAAGCCCTTAGCGCAGACGGAAGATTGCTTGTTCCGGAGGGTGCCGCATGCTTCGTGCACAAAGGATGAATGGACTCGAATCATCGATTTTCTCGGATCTGGAGCAGGCCAGAAGGCAAAAGGAAGCTTCCGGGACCGATTGCATCAATTTCAGCATCGGAACCCCCGATCTGGCGCCGCCGCGTCATCTGATGGACGTCATTTCCAGGGAAGCCGCGAAACCGGATCAATACCGCTATGCCATTTGCGACTTGCCGGAGCTGACGCATGCGGTGGAACGCTGGTATCGCCGCAGGTATGATGTCGCACTGCCTGCCGGTGGCGTTCAGAGCCTGATGGGCTCTCAGGAGGGCCTGGCTCACATCGCCCTCACCCTGGTGGATCCGGGGGATGTGGTTCTCGTGCCGGATCCCTGTTATCCGATTTTTTCGGTCGGTCCCAAGGTCGCGGGAGCAGAAATCATTCCGGTTCCACTGCTGGAATCGGAAGGCTGGCGCATGGACCTTGCCTCCGTTCCGGAGTCCGTGGCGAAGCGGGCCAAACTCATCATCGCATCCTACCCGAACAATCCTACCTGCGCGCTGGCGCCTGCAGGCTTTTATGAAGAGCTGGTCGCATTCGCGAAAAATCATGACATTGCGGTTCTCCACGACAATGCCTACAGCGAACTGACAACACCTGAAGCACCGGGCGGCAGCTTTCTTTCCGTCCCAGGCGCAATGGAGGTCGGCATTGAATTCAATTCCCTTTCAAAAACATGGAACGTGCCCGGATGCCGCATCTCCTTCGCAGTGGGAAATCCGGAGATCATCGGGAATCTGCGCCTGCTGAAATCGCATCTGGATTACGGTGTCTTTCTTCCCTTCCAGCGCTTTGCGATTGCCGCACTGGAGGGACCGCAGGATTTCATCTCCACGGTCCGAGGCACGTATGCCGCACGCAGGAAGACACTGGTTGATTCCTTCGCGGATGCTGGATGGAAGATTCCGATGCCGGCTGGAACCATGTTCGCCTGGGCACCGCTGCCCGAAGGTTGGACGGATTCTCTTGCGTTCTCCATGCATCTGATTGAAACGGCCGGGGTCATGGTGGTGCCGGGCGTCAGTTTTGGAAAACGCGGGGAAGGATACGTCCGTCTGGCTCTCGTCCAGACGGAAGCACGCATCCGCGAGGCGGCGGAGCGCATCAGCAGAATTGGTTCCCTGAACCGTGTGATTTGAGAATCGTCTTCCGAGCGGACCGATGCAGGAGAAACAGGCACGACAGACTTCCTTCGGGATGCCGGGTCCCTCATCCCGGCCATTAGGGGTTGCGAGGGAATCACCGTCCTATTTCTGCGAAGACCGGGACCATGGCTGTACGGCTGGCGATAAACATACGGGTGCTAATTTTGCTGTAATCCCTTTCGAAAGTGGCCAGGCGCTTGTCCATATTCATGCCGGAACGTTTTCGAAAACTGGGCGGGATCTTCATAACCGACCGACCGCGCAATATCCGCAATGGACAACTGCGGATTCCCCATCAGGAAGGCGGCTCTTTCCATGCGCAGCCGGATGAGATGGGCTTGGGGCGAGGAGCCTGTCTGCTTCCGGATCAACGTGGACAGATAGCTGCGATCCAGTCCGAGCGCGCGGGCCATGTCCGAAATGCGGAATGCATCCGGATAATGGCGCGACAGATACGCCATCGCCTTACGGACATGTCTTGCTGTATCCGCATCATGGCCGCGTGACGGACCGGTTTCCCGACACAGGGTCATCAATCGTGACAGGAACCGGAAAAGATGCCCGGTCAGCATGAGGTCCACAGGTGTGCTCATCCTGCCGGCATCCTCCTGCCGGGCCACGGTTACAAGCTGGTCCAGACAGGAAAGCAGCTGCTCGTCGCCCTCATGCCGGAATACCGGAGCATCCGCGTCCAGTCCGGCTTTTTCCAGTACGGCTGCGGCACGGAGACCGTGAAAACCGACCCAGGAGTAGGTCCACGGAGTTTCCGCATCCGCCTGCCAGAAGGCGAGTACGTCGGGCGGAAGGATGAATCCGTCCCCGGCGCCAAGTCGCCATGACCGGCCGCCGATCTGCAGGACGCCCTGCCCTTCCCGGATGGCATGAACCAGATAATGGTCGCGGACGCCGGGACCCCAGGAATGTCCGGGGGAACACGCTTCCACGCCGCATCGGTACACATTCAGATCCGTATTGTCCTTTTGCCGGATATAGTGTTTCTCTAGCATTTCGCGCCTCGGAATCCTTTCACGGAACTATGCCAAAAACAACATCTGCACAAGAAATGATCACATTCTACCATTGTCCATGGGTTCACACAAACATATAATGAGGGGGAACCTGACAGGAATGACGATGGGTTCGAACAGTTTATTTTTTCGCCGTCATCGGCGCCGGCATACTTCACCGACAACGGCGCCGGCAACTTCACCGACGACAGCACAAACCAACATCTCCGAGCATAGGAAGGAGCATCCGACATGGCTGAACTCCGCTGGCATCCCCTCACGAAAGACTGGGTCATGATTGCGTCCCACAGACAGGGCCGGCCCCAGATGCCCAAGGACTGGTGTCCGTTCTGTCCTTCCGGCGGGAAAGTGCCGGACTATGAGGTCTTCAAATATGACAATGACTTCCCGGCGCTCAGTCCGGAACCGCCGGAGCCTGATCCGGTCGCCACGGACTTTTTCAAGACAGCGCCCGCTTATGGAAAATGCGAGGTCATTCTCTATTCTCCGAAGCATACGATTACCCTTCCGGAGCTGCCGGTTTCACATATCAGAAAGTTGGTGGACCTCTGGACGGAACGTTTTGCAGCCATTTCCGAAGACGAAAAAATCAAATATGTCTTCATTTTCGAGAACCGTGGTGAAGTGGTCGGCGTCACGATGCCTCATCCCCATGGCCAGATTTACGGCTATCCGTGGGTTCCCAAGAAAATCGAACTGGAACTCCAGTCCGCAAAGGAGCATCACGCTGAAACAGGCGAATGCATATTCTGCAGAATGCTGCGGGAAGAACAGGAGCAGCAGGAACGGGTCATATTCGAGAATGAGCACTTCTCCGTGGTGCTGCCTTTCTTCACGGAGTATCCTTACGGGGTCTACATCTATGCCAAGCGTCATTTCCAGAATCTGGTCCAGATGACGGATCCGGAAAAGACATCCCTTGCCGCCACGCTGCGGGAAACGGTCGGCACGCTGGACAGTCTGTTCAGCAAGCCTTTCCCGTACATGATGTGCATGCACCAGAATCCGGTCAACAGCGGCGATTTCAGCGAAGATTACCACTTTCACATCGAGTTCTTCCCACCCATGCGTTCCGGCGACAAGCAGAAGTTCAACGCATCGAGTGAAACCGGTGTCTGGGCGCACTGCAATCCCACCGCACCGGAAGAGAAGGCCATTGAACTGCGTGAAGCGCATGAAAGATTCCTGAAAAAAGCGTGAGAAGATGAAAGATTCCTGAAAAATCGTGAGAAGATGAAAGATTCCTGAAAAAGCGTGAGAAGATGAAAGATTCCTGAAATAACGTGAGAAGATGAAAGATTCCTGAAATAACGTGAGAAGATGAAAGATTCCTGAAAAAAGCGTGAAGGAACAAGAGGAGGCAGTTATGGACAAGACAGCCCTCGTCAAGGAATTTATCGGGTATTTCGGCGGGAACGCCGATGGGATTCGCCTGTTCACCTCGCCCGGTCGCGTGAATCTGATTGGCGAGCACACCGACTACAATGGCGGATTTGTTTTTCCGGCCGCACTCACGCTGGCCACGACCGTTCTGGCCAGGCCCCGTTCGGATCGGAAAGTCCGTCTGGTCGCCACCGATCTGAAGGTGATTGTGGAAGCGGATCTGGATGATCTGCAGAAGAGCCGGGACATCAAATGGGGCGCATACCAACTCGGCGTGGCCGATGAATTGCAGAAGGCCGGTTTCCCGCTGGTCGGCTGCGACCTGCTGTATGAGGACAAGGTTCCGCTTGCCAGCGGGCTTTCTTCCTCCGCCGCCATCGAAGTGGCCACTGCATTCGCGCTGGTGTCCCTGGGCGCAGGGAACAAGCCGGTTTCCATCGACCCCATCCAGATGGCGAAAATCTCCCAGACGGCCGAGCACAACTTCATCGGAGTCATGTGCGGCATCATGGATCAATTCGCTTCCGCCATGGGCAAAAAGGACCATGCCATCTTCCTGGACTGCCTCACCCTCGAATACGAGTGGGTGCCGCTGGTGCTGGAAGGTGTTTCCATCGTCATCGCCAACACGAACCACAAACGTTCCCTCGGCGAAGGCAAGTACAATGAACGGCGTGCCGAATGCGAAGCCGGTCTGGAGATTCTGAAACAGGCGCTGCCGAAGGCCACCTGCCTGCGGGATGTAAGTGCCGCCGATTTTGAGAAACATGGCCACCTGATTGCCGATCCTGTCGTACGCAACCGTGTGGCACATGTCGTCTACGAGGACGACCGCGTGCTCCGTTCCGTGGAAGCGCTGAAAAAGGGAGACCTCGTGCTGTTCGGTCAGCTGATGGACCAGTCCCACGATTCACTCCGGGATCTGTACGAAGTGACCGGCCTGAAACTTGACGCGCTGGTTGACGCTTTCCGCTCCTGCGAGGGCGTCATCGGTTCCCGCATGACAGGCGCCGGTTTCGGCGGCTGTACGGTGGCACTGGTTAGAAACGAAGCGGTGGACGCGGTCAAGGAAAAGGTGGGAGCTGCCTATCGCGCGGCGATCGGGCATGACTGCGCGTTCTATGTCTCCGACATCGGAGACGGCGCAAGGGAGGTGACGGAATGAAGATACTCGTCACCGGCGGAGCCGGATATATCGGTTCACATACGTGCGTGGAACTGTTGCATGCGGGACATGATGTCCTTGTTGTGGACAATTATTCCAACAGCAAGCCGGAGGCGCTGAAACGCGTCGCAGCCATCACCGGAAAGACACCAGCCTTCGTGGAGGCGGATCTTCTGGACAAACCCGCGCTGGACCGCATCTTTGCGGAACATGCCATCGACGCGGTCATCCATTTCGCCGGGCTCAAGGCTGTCGGAGAATCCGTCTCCATTCCGCTCAAATATTACCACAACAACATCACCGGCACCCTGATGCTGCTGGAGGCAATGGGCAAGGCCGGGGTGAAACGTCTGGTGTTCAGTTCTTCCGCCACGGTCTATGGCATGGCCGAAACCGTTCCGCTGCGCGAGGAGTACCCACTCAGCGCCACCAATCCCTATGGCAGGACCAAGCTGATGATCGAGGAAATCCTGCGTGACCTGTCCGTGTCGGATCCGTCCTGGAGCATCGCGCTGCTCCGGTACTTCAACCCGATCGGTGCGCATGAAAGCGGGCTCATCGGGGAAGACCCGAACGGCATCCCGAACAATCTCATGCCGTTCATCACGCAGATCGCCATCGGGAAGCGTACGGAATTGTCTGTTTACGGGGATGATTATGAAACCCCGGATGGAACCGGCGTCCGCGACTACATTCATGTCGTCGACCTCGCAAAGGGGCATCTGAAGGCGCTGGACAAGGTCATGAAAGGTCCGGGAACGGACGCCTACAACCTGGGCACCGGTGTCGGATACAGTGTGTTCGACGTGCTGAAGGCCTTCGAGAAGGCTTCCGGAAAGGTCATACCGTACAAGGTCGTCTCCCGTCGCCCCGGAGATATCGGCACCTCCTATTCGGATCCGTCGAAAGCCGCACGGGAACTCGGCTGGAAAGCGGAACTGGGCATTGAACGGATGTGTGAAGATTCCTGGCGCTGGCAATCGGGAAACCCGAACGGATATTGAACCGGATGAAGCGCTGGCGCAACCATTTGCGCGAGCAATCATACAGGAACAGGAGAGGATGTGCACCATGCTTTACGAATTGAGGATCTACCACATGCATCCCGGCCGTCTGCCTGCCATCCATGCACGGTTTTCGGAACATACCCTCACGCTTTTCAAGCGGCACGGCATCAGGACGGTCGATTTTTGGGAAGATGCCGATGGAAAGGAAACCATATACTATGTCCTCGAACATGAGGATCGTGCCACGCGCGACCGCTGTTTCGAAACCTTTTCGGCCGATCCGGACTGGCAGTCCGTGAAAACCGCATCGGAAGCGGATGGTCCGATCGTTTCCGGCATTGAGGTCCACTTCATGAACCGGGTCCCTTATTCGCCAGCCAATTGATCTCCTCCAGTTCCTTCCTCATGATTCCTCTATGGATGAACCCTATACATGCGGTGTGTCCTGTGGCATCATGAGACGGGAAAACAAAAAAAGAAAGGACCTTGGCGAGAACGCCCGGGTCCTTTCCCGTTCAGTTCGACAAACGCGTTCAGACAATCGTATCGAGATATTTTCGAATGTCATCCACCTCGACCGGTGTCTCAAAACGCTTGATCACCTTGCCATCCCGTCCGATGACGAATTTCGTGAAATTCCATTTGATTTCATTGTCCTTCAGGTATTCCTCCGGAAAATGTTTCTTGAAATGACCTGCAAGTTTCCCACCGCCCGGTGTGCTTTCATCCAGACCTTCGTAAGGAGCCGAGGCGGTCAGCCAACGATAAAGCGGGTGGGCGGATTCTCCCCGCACATCGATCTTGGCAAAGAGCGGGAAAGTCACACCATAGTTGATGCTGCAGAAATTTCTGATTTCCTCGCTGTCACCCGGCTCCTGCTCGAAAAACTGGTTGCAGGGGAATCCTAGAACCACGACTCCTTTGTCCTTATAGTCTTCATATAGTTTCTCAAGGGCTTCATATTGGTACGTAAAGCCGCATTTGCTTGCAACATTCACGACGACTGCCAGTTTGCCTTCATAATCGGACAGGGATACCTCGTTGCCCTCCAGGGAATGGAGCCTGAAATCGTGAAATGACATGTTTTTGCCCTCCTCGCGCTTGAATTCTGCACCTGAATCCATACCGGATGGTATGTAATTCTTTCATACCCATCCTGCGGAGAAGCCACACATATTTCTTGAAATTCAATTGAATGAAATTAAAAATGTTCCGCTGCACTTCGCTTTTCTGGCGGAACGGAGCCGTTCTCCGTTTTGCCGAAAGGGGGCACGGC
>JAIFNI010000054.1 GCA_020047785.1 Clostridia bacterium
TGGTGCGGGGCTTGTTTGTGTAGACGCGGGGAATCAGAAGAATTCTATCCTTCACCTTCTCCTGGACGACAGCCAGTTTGACGGCGTATGCCAGAACCGCCTCGGGGTCATGCGCGGAACAGGGGCCTACTATCAGGACAAACCGGGAATCCCGGCCCGTGAAAATATCCATGAGAATACGATCCCTGCCGGCTTTGATCTCTGCGAGACGTTCGGGCAGCGGAATCATTCCTTTGATCTCCGAAGGGGTAGGGACTTCATGAATCATGGTGAATGACATCGCGGTACTCCTTGCATGGATGGCATGCACCCATTCCGTATCAATGCAGCGGTTCGATTCCCGTGAAACAAGATGACCCGCTCCAGTGAGTTGTTGCGGTCTGCTCCTGTGAGTCGCTGCGGTTCCAGCCTCCATGAGGCTGCTGCCTTTCATGATACCATGCAAAGGCGTAGGTCGGACAGTCCTGACCGCACAGCAAACCGGCATTGTGGGTCCATCCTGTCACGAACCTCTTTTCGCCAGCTCTGTCCAATCCAGCACCCGGTCGCACACCTCCGCGATATACTTGCGGTCGTGCGACACGCTGATGATGGTCCCCTCGAATGCCTGCAGCACTTCCCGAATGACGGGATTCGACAAGGGGGAGAAGTTGCGGGTTGGTTCGTCCAGGATCAGCACATTGGCATGATCCAGGTTCATTTTCAAAAAGAAAAGCTTCGCCTTCTGCCCGCCGGACATCTCCGAGATGGGACGGGCCATTTCCTCCGCGGTGAACTTCATGCTGCCGAGCCAGGTGCGGATGCGCGTGATTTCTTCCTTGAAACCGGTTCGGGACAGGAAATCCACGGGTGTTTTCGAGCCATCGAGCAATTCTTCATAATTCTGAGGCATATAGCCTGCGCGCAGGTCGGAGCGCGCGCACAGTTCATCCGCGATTCGGCGCAGCAGGGTGGTTTTGCCGGCGCCATTCCGGCCGGTGATGCATACTTTTTCACCACCGCCCACATGCAGCCGAAGGTTCCGGGCCAGAACGATTCCAGTCTCCCCGATGCAAAGCGCCGGCACATCCAATTCCAGCACGGTTTTCCCGGAAGGAACCGGTTTGGTTCCCTGAAACCGCAGCAGAATGGACTCTTCCGTGTCCGGAAGCTGTGTCATGTCGTCCTTTTCCCGCTCGAACCGGCGTCCCATCGACTTGACCGCATGCATTTTCTTCTTCAGCAGCCGCCCGCCGGACGGATCCTGCCGGGAGATGGCGTTCTGCTGGTGTTCCACCTTCGCTTCGATCTGGCGGTATTTCGCCATCTTCTTTTCATATTCTTCCTGTTCCTTGCCCGCGAGCTGCTCCTGGTGCTCGAACCGGGCCATGCGTTCGTCAATATACTGCCGGTATGGCATCCGTGCAATGGTGTGTCGCGGCAGCGTTTTCTTTCGGACCATTTCCAGATGGATGACCACATTGGCCGTTCGCTCGATCAGGGTTTCGTCGTGTGACACGAAAAGCACCGGGAGAAGACTCGCCGCGAGAAAGCGTTCCAGCCACTCGAGCGTTGCAATGTCAATATCGTTGGAGGGTTCGTCCAGCAGGAGCACGGTGGGACGCTGCAGGAGAATCCGCGCGAACTGCGCTTTGATCCGCTCCCCGCCGGAAAGGGTTCCCACCGGCTGATCCGCGTAGAAAAAATCCAGCGGAAGCCCCAGTTCGTTGGAAATTCCGGCCAGCTCCCGGGGAGTGAAATCCAGGAACAAAGGAAGCTCATTGAAGAAATCGAAGAGCTTCTTGTCCCGATCCACGGCAGGCAGCTCCTGCGGCAGATACCCGACGAGTTCGTCTCGCACGGCAATCTCTCCGGAATACTCGACATAGCTGTCAACCAAAGCAGGGTCGACCAGCAGCTTGAGGAGCGTGGACTTGCCGTTTCCCTCCTCGCCGATGATGACGGTCTTGTCACCCGGACGCAGGGTATAGGAAAGATCCCGGACCAGATCCGTCAGATCCTTCTTGTGATGGATGGAAAGATGCCTGATTTGAACCATAAACGGGATCACCTCTGCAATCAGAATACCATGAGAAGTTCGTCCACGCAGCGGTGAGATTGTGATATAGTCAAAACAGCGATGAGTGTGGATCCGAACGGCTACACCTTCGAGTTGCAACGGTTTCTGAAGGAGCAAGAATTGATGGACAGAAAAACAATACTCATCACTGGTGCATCCAGCGGAATCGGGAAATCAACCGTTGATTATTTCAGCAGGAATGGATGGAATGTCGCGGCAACCATGAGAACCCCGGAAAAGTCGAATGATTTGGCAAAGCTGGATCATGTAAAGATATACAAGCTTGATGTCGGGGACGAAGCTTCCATTTCCGCTGCCATTGATTCGGCGATCAAGGATTTCGGCGGAATCGACGTGTTGCTGAACAATGCGGGATATGGTGCTGTAGGCGTCTTCGAAGCGGCAACCACAGAGCAGATCCGGAAGCAGTTTGATACGAATGTATTCGGCGTCATGAATGTCATCAGGCATATCCTGCCTCATTTCAGAAAGCGGAGAGCGGGAACCATCATGACTGTCAGCTCGGTTGGCGGGCAGATCACATTCCCTCTCTACAGTCTTTATCATGGAACAAAATGGGCTGTTGAAGGCTTCTCGGAATCCCTGCATTATGAACTGAAAAGTTTTGGAATCAAAGTGAAACTGATTGAGCCCGGTGCCATCAAGACAGATTTTTACAGCCGATCTCAGGAATTGTTTCAAATGGAAGGCCTCACGGATTATGACCACTACCTGAAAGTTGCCTTCGAAAACACGCAAAGATTCGGGGATACAGCACCCGGTCCCGAGGTGGTTGCCAAAAAGATATTCCAGGCCGCAAGTGACAACTCCTGGCGATTGCGGTACTCCATTGGCAGCCATGCGCCGTTCCTGCTTGTCTTGAGACGCATCATCCCAAACAAAGCATTCTTTGGAATCGTGAAAAGCATTGTGGAAAAAGGCTTGCAAGGGTGATGAGCCTGTTTCGGAAACGCTCGGGATGCGCCTTGGAAGCATCCGGGAAGTTCCTTGGTAGACTCTTGATGCTTCGCGGCGAATCACCAGGAAGCCTTATAAATACGCCTATATTCATACAATTATATAGTGTGATCAGCGTGTTTACAGACTAGCACACGAAAGATGAATTCGTGTCCATCATAGACGAAAAAAGCATAAGGCATCGCCTGTGTCCGGGAAAAGGGATGCTGTCACCAAATCATCTTCATTCAACCTTGTGTTGGTATAGGTTTCCACCAGCAGATGCCCGCTTGCATACGCTACGTCTTCTGTTCCTCCATCTGTTCCTCCAACTGTTCCTCCATCTGTCTTTTCATCCGTTTCGCCATCCGTTTCCCCATCCGAATCGTTCGGAACGAAATTGCCGTGTTTGGCGCTGTTGATCGAATGCGTTGGGATCAAGCGGATCTCCTGCTTTTTCCCGACTGTGTTTATCGATTTCACACGATAAATAGAATCAATGTCGGCCGAATGACCTGGATTCATCTCATAGGACGCAATCCTGATCCGATGGGGTCTCACCAGCAGTTCGTATGAACCATTTTCACAGCCGGCTGCGTCCACCGTGCAAAAAGGGCTGGAAAACACACCCGACCGCACCTCGCCTCGCAGAAAGTTGCATTCACCCATATAGGCTGCCACTTCCTTGTTCACCGGCTTGTTGTATATTATCAGCGGGCTGTCCGACTGTATGCTGCGCCCCTCGCCAATCAATGTGATTTGGTCAGACAAGGAGAGGCTTTCCTCGCGATCGTGTGTCACAAACACAATGGTGATCCCCATCGCTTTTTGAATGGATTGGATGAGATCTCCCGAACTCTTCCGAAGCTGCGGATCGAGGCTGGAAAACGGCTCATCCATCAGAAGGATGCCGGGCTCCGGCGCCAATGCCCTGGCAATGGCGACACGCTGCTGCTGTCCACCCGAGAGCTTTTCCGGCAAGCGATCTTCAAGCCCTTCCAGGGAGAGGACGTTCAGCAGCAATTGAACTCTTGTTCTCATTCTGTCTTCAGGCCATTTTCGGGTTTCCAGCCCAAATCGTATATTTTGCGTTACGGTCATATGCGGAAACAAGAGCGGACTCTGAAACACATACCCGATATTCCGCTTCTCGGCAGGCAGATTTGTGATGTCCTTTCCGTTCATGAAAACAGACCCGGAATCGGGTTTCATCAGACCGGCGATCACACGCAGAATCGTTGTTTTCCCTGCACCTGACACCCCCAGAATGGATGCCAGTTTTCCATGAGGGATATCCAGACTCAGATTGTTCAGAACAATCTTGCCTTCATAGGAAGCAGTGATGTTTTTGAGTGTCATGCCCATGGGCAACTCCTTGTCCGGGTCTGCACCCATCCGTTGCTTCTTTCCGTCGTATCTTTCTGGTGTTGCTTTCCGTCATTGCCAACCGTCATCCGTTGCTCTCTCCATCGTTTCAGTTCATGTCATATAAATAGGTTTGAACCGTTTTGTTTTTCTTGGCCAACGTATCGGCCAAGATGAAAACGGTCAAATTCATCAATAAGAAGACCAACCCCAACACACTGCCGTTTCCAGAATCAGCATTTCCGACGAACGGGTAGAACAGGGACGACAGCGTCCGAATATGGCCACCCCCAATGAGAAAGGTCGAAAAGTATTCCGAGAAGGAAATCAAAAAGCCAATGGAAAAAGAGAGCCAGATCCCTGGCTTCAACAGGGGAAGGAGGATTCGTTCCGCGATGACAAGCGCAGAGGCGCCCAGCACCCGGGCCGCGTTTTCCAAGTCCTGCTGAATACCCAGAAAGTATGCGATGAAGATATTCGTCGCATACGGAATGGTTACAAGCATATGGGCCAGCACGATCCCAATCAGCGTGTTTGTGAGGTGCAGCCGCAGCAAAACCAGATGGGCACCCAGAAAGAGTGCGGTAGCCGGGATGAACAAGGGCATTGATGTCAAAAACCGAAGCGTTTTCTTCATTGGAAAGTCATGCCTTAAGAGGGCTCTTGCCGTCATCAGGCCGACGATGCAGGAAAGAGCGCCATTCAGAAAACCAACCCATGAACTCGTCAGCAGGCTTGGCCAAAAAAGCGGATTCTGAAAGAGCATGTTTTCCCAAAAGCCGAAGGTAAAGCCGATTGGGATCAAACTTGGGTATGGATACCGCAAAAACAGAGAATACAGCACCATCACAACAAGCGGAAGGAGGAAGAATGCAGATATGAGCAGCATCCATGCTTTTTTCATCAGCGTCTCCTTCCTGCTGTCAAACGCCTGACCAACATCGCGTACAAAGTCAGTGCGACGAGTCCGAGTGCCAGCAACAGAATGTTTGCCGCCATGGTCTGCGGAATATCACGAATATCCGGGCTGATGAACGAACTGTACAGCTTGGCTGATAAGGTGACAGGACGCAGGCTGCCCATCAGGTATGGCACCTCAAATGAACCGAGGTTGTAGGCAAACAGAACGGATGAACTCCAGACCAGCCCCGAAGAGCAAAGCGGCAGGTATATCCGCTTCAGAATGGTCTGCCCGCTCGCCCCAAGCGTACGTGCGACATGGCCGTAACGGCTGCTGACATGCGACAGGATATTGAAGGAAAACAGTGCGACAAAGGGCGTCCCTTTCAACACAAACACCAGGATCATGCCGATTCCGGCAGGATCGAGAATGAGTCTGGGGAAATCTTTCGGTTCGGTTGTGATGTTCAGCAGGTGAAACACCCGTGAGATCATGCCGCTTTGCCCAAAAAAGGTGGTTGCCATGAAAATCACATAGAGATACGGCAGAATCACACCGACTTGCAGCATGCGTTGGGTAAGGGTGCGGATGGGGTGGTGGCCCGAGTTGGTCATGACGCAGGCAATCAAAAAACCAAGAATGGTTGAAAGGGAACTGGACACAAAGGCGATGGCAATCGAAAAGAGCATGCTGCCGGCAAATGAATCACCCAGGTTGAGCCGGTATGCTGAAAAACTGATTTCGTGCAGCCCAACGGCCGGGATATATCCCAGGCTCTCGACGAACGTATGAAGGAGCCCGCCACCAATCAGCACGCCATATAAAAGCAGGATTGGCATGAGCAGCAGAAGCGGGGCTGTTTTGCTTCGCATGTGTCCCTCCGTGATTTCTTTCCGGCGCCTTACTGACCGATGTTTGCGGCCCAAATCTCCTTGATGTAGTCGATGTAAACCGACTTCATTTCAGGATTGCGTTTTGCGGATAGAGCGGCCATGGGGATGGTGCCCGGTGCGGATTCCAATTCAGCCAGCCGTTTTTTTTGCGTGTCGTCGAGCTTTGTGACATCAAGGGCAGGCATATCCCCCCAAACTTCGGGATCGAATTTTTCCAGTTGCGCACTGGGGCTTTCCAGAAAATCCACCACCAGCATGGCGGCCGCCTTCTGTGGGGAATGATAGGGAATCGCCAGATAATGCGCATTCCCGATGGTTCCGGTATCGAACACATATGCCTTCACGGTTTCAGCGTAAACGCCGGATTTCACAAGCCCTGCGGTTTTTCCGACTTCAAACCCCATGGTCATGGCAACTTCCCCGTTTTTGAACAATTCGTCCTGCTGTGCCTGCGTGACCGGATAAGCTGTGCCTTCCCGCCACAGATAAGGAGCCAGTTCTTGAAAGTACGTGACAACCGGTTCCGAAAACTTCTCGAAGGCTGCTTTGTCCATATCGGACAGAAGTGACTCCGGGTTTTCGGTCAATTCGTAGTAGGCATTCCGAACAAAGGCACTTCCCACAAAATCGTCCGGCAGCTTTGGATAGGTAAACTGACCGGGGTTTTCTTGTGCCCATGTCAAAAGCTCTGCATACGTTTTGGGCGGATTGGGCACTTTTGCGGCATCATACGTGAGAACGAGCTGTGCACGCCCCCAGATTGCCTCATATCCCTGGATCGGGATGCCCGTATCCATCGACAAGTCTGATGCGGCTTGGTCATACGCGGTCTTCAGGGTCGGCAGCATGTCCGTGAACGGTCCCCACAGCAGACCCCCGTCTTTGGCGGTCCGGAAGTTTTCGGCATTAATCCATAACAGATCTGCTGTGCCTGCCGTCAAACCTGCTTTCTTTTCATTCAGCAGTTTGCTCAAATACTCAGGGGCATTCATCGGAACTCTGTTCAGCTTGATGCCATACATCTTTTTCAGATTTTCCGCGACAAAGCCGTCCATGTACTGATTGATGCTTTCATTCCCGCCCCACATGAGGATGGTGACCTCCTGGTTTTTCCCATCCTTCACGACCTGTTCCCAACTGGCTGGCGCAGCGTTGACGGCTTTCCCGCACCCGGTCAGGAGCAGTATGGATGCAACGAGCATAACGATTCCTTGTCTCAATCTTGCGTGTGTCATCAAAGTGGATCCTCCATTCGCTTGTTCATCTGCGTGGTGCTTGACGGTCCCGATAGTTCCGGATGGTTCTGAAGAAACGAATAAAGCCGGTCAAAAAGACAACGCCCGAAAATGCAAGCAGAATGATGGGAGACTGCAGCGGAAAGAGCATCATCAGGGAAAAGACAATGAAGGTCTCTGTCCGTTCCGCGATACCGATATCATAATGCATGCTTTTCTCGCCTTTGTTGGGAAACAGCGAACCTGCCACAATAAAGGTCGTGAAGTTGAAAATCACGGAAGTGAGAAAAATCAGGCCGATGAGCTGTATGTCCGGCATGAAAACCGCAAACCCAAGGATGACGGCCGCTTCAACCATCCTGTCCAGAATCAGGTCCAGATAGGCTCCGACAGGAGAAGACCGTTTCGTCAGGCGTGCCACTGTGCCATCCAGCACATCAAGCAGCCCGGAAAGCCATAATAGCGCAAAGGCCGGGATCAGCAGGCCGAATCCAACCAATGCACCTGAAAGAACCCCGATGCAAAATGCGAATGCGGTGACCGTATTGGGTGAAATTCCCATGAAAACGAATGGTTTTGCAAGGTGATTGATGATGGGTTGAAAGGTGGACCTCATTTTCGTATCAATCATCGTGACACTCCCTCTGTTTCTGTCTTTTCTTTGGAAGCGGCCGGTTTTGTTTTTTTCTGAAAGAACCAGGTGCCCACCGACAGCAATGCGAGCAGCAAAACGGGAATGATGATGCCTTCGGGTCGGTCGCGGATATCGACCACACTGGCGGCCAGATAAATGTATACCGCCGTGCCTGGCAGCATGCCGACCAGATTGCCAAGTGCATAGGTGCCAAAGCGGATTTTCGTCATGCCCATCGCGTAGTTGATTGCATTGAACGGGATGGCCGGAATCATCCTCAGATACAGCATCACCAGAAACCCGTTTTTGTCCAGCATTCCATTGATTTTATCGACGAACTTGCCCGGTTTGGCGATTCTGTCAACCATTCCTTTCCCCAAAATACGCGATAACCAAAAGGTCGCGATGCAACCAAGATTCGCGGCAATCACCGTGACCAGCAGACCGGTCCAGAATCCAAAAGTAGCTCCGGCAAAGAGCGTCAGCACCGCACCAGGCAGGGCAAGCACAACACCGGCCAAGTAAACCAACCCAAAGATCAAGGGAGCCAGCGGTTCGTTCTTGATCGTCGTCAGCCAGTCCGTGACGCGGTTGATATCAATCCAGCCCATCACGGAGGCGAGAAGGATGCCCCCGATCAACAGGGCAAAAAGGATGAACTTCAAGAGTGACGATTTTGATTGCTTGGTCTGATCCTTCATAGGCCAGCCTTCTTTCTTTTTCGGGAGCCGTTGTTGACCCGGCCGTTATTGATCCAGCATTTGTTGACCCAGCATTTGTTGA
>JAIFNI010000044.1 GCA_020047785.1 Clostridia bacterium
AAAGCCTTCAGCCTGCATGCCGTCAAGATGCTGTGAGCCTGGTTGGATGTCAATCAGGAGTTCCTGTGTGGGGTCCTCATAGAACATGCGGACAGGGACATTCACCGTAACACCGCCGAAATAGTCGACGATGCGGCGAAAACCCTTGGTCTGGAGATATACATAATCATCGATGTGGATGGCAAAGACCTCTTCCAGCAAGTCTGCAAGGAATTCAAGATATGGCCGATCAAAGCGGCCGATCCCCTCCTTATACTTCAGTTTGTCTCCAATGGAATGGGCCGCGTTGATTTTTCTCATGCCGGGCTGGTCGATGAGCCCGGGTTTCACTTCCTCCAGGGCTGCCTCGAGGGAATCACTGTACGAGATGTAAATATCCCGGGGGAGGCTGATGAGAGATACTTTCCCCGATGACGGGCTGATGCTCGCGATCAGGATGGTGTCCATGTTCCAGGCGGAGGGATCAGGGGCGCAGATGAGAATGTTCGTGCTGTCTTCGGTCACAAGCGTTTCCACATAGTGCTGGTTGTCCGTGATGGTTTCCTGCTTCAGGGGGATCGGTGTGCTGAGGGGTGTCGCAACCGGCCGCGCACTTTCTTCCGCGGACGGCGTTGGCGTCGGGGCTGCAGGCTCCTCGGCGATCGGTGCGGCTGCCACCACTTCCGGCGGTCTCCAAAGGAAAGGCGCCGAGGCCAGAATCAGAACCGTTGCCAGCAGGCAGCATAAAAACCGAATCCGATTGTCCACTATTCACCTCGGCAAGCCATTGTTACGCAACAAATCGACATCGAACATTGTTTCTGATGCAACATCTCTCTTTTCCGAGTTGTTATGCGGATTCCTATGGAATTCTGCATGTAACGGGACAGCAAGTGCCATTTCATCCAGAATCACGTAATTCGGTGACATACAGCGGCATCTTGCGTTGGAGAACAAGCCGTGACCGGTCCATCACTTCATTGCCTTCCGGAAACCCGTCAGGCGTTCCTCGATTTTTTCGAGCATTTCACCATACATGCGCTGTTTGCCGCGTTCCGCCTCAATCACAGCCGGCGGTGCCTTCGCCACGAAGCTTTCGTTTTCCAGCTTCTTTCCGACGCGCTCCACTTCGTTCGTCAGGTTCGCCCGTTCCTTCTCAAGCCGTTCGATCTCCTTGTCCAGGTCCACCAACTCCGCAAGCGGCAGATAGATCTCCGCGCCGTCGACCACTGCTGCGACAGCCGTGTCGTCAATGCCTGCCCGATCGGACTGCATCTGCAGATCCGAAAGCGTGGCCAGTCTCTTGAAATTGTTTTCCTCCGCACGGAAAGCCGCAATCAGTGCCTCATTCCGTGTTACGAGAATCCCCTTCGCCTTCCGGCCGGTCGGAATATTCATCTCGGCGCGGATGTTCCGGATGCTGCGGATGACTTCCATGGCCGTCGCGAACGTTTTTTCCTCCTCGGGATACAGAATTCCATCCGTGAACACGGGCCAGTCGGAAATCATGATGCTCTCATCCCCGGTGATCAGGTGGCTGTAGACCTCTTCGGTGATGAACGGCATGTAGGGGTGCAGCAGTTTCATGGCGCCCATGAGCACATCGTTCAGGACTTTCAGACCTTCCAGACGTCCCTTTGCCTCGCGGTCGTACAATCGGGGTTTCACCATTTCGATGTACCAGTCGCAGAATTCCTCCCAGATGAACTCGTAGATCTTCTGCAGGCCGATGGCCAGATCATACTTGTCGAGGTTTTCCGTCACGTCGCGGGCTACCGTATTCAGACGGCTGAGAATCCACTTGTCCGCCACGGAATAATTGGCCGGGTCTGCCTTCGAGAAATCAAGATCCTCGTCAAAATTCATCATGACGAACCGGAAGGCATTCCAGATCTTGTTCGCGAAGTTGCGGCTCGCTTCCAGCTTTTCATCGGAGAACCGCATGTCGTTCCCGGGCGAAGTACCGATGGTGAGGGCATAGCGAAGCGCATCCGTTCCATACTTGTCGATGACTTCCAGCGGATCGATGCCGTTTCCGAGGGACTTGGACATCTTTCGCCCCTGTGCGTCACGGACCAGACCGTGCATGAGCACATGTTTGAACGGTGCCTGCCCCATTTGCTCAAGACCGGAGAAAATCATCCGGGCGACCCAGAAGAAAATGATGTCGTATCCGGTCACCAGTACGCTGGTGGGATAGAAGTAATCAAGTTCCGACGTCTTTTCCGGCCAGCCCAGCGTGGAAAAAGGCCAGAGCGCCGAGGAGAACCAGGTGTCAAGCACGTCTTCATCCTGCCGGACATGGGAACCTCCGCACTTTTCGCAGGCGACCGCATCCGTACGGGAAACGGTGATGTGTCCGCAGTCGTCGCAATACCAGGCCGGGATGCGGTGTCCCCACCAGAGCTGACGGGAGATGCACCAATCCTGAATATTCTCCATCCAATTGTAATAAATCTTCGAAAAGCGATCGGGCACAAACTGGATGGTTCCATCGCGCACCGCATCAATGGCGGGTTCCGCGAGAGGCTTCATCTTCACGAACCACTGCCGGCTGGCACGGGGTTCGATCACGGTTCCGCAGCGATAACAGGCACCGACATTATGCTTGTGCGCCTTCACCTGAACCAGAAGGCCCAGGGCTTCCAGGTCCGCAACGACCTGCTTGCGGGCTTCATACCGATCCAGTCCCGCGTACTTCCCGCCTGCTTCATTGATCTTCGCGTCCGCGGTCATCACGTTGATGATTGGGAGACTGTGACGCAGACCCACTTCGAAGTCGTTCGGATCATGCGCCGGGGTGATTTTCACGGCACCGGTTCCGAAATCCATCTCGACATAGGAATCGGCAATGATGGGAATCTCGCGATCCACCAAAGGCAGAACGAGCGTCTTGCCGACCAGTTTTTCAAAACGGGGATCCTCGGGATTCACGGCGACGGCTGTATCTCCCAGCAGGGTTTCAGGACGGGTCGTGGCGATTTCAATGAAATGGCCGGGTTCATCCTTCACCGGGTAGAGAATGTGCCAGAAGTGGCCATCCTTTTCCTCATATTCCACTTCCGCATCTGAAATGGTGGTTGCGCAGCAGGGGCACCAGTTGATGATGCGCTCTCCACGGTAGATGAGTTCCTTTTCATGCAGGCGCACGAACACTTCGCGCACAGCCTTCGAACAGCCCTCGTCCATCGTGAAGCGCTCCCGCTCCCAATCGCAGGAACTGCCCAGACGTTTCAGCTGTTCCACAATCCGGCCGCCATATTGGCTTTTCCATTCCCAGGCACGTTCAAGAAAGGCGTCGCGACCGATATCGGCCTTTGTCAGACCTTCGGTCGCCATTTTCTCGACGATCTTCACTTCCGTGGCAATGCTGGCATGATCCGTTCCCGGCAGCCACAAGGTGCAGTACCCCTTCATCCGCTTGAACCGCGTGAGGATATCCTGCATCGTATTGTCGAGGGCGTGCCCCATGTGGAGCTGGCCCGTGATGTTCGGCGGGGGAATGACGATGCAGAACGGCTCCTTTTCCGGATCCGGCGCGGCATGAAAATAGCCCTTGTCCATCCAGTTCCGATAATGCCGTTCTTCTACATTCGCGGGCTCATAGGTCTTTTCCAGTTCCTTGCGCATGCGTCGTTCTCCCTTGCCTGATGCAGTTTATTGATGCGGATCCTGTGGGGTGTGCCTGATGTACTCCTGAATCCGATACCGGATTCCCTTTTCACTGTCCTTCCAATCGCCTGCATCCAGGCAAATCCATCCGGTTTCCTGCGAAATGTCCGGAAGATGGGCGTCCGCTTCCCATTCCGCGTCGAACCGCGTGATGATGGCTCTGCTGCAGAATCCGATCAGATCGCGGTAGACGGATGCTCCGCCGATGACATAGATTCGGGTCTTCACCGCTTCCAGCAGGTCGAAGAGCGCCTTCAGGTCCGCTGCGACCTGCGCTCCTTCGACCCCGTAGCCGGGTGTCGCCGAAAGAACAATGGTATCACGATTCGGCAGGGGTTTGCCATCTTTGAAGGTCTCGAGCGTTTTCCGGCCTACCAGGACGGTCTGCCCGACCGTCTGTTCCCGAAAATGCCGCATGTCCTCCGGAATACGCATCAGCAGGGCATTGTCCTTGCCGATGCCTCCGTTCCGGTCCGAGGAGGAAATCAGGATGAGATCATCGCGAACCTTCATGCTGTTGCTTCCTTCCTGACGCAGCGTCCTTCCTGACGTCAAACCGCAACGGGGATTCCCTTGACGGAATCGCCGTGCCGGTAATTCTCCAGCGTGAAATCTTCCACACGGAAGCCATAGAAGTCCCTGACATCGGGATTGACCCGCAATATGGGGGCAGGATGCGGCTCACGCTCCAGCAGCTCCTGGACAAGCGGAATGTGTCTGTCATAGATGTGCGCGTCTGCGATGACATGAACCAGTTCACCCGCCACAAGGCCGGCGGCATGCGCAAACATGTGCAGAAGCACGGCATATTGAACGACGTTCCAATTGTTCGCAACCAGCACGTCCTGGGACCGCTGGTTCAGGATGGCATTCAGCCGCTTGCCGGACACGTTGAAGGTCATGCTCCATGCGCACGGGTACAGCTGCATTTCATGCAGATCGCCGTGGTTGTAAAGATTTGTCATGATACGACGGCTTTGTGGATTGTTCTTCAAATCGAAGAGGACGCGATCAACCTGGTCGAATTCACCCTCCCGATATTTGTGCTTGACCCCAAGCTGGTACCCATACGCTTTTCCGATTGTTCCGTTCCCATCACGCCATGCATCCCAGATGTGGCTGTTCAAATCCGCCAGACGGTTTGATTTTTTCTGCCAAATCCAAAGCATTTCATCGATGGCGGACTTGAAGCTGGTTTTTCGGAGCGTAAGAATCGGAAATTCTTCCGTCAGATCATACCGGTTGACCACACCGAACTTCTTGATGGTATAAGCGGGTGAACCGTCTTCCCAGCGTGGCCGGACATCCGTCCCCTCATCCGAAACCCCTGTCTCCAGGATGGTCCGGCACATATCCTTGAATATGAAATCGGCTTTGGACATGACAATCCGCCTTCCCAATCGCTTGCCATACGAAACTTGCCGTACGACTTGCCGTATGAAATGTGAGGTTCCGTTCCTTGATTCGGAACCCTACCATCATACCATTTCACGGTCCGGACGGGCAACCTTGTGCGCGACACCCTTGAATCGGATTCATGTGCTCCGTTTCCCTTCATCCTTTTTCTCTGTTGGCCGCACTTTGCAGTACGCTGCGACGACCGGATTGGCGGCTTCTTCCATCTTCGCCTGCCGGATGAGGATGACGGTTGGAATAGCCGTTGCGACCGCGAGCAGCGAAAGAATGCCCAGCGCCAGCACGGTACTGAACCCGAGCAGGCCGGACATCACCTGCCAGCAGGCAAGAAAACCGAATACAATGAATGCACCGGCTGAAACGAGCTTGATGGTCCGTTCGGGAATGCGCCTGCACATGACAACGCCGATGAGGATGCCGATGCCGTCCGCGATGATCATGCCTGTCGTGGTTCCGAAAAGAACATGCACCGGAAATTCGGGAAACCTTGCTGCAAGCGCTATCGTAGCCAGCTGGGTCTTGTCGCCGAGTTCAGCGATGAAGAACGCGATGGCGACCGTGACAATCGGACCGAATTTTGTTTTCCGGTTCTCCTCTCCTTCAAGCTTGTCACCCCGAATGGTCCACAGACCGAAGAAGATGAAGGAAAGCGCTGCAATGGCCTGAATCCAGACATTCAGCGATTCATTCCGCGCGACGAATGTTCCGAGCGCCACGGCAGCGCCATGATTGAGGACGGTGGCGATGAAAACACCAATCATGACTTTGGAGGCCTTGTATCGGCAGGCAAAAGCCATGGCCAGCAGCTGTGTCTTGTCTCCCATTTCCGCAAGGGTGACCGCGCCGACGGCAATCAGGGTGGCTGTGATGGATCCTGTCATGATGCATCTCCTCTTCTTTCCAAGACCTTTGTTTCAGGCCAACAAAAAAGACTGACGACATCCGTCACAGCGCACAAGGCACAGGACAGATGTCGAAAGTCTCGTCAACCATTCCGATTTCAGATTCCGGCAACCGCTTCATCAACAAGACGCTGCTGCTTTCCTCCAGTTTCGGTGCGGCGGCAGGACCAGGCGATGAACGCCAGTATGTTGACCCTGCCTCAGCAACTACTCCCTCTCAACCCATACAGTATATCAAGGCTTTTTTTCCGTGTCAAACGGCCAGATGTCGCCGTTCGCTGCATCGCGCACAGCTTTCCAGGCATCCCGTCGGCTTCTGGAAACAGTTTCCTCCCGAAGCCCCTCCTTCGAACAGAGGGAAAGACGGACGAAGCCGGAATGAATATCAGGATGTCTGCGAATCCGGGCGGAAAAGCCTTTCAGATGGTCCACCGCTCTATCCTTTGCCACAGCCAGCCAAGAGAATTTTTCGTCTTCGTACGAAAGTTCCGCATCCTTCATCTGCCGGTGCGTGCGGAGTCTGTTCACCCGTTCCACAAAATGACACCAATCCGGCGCATTCACCGGGCATTTCCGTGCATGCGGGCAAGGTGCCAGCACATGCGCTCCCCGTGCGAGAAGATGGTCCCGCGCCCGGAGAATTCTCAGCCATCCGTCGGGCGTGCCCGGCTCAACCAGCAGCAAAACGCTTCCGGATGCCTGCCAGAACAGATCGACCGCCTGAAGGAGGCCACTTTCTCCTGTCTCATTCAAAACATAGGCAGCCGTAACCAGATCTGCCGTTTTTCCCTGCAAGCCGGTCCGCAGATCCGCATCCACCCACTCCGCATCCTGAACGGCCGGATGCGCCGCGTCAGCGGACAACTCCCGTCCGATACGCATCATGGCGCCTGCACGCTCCAGCAGGATGCATTTTTCCAATTCCGGCCAGACAGCGGCCGCCGCCCAGGCCGCTGCCGCTGTCCCGGCACCGATATCAAGCAGGGACGTCGGATGAAACCCGGGCATCACTTCGGACAGATGCTCCATGCTGGCACGGAGAGCCGCCCAGGTCGCCGGCATGCGTGTGACGGCATACGCGACAGCCTGAACATCGGATCCGACCATCACTTCACCGCCATCCCGATGACGGTCGCGATACCGGGCGGAAACAGCCTGTGCCATTTTTCCGGCATCACCCCCGCCATGGAGCTGCGCCAGTTTTTCAAGGGCTGTCTGCAAATCCGCAGGCAACTGCATGTTTCCTCCCATCACGCCTGTGCCGAAGGCATGACTGCCGGCTCAGGCCATCCATTCCTCCTGTCAAAAGGAAACGGAGCCGGCCCGAAGGCAGACTCCGCATCGATTTGACTGAGCGGGTTCCCAATTATTTCTGTCCGAGCTTGTCCCCCTCGGCGACGGCTGCCTGCGCGGCTGCCAACCGGGCGATCGGCACGCGGAACGGCGAACAGGAAACATAGTTCAGACCGACTCTGTGACAGAACTCCACGGAGGACGGTTCGCCGCCATGTTCGCCGCAGATGCCCAGCTTGAGATCCGGCTTGACCTTGCGGCCCAACTCGACAGCCATCTTCACCAGTTTGCCGACGCCGTTCTGATCGAGCTTGGCAAACGGATCCGATTCGTAAATCTTTTTGGCATAGTAGTGTTCCAGGAAGACACCGGCATCGTCGCGGCTGAAACCGAAGGTCATCTGCGTGAGATCGTTGGTTCCAAAGGAGAAGAAGTCCGCCTCGGCGGCAATCTCATCGGCGATGACACAAGCCCTGGGAATCTCGATCATGGTACCGACCTTGTAATCGAGCTTCACGCCGGACGCCGCGATGATGGCATCCGCTGTTCTGACCACGATATCCTTCACATATTTCAGTTCCCTGACTTCGCCGACCAGCGGAATCATGATTTCCGGCACAACGGTCATGCCCTTGGCATTCACATTGATGGCGGCTTCGATGACAGCACGGGTCTGCATCTCCGCGATTTCCGGATAGGAAACCGCCAGACGGCAGCCGCGGTGGCCCATCATCGGATTGAATTCATGCAGGGACGCAACAATGGCTTTCAATTCAGAGAAGGCAATGCCCATCTCCGCGGCAAGGAGCTGAATGTCGGCTTCTTCCTGGGGCAGGAACTCGTGGAGCGGCGGATCGAGGTACCGGATGGTGACCGGGTAGCCCTTCATTTCAGTGAAAATGCCTTCAAAGTCGCTGCGCTGCATCGGTAAAAGCTTGTCCAATGCTTTGCGGCGCTGTTCTTCCGTACGGGCCACGATCATTTCACGCATGGCCTTGATGCGTTCGCCCTCGAAGAACATGTGCTCCGTACGGCAGAGGCCGATGCCTTCGGCACCGAACTTGCGGGCCTGCATGGCATCATGCGGGGTATCGGCGTTCGCCCGGACCTTCATGGTGCGCACATCGTCCGCCCATGCCATGAAGGTACCGAAATCGCCGGTCATTTCCGTTTCCACTGTTGGAATCTTTTCGCCATATACATTGCCGGCCGTCCCGTCGAGAGAGATCCAATCCCCCTCGCCGTATGTTCTGCCGTTTTTGTCCGTGAATGTCTTCATCTTCTCGTCAATGCGGATTTCTCCACAGCCGGCGATGCAGCAGGTGCCCATGCCGCGGGCCACGACGGCCGCGTGGGATGTCATGCCGCCACGTCCGGTCAGAATGCCTTCTGAAACGTGCATGCCTTCAATATCTTCCGGGGAAGTTTCCAGTCGGACGAGGATGATCTGTTTTTCTCCGGCTTTGAATGCCTCGACGGCATCCTCCGCGGTGAAATAAACCTTGCCCGTTGCCGCGCCGGGAG
>JAIFNI010000220.1 GCA_020047785.1 Clostridia bacterium
ATGGGAGATTGGCAGCAGTTCGAAGAGTACAAAAAAACATTCTGGTCCTATCCCCCGAAAGACTATCAGAAATGGTACGACCTTATCTTCAATCTGGTGCGGCATTGCGTGGACAGATACGGTGAAGCGGAAGTCCTCACCTGGTACTGGGAACTTTGGAATGAACCCGATATCTTTTACTGGCGTGGAACACCCGAGGAATTCTTCAAGTTGTTCGACTACACGGAAGCCGCGGTCCATGCCGTACTCGAAGGTGCGAAACTGGGCGGACCCGGTACGACGGACCCAAATCCCGGCGCCAACTCCCTGAAGTTCATGGAAGCCTTTCTGGACCACTGTGCCAACGGCATCCATGCGGTCACCGGAGAAAAGGGTACAAGACTGGATTTTGCCACGTTCCACACAAAAGGCGGCGGATTTCCCTTCAAATTGAATCCGCCGAAAGAAACCCCTTCCATCCGGAAACAGGTTTCACAGGTGAAAACAGGGCTTGAAGCCTTGAACCTTTATGGATACGGCAGTCTGGAAGTCGTCCTCTCGGAAGCGGATCCGGATGGATGGGCGGCTGGCGGGCAATATGACAACCAAAACATGAATTTTCGAAATACGGAGTATTACGCCAGCTATGTGGCCTGCGGGTATCATCAGATCGAACGGGTGGCCCGCAGCATGCAGGCGGATGTCCGTCCGCTGGCCTGGGCTTTCCTGTTCCGCGGAGAACGGTGTTTTGAAGGTACACGCACGTTCACGACACAAGGCATCGACAAGGCGGTTCTCAATGTGTTCAAAATGTTCGCCCGCATGGGGACGAGGGAACTGGGGTTTGCGAGTTCCGGCGAAAATGATGTCCTTGCCTATCGGGACAATTTCGGCACTGGAGAAACACCCGACATTTCGGGAATGGCCTCCACCTCGGATGACGGTCGACTGCAGATCCTGATATACAGTCATCATGACGATTGTGACATCGAATCGGAAGCGGACATCGAGCTGCACATAACCGGAATCTCCCTGCAGGGGCCGGTTCTGGTGAAACATGCACGGATTGATGCCTCGCACAGCAATGCCTATGCGGAATGGGTCTCGCAAGGCAAGCCCGACTACCCGAATGATGCGCAGTACGCGGACATCAAGTCGCGGGACAAGCTCGAACTGCTGACCCCACCGGTAACTGTCATACCGACGGACGGAAAACTCAGCTTGTCCTTCACCCTTCCAGCCCATGCTGTTTCTCTCCTTGAGTTGTCAGCCGGGTAAAACGCACGAC
Source organism: Clostridia bacterium (assembly GCA_020047785.1). Classification (GTDB taxonomy): domain Bacteria; phylum Bacillota; class Clostridia; order DSM-8532; family DSM-8532; genus JAEWSN01. The sequence goes on from JAIFNI010000220.1 coordinate 1,268, forward strand.
GACAAGTCGGCAAAAACATCAAAAGTCCGGCACTGTCAGGCTGATGTCCGTTAAAGCACACATAAAAAGAAGGGATTGTTCCGTAATGGATGCAATCCCTTCTTTCTGTTTCAGCGCTCCAAACAGGTTCAGGCTTGCGACAGGCCCGTTCCTTCTTTCAGCCGAATCTCCAGCACCGTGTCCCGCTCATCAGGAAGCAGCGGTGAACCGGTTCCGGAAAGCGTCACGAATGCGTCACCCTTGAATTCGACCGTATTCCAGATGCCCGCCGTCTGGAGTTCCGATTTGTCAGCCAGCAGGCGAACGGATTTGACCCGTTCACCCAACCCGCGAAGGTTCAGCTGTCCGACACACTCCTCCGTCACATGGGCGTAAAGAGTCTCGCCATGCTGCGTGTAGCGTCCCCATTCGGGTTTTTCAAGATCGGATCTGCCGCAGCCGTATATGCTTTCCCCATTCTCCTTCATCCATCCGCCGACCTCGGCGAGAATGTCGAGTGAAGCTTTCGGGATATTTCCCTTAGCATCCGGGCCAACATTCAGCAGCAGGTTTCCGTTCTTGCTGACACATTCGGCCAGCTTGCGGATAATCATTCGGGCCGGTTTCCAGTTCCGATCCGACGCGTGGTAGCCCCAGTTGTTGTTCAGGGTGATGCAGGCTTCCCAAGGCACGGAATTCCCATCGGCGTCCACCACGCCCGAAGGCGGGATGATTTGCTCCGGAGAAGAAAAATCACCGGCATATTCACTCGGATTGCCGGTCAGGATGCTGCCGCTTCCTTCTCCGCTGCCCTCGAGACGGTTGTCCACGAGCACATGGGGTTGAAGGGAACGGACCATGCGAATCAGCTCCGTTGCACCCCATTTTTCTCCAGCCATGCTGTCGTAGGAAAAATCAAACCACAGGATGTCGATTTTCCCATAACCGGTCAACAATTCGCGCACCTGCCCATGCAGGTAGTCACGATACCGGTCAAACTCCTCCGGACGCCCCTTGTATGCCTCATTGTCGCGCATCGGATGGATACGGTCGCCGAAGGCGGGGTAATCCGGGTGATGCCAGTCGAGAAGCGAATAGTACAGACCAACCTTCAAACCCTCTTCCCGGAACGCTTCCAGAAATTCACGAACCAAATCCCGTCGGCAAGTCGTATTCGTGGATTTGTAGTCTGTCAGCGCAGAATCGAACAGGCAGAAACCGTCATGGTGCTTCGCTGTCAGAACCGCATATTTCATGCCTGCAGCCTTGGCGGCTTTGGCCCACTTCTTCGGGTCATAGTCCACAGGGTTGAATTCATCGAAAAAGGGCTGATAGGCCTCTACGGAGATTCGTTCCACGCTCCGCACCCATTCACCTCTTGCCGGAATGGCATAGAGGCCCCAATGAATGAACATACCGAACCGATCCTCAAGGAACCATTGTGTTCTTTCCGTTCTCTGCCTGACTGATTCGTTCATCCCGCAATCCTCCTGATTCTTGCTGCCTATTGATATGGCATTTGTTCATTGCTGTTGTTTACCACGAAACGCATAGGGTCAACGGCCGGATACAGGCCATGATCGGTATCGCCGAAGACAGGCGAACCGGTCATTGACAGACGGCATTGCTGAAATCATGCAGTTCTCCGGCCGACCGTCATGGGTATCGATTGCATCATAACACAACCATGGTAGAATAAAATAACGGCACCAAACCGGTATTTGCATGAATCGGACACTGTACCCGGAGTTTTTTACCATGAAACGGACCCTTGGAATTCAGGATGTTTTTCCTCGAACCCGACCCTTGGAATTCAGGATGTTTTTCCTCGAACCCGACCCTTGGAATTCAGGATGCCTGTACCATGAACCGATCATACCGGAACCCTGATGCAGCGGAGGATTATCCATGTCCCAGATCGGACGTTCTCCTGAGTGGAACCTGCTCTCCCGACTTCAAGTGAATCTGGAAACTGCGGCACGCACACAATGCTGGCCGGATTGGCGGGATGATGACTATGTGCCGGCCTACAGCAAGCTTTACTTTATCCTTTCGGGCGAAGGCACGATTGTCATTGAAGAGGAAACCTTTCACCCGAGCGCCGGCTCTCTCGTTTTGATGCCTGCGGGCCGCAAGCAGTCCTACTCGACAAATCCGTCCGACCCCTTCTTGAAATTCTGGTGTCATTTCACAGCAGAAATCAATGACGCCAATCTGTTCGGCATCCTGAAAGCTCCCCATGCCTCCAGACCGGAAGATCCGAAACAAATGGCGCAGCTTTTTGGCAGATTGGTCGAACTGCAGTCATGCAACCAGCTGTCATCCCGGTTCGAAGAAAAATCCCTGCTGCTGCAGATTCTGGCTATCCATCTTTCTTCTTCCGCATCCCTCCTGTTCTCTTCGTCCGAATCCATGTCAAGAATTTCAGACATCCTGGATTTCATGCGCGCGCACCTTCACGAAGAATTGTCCATGGAAGCACTGGCACGAGAGTTCCATTTCCATCCCCATTCGCTGGCACGTCTTTTCCGCCTTTGCATCGGTGTGCCCCCCACTGCAGCCTTGCGCCGCATCCGTATTGAAACGGCCTGCCGGCTTTTGGCATCCACCCATGACAGCCAACAGGAAATTGCACGATTGACCGGCTTTTTCGATGTGCATCATTTCGCGAGGACATTCAAAGCCCACACCGGCTATACGCCCGGGGACTACCGGCGCATGCTTGTCTCTCCCAGTGGTATGCAAGCTGGTTTCACAATGGAGTGAGGAATCCGGGCCACAGCCATATTCGACGCTTGTTGCTGTTGTTCACATGATATTGAACGGCGTTGTCCGTGCTGAAAGAACCACACAAACAGGAAGCCTGCTGAATGGCTTCCTATCAGCAGCCATTCAACAGGTCTTCAGCAGGAACAGGTGGTTCAATCATACGATGCAATCAGGTGGTTCCAATGGTTTCGGAAACATCAACGAACCACGCGGCTTCCATTGCGCCAGATCAGCGAAGCATCGACATGTCCGATATCAGGGGAACAGGTACGTGCCATTGCGGCAGCCAGCTCCTGCGTCATGACATTGACCACGTTCACGATGCCATCCGGCCCTTCAGCGGCAAGCGGTTCCATCACAATGCGTCCGGCTGAAACGGCGGTTGCCCCGAGGGCGATCGCCTTGAATGCATCCATTCCGCTCATGATGCCGCAATCCACGAAAACAGGGATTTTACCCCCTATGGCCGCAACAATTTCCGGCAGCACCATCAAAGGAGGTGTCGCATATGGCAGAATCCCGTGATGATGGGACACGACGATGCCCTTCACGCCGGCTTCGAGGCACTTCAAGGCATCCGTCACGCTCAGCACGCCTTTGATCACAAACGGAAGTTTTGTGCTGCGGACATACCTCCTGATATCCTCCAGTGTCCTGGGAACCATTGGGAAGCCACGCACGTTGTCATATTCCCCCCGATGATTGAAGGAGTGATCCAGGTCCATGCCTACGGCCAGAGCGCCGCTTCGTTCAGCATGTGCAATTTTTCGGATTACGCGTTCTTCATCCGCATAGGGCTTGACGATCTTGATGGTCCTTGCGCCTGTCGCGACGATGGCATCCAGCTCCTCCTCATCCCCCATGCCCGCCCACATGACGGCATTCAGCGCGTAAGAGGCTTTGGCCATCTCCACCATGCCGTTTTCACGGCAGCCTTTCAAATGGGAAAGCGCCGCCATCATGATGGGTGTGGAAAAGGTTTCACCATACAGTTCCAGTTTGGTGGAAGGCAAAACACAATCGATATGTCGCATCTCCACCAGCAGGGAATCAAAATACTCCCGTGTGATCCGGTTTGCGTCGCCCGGATTGGTATTTTTATCCATTTTACCCTCCCGCTTTTCATTTCCTGTGTGGGAACCCGCACGTTTCATCCGTTTCCACGTCCACGCCGCGGTCTGATGCTCGCCTGGCTTATGGCAGGGTGTTTCCTGCCGCGCGATAGATTTCATACCATTCGGGACGGGTCAACTCCACCCCGGAAGCTTTCGCGATATCACGGATGCGCTGCGGGTTCATGGTTCCGATGATTGGCTGCATCTTCGCCGGGTGGCGCAGCAGCCAGGCGATGGCGATGGCCGTGTTGGTCACACCCTTTGCGTCAGCCATTTCATCGATTTTCTTGTTGAGTTCCGGAAATTTCGCATCACCCAAAAATGCACCTTCGAAGAAACCGTATTGGAAGGGTGACCAGGGTTGGATGGTGATGCCCTTCAGACGGCAGTATTCGAGAATGCTGCCATCCCGGTCGAGGGAGCGGTCGATCTTCATGTTCACGTTGATGCCGCTGTCTATCATGCCGGTGTTGGTGATGCTCAACTGCAGCTGATTCGCGATCAGCTTCTGCTGTACGGATTGCTGCAGCAGCTCGATCTGCATGGGATTCTGGTTGCTCACGCCGAAATGACGCACTTTTCCGGTCCGATGCAGCAAGGAGAAGGCTTCGGCCACTTCCTCGGGTTCCACAAGGGTGTCCGGGCGGTGCAGGAGCAATACGTCGAGATAATCGGTCTTCAACCGTTTCAGAATTCCTTCGACGGAAGAAAGGATGTGTTCCTTGGAAAAATCGAAGAAACCCTGGCGGATGCCGCATTTGGATTGAAGCAGCACGGTTTCGCGCACGGACGCCTTCATGCCGATTGCTTTTGCGAACACTTCCTCTGATTTGCCGCCCCCATAGATGTCGGCATGGTCAAAGAAGTCGATGCCAACCTCCAGCGCTGTCCTGACAACCAGTTCCGCATCCTTTGCCGTCAAACCGGCCATTCTCATGCAGCCGAGGGAAATTTCCGAAGCCGGCAACACGCCATTGCCCAAATTGATTTTCTTCATGTCGGTACCTCTTTCCTTCCTGTTGCATTCCCTATGTTTCTCCGTACATAAATGTACTTGGTTCAAAAATTGTATCATAGTGTGGAAGTGAGCTTCAAGCCCTGGCGAAGAATCTCTGAATGAGATACACTGTTTTGGGCACCCATATGGCTCCAATCAGAGCTGCCTGCCGGAATGACCGGCTGTGTGCCGCCGCAGCGCTCCCATCATGCCGCCAGGAGGAGAAAACGATGAAAATCCGCACAGACACCACCGGTTGGGAACTGACCACGAACCGGCTGACCGTCCGGGTCGCAAAACCCGGTTTCATCTACCGGAGAACCCGTTTCGACTGGACGGCCTTCATCACGGATGTGATTCTGGATGGCCGCCATACCTTCTGCTCCACGGAATCCCTCCACCCGCTGGAAGGCGCGGGCGGCATCGGCCTCTGCAGCGAATTCGGCATTCATGAGCCCATCGGATACGAGGAAGCGGGCATCGGAGAAAATTTTCCGAAACTGGGTGTCGGCCTGCTTCGCAAGGAATCCGACGAGTCATACTTCTTCATGAAGGATTATTCCCTGGAACCATTCCCCTGCGAGATCACGCAGCTGCCCGACGGACTCGCTTTCGAACAATCACCGATATTGTGTCGGGGGTATGCGGCCAGGCTGAAGAAAACCCTCACGATAAAGGACAACATGCTTCACATCGGATACCAATTGGAGAACACAGGTGTGGAAACCATCCGGACAACCGAATACTGCCATAATTTCGTGCAGATCGATCAGCAGCCTGTAGGAAGCGACTATGACCTCACCTTTTCCAGCCCCCTCACCTTCAGCCGCAATGATGGCAGCATCTGGTCGAGCAACGGTCATCTGACCTGGAACGACGGCATTCCCGGTTTCTATGCCTCCTGCATGGATGTTCCCCGGACTGGTCCGATATGGTGGGAACTCTGGAACAAAACCGCCGGCGCCGGACTGCGTGAAGAACTCGACACACCCGTCTGCCGGATTGCCTGCTGGGGCATGCAGCATGTCGTCAGCGCGGAGATGTTCAAATCCATCGACCTCGCACGCGGAGAAACCGATTCCTGGTCCCGCTCCTACACCTTCATGGCAAACCCGGAAAAAGCATAAAAGAACAACTGACGCTTGACAGTGGAAAATCCGTCACATAGAATGAACCATGTAATCAATTACATGGTTCATTCCGACTCACTCGGAAACCACCCTGTTTCTTCGTCCGACCTGTGCATGCCTGACATTTCAAGGACACTCCCCTGGCATCCTGTCTGGACGAAACCACATGCTTTTTTATTTTTTCATACATGTAATCCATTACATGGCTGCGTTTCGTTCAGGGAAGTAAAAGAGAACAACAACCCATGACGGGACCACAACGCAAAAAGGCAATGGAACTGCCCAGGAAGGAGGACCTCCGGATGGCAACAATCTCCGATGTCGCACGCGAAGCCAGGGTGTCCGTAGCCACCATATCCCGCGTGCTCAACAAGAATCCGCGCGTCTCACCGGAAACGGAAAAACGCGTGCTGGAAGCCATCGAAAGACTGCACTACGAGCCGAACGTACTGGCCCGCAATTTCAGGCGTTCCGAAAGCAGAGTCATTCTTGTTCTTTGCCCGAACTTCATCAATCCATATTATGCCAATGTTGTGACGGGTATCGCGGATTCAGCCAGACAGCATGGATACAGCGCCATGTTCTGCACGACACAGGGTGACAGACAGCGTGAAAAGGACTTCCTCGACATGCTCAAGGGAAAGCGTGCGGACGGAGCAATCCTGCTGGCTACGGAAAATCCGGCAAAATTCATTGCCCATCTGGCGGAACAGCATCCGCTCGTGCAATGCTCGGAGTACTATCCGAATTCAGACATCCCGCATGTCCGGATTGACAACCACAAGGCTGCCCGGCATGCAACCCGATACCTGACCGGACTCGGTCACCGGCGCATCGGCCTTGTCACAAGCACGGACGCCTATTCATCCATCTCGAACCGCAATCAGGGATACCGCGATGAGCTGGCGCGAGTCGGCATCCCGTTCGACCCGGAACTCGTCCAGTATGCAGGCGAGGGCTATCATTTCCAGAATGGCGTAAAAGCCGTGAACAACCTGCTCGCGCTTGCAAAGCGCCCGACTGCCGTACTCTGCGTTTCAGACATTCTGGCACTCGGGGCCGTACGCGGCGCGGTGGACTCGGGCTTCACGGTGCCTGACGATCTTGCGGTCATCGGCTTTGATGATGTGGAATACGCCACCATGTTCAAGCCCCATATCACAACCATCCGCATTCCCTGCTACGACATGGGGGCCTCCGCCATGGAACTGCTCTGGAACCTCATGAACGGCATGAATGCGACCCGCAGGGAGCAGCTGCTCGATTTTGAACTGGTCGTGCGGGATTCCACCTGACCCGGAACATGCAACTCGTCCGCGATTCCAGCGGGCTGACCCGGCCGGCGCGATATCCGGCGGAACAGGAGCAGGACATGCTGAGAACAGGCGTCATCGGATGTGGAAAAATCGCACAGCTGCGTCATCTTCCTGAATATGCAGAAAATCCGGACTGTGAAATCCATGGTCTGTACGATACGGATTCCGTTCGGGCGAAGGAAATGTCCGTGCAATACGGCGGCAGGGTACATGAATCGGTGGACGCGCTGCTCGCTGATCCTGACATTGATGCCGTAAGCATCTGTGCCGCAAACCCGGCACATGCTCCCCTTTCGGTCCGGGCTTTGCAGGCCGGGAAACATGTTCTGTGTGAAAAACCGATGGCCACCAGCCTTGCAGACTGTGAACGCATGGCGGAAGCCGCAGAAAAAAGCGGAAAACTGCTGATGATCGGGCATAACCAACGTTTCGCAACTTCGAACCAGTTGGCAAGGGAACTCATCGCCAGAGGAGAAATCGGAGATATTCTCAGCTTTCAATCCAACTTCGGGCATCAGGGCCCGGAACAATGGACAGGACAGTCAAATCCCTGGTTCTTCGATAAAAAACTGGCTTTGTTTGGTGCCATTGCCGACCTGGGCATCCACAAAATCGATGTCCTGCATTTTCTGACCGGACAAACCACGCAGGAAATCACGGCCATGGTGGAAACCCTGCACAAAACCTTTCCGGACGGCACCCCCATTACGGTGGACGACAATGCCATCTGCATCCTTCGACTGTCCGGGGGCGCACTCGGCACAGTACGGGCCAGCTGGACCTTCTACGGACAGGAAGACAACTCTACCCGCCTATATGGAACCAAGGGTGTGCTTCGCATTGATGACGACCCGAAACATGCCTTGATCCTGGAGAAAAAATCCGGTGAAATCATCCGGTATGAGATCGGGAAAATTGTGACGAATGAAGAGCAGCTGGCAGGCATCCGAAAGAGCAGCGGCATCATCGATGCCTTCGCCGACGCAATCCGGACAGGGATTCGGCCGATTTCCGATGCAAAAGAAGCCATCCACGCAATGCGTGCCGTATTCGCCGCCCTGACCTCGGCCGAATCCAGACGAACCGTGGCAATCTTGCCTTAGGGCTTGGAAGAAAATAACCTGCTTTATGAATTCCCGAAAACAATGGCCAAACCTGCCATTCTTTTCGGAAAAAGAGCAGGTAATTTTCTTCCGGCGCCTTAGCGGACATACACGAAAGGATCTCCTTTCCGTGACGGTGCCTCCGGAATCGACCCTTCCGGAAATCCGATGGCCAGTGCGCCGCATACCTTCTCGTCTTCCGGCATTCCGATACGCTCCAGAACGGCGCGTATCTCCGGTTCTTCCCCGAACCACGTCAGCTGGTTGATCCAGCAGGAGCCCAGACCCATCGAATGCGCTGCCAGCTGCATGTTCTCCAGGGCACAGGCGCAATCCGCCATGGCATTCGGATACGTTTTTCTGTTGGTTGCCACCACAAGTGTCGGCGCTCTGTAATAAAAGGCATAATCCTCACGTTTTGATGCTTCCTTTCCACCCCGCATGGAGACATACGTATTCATGTCCACTTCGAGCGAGGCAAATGCCATGCGTACAAGACCATTCAGTTCTGCCAGCACGGGTTCCGATTGGATGATGATGAAATGCCAGAACTGGGAATTGGATCCGCATGGTGCGAATCGGGCGGCAGTCAGTATCTCATTCAACTCGATCTCCGGGACCTGCGCTTCGGCATATCGGCGGATACTTCGCCGGGTCAGCATGTTTTTCAGGACTTCATTCATAAAAAAGGCCTCCTTGCTGAATCAGCTGTCTTCAGCATACCTGCTGAAACAAAAAGGATCAACCGGGAAGTCGGCGTGCTGCCGAGCCGATGAAGGAAAGTTCCCGTATACCGTTTCTCCCGCTTGTTCTCTGGGAGCAAAGCGTTACAATGAAACCAAGGATATTGGGCATGCAAATTCGGCACAGCCGGTTATGCATGCAGTGGGTGTCGCACCCAGGGTTGCGTCCACGGGATGACGGCATGCAGGAAAGGATAGCCCATGATGATGCTTCACCACCTGATTGACAGGCGGGATCTTGCCATCCGGCTCCTCCGTCTTTGGGAATGCGATTCCGCCGACCTCACGCTGATGGATCAATATCGAATTTCCGCCAATGCCGTCTACCCATTCAGCCATGATGGCCAGGTTCGCTTTCTCCGCTTTGCACCAACCACTGAAAAGCGGAGCGGACAAACCGAAAGTGAACTCGCCTGGCTTGTCTGGCTGAATGGACACCAATATCCCGCGGGTCAACCGGTTCCTTCCCGGAACGGAAAACTGCTGGAATTCTGCGAGACGGAATACGGATCCCTTCAGGCTTCTGTTTTTTCCCACGTCGGCGGCGAACGGCTGGACCGGATTCCCTTGTCTCCTGAAATTCTGCAGGCATACGGACAGACATTGGCACGGCTGCATGAGCATTCCACCGTGTATCATCCTGCCGCCGGCACGGTACCATGGACCTGGCGGGATGTGCTGGCATGGTCCCTGTCGGTTCTGGTGCACACCCCTGTGCTGCCTGCCGGCGCGTATGGTCCGGATTTCAACCTGCTGTCCGACTCGGACCTGGAAACGGATTCGGCCTCCGCCCTGGAAGCAGTTGACGAATTGACCTGTTTTTTCGAAACCCTTCCGACGGACCCCGAGCATTATGGTCTCATCCATTTCGATTTTGAGCCGGACAACGTTTTCTGGCATCCCGATGAAGCACAATGCATTCCCATCGACTTTGATGATGCCATGGTTCACTGGTACCTGGCAGACGTCGCACGGGCACTGGAAAGCCTGCGGGAATGCGTCTCGGACAGCATGGAGGATGCGGCGGAAAACGAGGGTGGCAGTCCTCCTGACGAAACGCTGCGCCTTGACAGGCAAAATGCGGCTTGCGGCGCCTTTCTTTCCGGATACCGCTCCATTCGTGAACTGAAGGAAGAAAGCATCGCGCTTTTACCCTCCTTTCATCGGTTTTCAGCCCTGTACGGTTATGCGCGAATTGTCCGCGCCCTGTCGATTGTCAACCATGAGGAGCCTGATTGGATGGGGAACCTGCGCTTTCATCTTCATGGCCTGATGAACGAGAGGAAAGAAATCTTCAAATGCCGGACGGGACCGACCTCGCCATAAAGGTTTCGTCTGCGGAGGGATTGAATTCAGCCTTCGGCTGCAGATGGTTCGTCGGTGGAAGCCGGAATCTCATGATTGCTGTTCCGTTCCAGCAAAGCATTGACCTCACTGCCCATCAGCAGCGTGATGCTGGATATGAATATCCAGATCATCAGGATGATCACACCGCCGAGACTCCCGTAGAATCTGGAATAATTCGCAAACCGGGAAACATAGATGGAGAACAGCCAGGAGGATCCCATCCAGATGAAGGTGGAAAAAAGCGCTCCCGGAATGACATTCCGGAACCGGGTGCGTCGGTTGGGAATCAACAGGAAAAGAAGGGCAAGTGTGAGAAACACCACGCCCACCGGCACGACAATCCGGATGATCCTGCCCAGTGTGATGAATGGTACCGCGACATGAAACAGCAGCGTCATTCTGTCAAGAATGAAATCGCCAAAAACGATCATCAGGATTTCCGTCATGATGGATGCGACGATCGAAAGCGTGAACAGAACGCACAACCCCCGGACCATCCAGGGTTTTCTGGTTTCATTCACACGATGCGCCATGTTCAGACCCTTGGACAAGGCGAACACCCCGCTGGAAGCCGCCCACAGCGCCACAACCATGCTGATGGACAAAAGCTGTGGTTTTTCGGTCTCCGTGATGTCGCGGACGGTATTCGATACCAGTTCGTAAGCCTCATACGGCAGGACATTGGATAACTGGGCCATGACCTGATCCCCCACCAGCCTGGTTCTCGAAGCCAGATTGGTCAGCAGGGCCAGAAAAGGAAACAGGGCAAGCATCAGGTAGAACGAGAACTGTGCGGCCCATTCGTAAACGCGGTCCTGGGCTATCCTTCGAAGAAGGCGAAGCAGAAAACGATAGGATTTCACAAGAAGAATCACATTCAGGCCTCCAAATGGATGCATTCATATTTCTGAATAATCGTCAGGACCTCAGAAGGTCATGAATCAGATGATCATGCAACAAACCATCATGCAACAAACCATCATGCAACAAGCCTTCATGCAAGAAATCACCATGCAGCGGACGGTCATGCATCAAACCGTCATGCATCGGACGGAAAGAATTCTTCTTCCAGCATGGCACACAATGCATGATAGAGCGGCAGGTGCCGCTCCTGTATGTCGGCCGTACAGGTGCCCGGCGCCTTCAGCACCACCTCGCAGCATGATTCCAGCAATCCCCCTGCCGGTCCTGTCAAGGCAATTGTCCGAAGTCCCATCGCCTTGGCGGTTTCGGCCGCATTCACAACATTGCGGGACGATCCCGAAGTGCTGATCCCCAGGAAACAGTCCCCGGGTTTTCCATACCCGTACACTTGCTGTGCGAATACCATGGCCGGGTCCACATCATTTCCGAAAGCCGAAGAAAGGGCATTGTGCCCGGTCAGGGCGATGGCAGGAAGTGCGCCCTGCAGATGCATGGCCTTCCCGCCGAACCTTGCAGCATCCTCCCCAGTCAATGGGCGCTTTTTGAAAAAGCCCTTCATCAGTTCCCCGACGATGTGTTCCGAATCAGCCGCGCTTCCACCATTTCCGCAGAGGAGGAGTTTCCCCCCCTCCCTGAATGTATCAGCCAACAGCAGGAATGCTGTTTCAATCCCAACCCTGAGCGGTTGCAGATCCGGGTACCTTTCCATCAGCCGATCGAGATGGAATCTGGAACCGACCTGGGGTTCCGGTCGTCTTTCCATGCGTATGCCGAGTCCATGACAGGCGGTCAGAATGGCTGCATAATCACCCAATTGTTCCCCTAGTTCCGCGGGGACCACCTCGCAGACTGTTCGGGAATGAATCAGCGCCTCGCGTCCGATGGCAATGTCCATCTCCTCACGGAGAAAATGACCGCATCGGACAAAAATGCTTCCGATGACAATGCGCGCAGGGTTCAGCACATCGATGAGCACACTGAGTGCGGCACCCAATTTCCCGCCGACGCGGGCAAACAGGGCCAATGCGTCCGCATCCCCTCTTTCCGCATATTCCGCAAGGACCTTGACGTTCAGCTCCTCCAGGCCCACACCATCCGACACCCACAGGGGAACCCTGCCCGATTGAATCCATTCCTCCGTCATAGTCCGTGCCTGTTTCGCAATACCTGCTCCACTGCAGAACCCTTCCATCGATCCTGCCTTCCCGAAGCCGATCGGGCCATCCGGTTCAAGCCGCACATGGCCAATCTCTCCGCCCATGTCGGACTGCCCGCGGATCAGACGGCCTTCCGCAATGATGCCTGCACCGAATCCGGTGCCCATGGTGAGGAAGATCATGTCTTCCACCCCACGGCCCGCACCAAGTTTCCACTCGGCCAACGCACAGGCATTTGCATCGTTCTGAATGAAGGCAGGCACATGGAAAGCGTCTTCAAGAAGCCGAACAAGGGGAACCTCATCCCAGCCGGGCAGATTGGGGGGGGACAGGACAAGTCCGCGTCGGCTGTCCAGCGGGCCGCCACAGCTTGCGCCAAGACCGGCGAGATCGGTGGTCGTCAGGCCATGACGGTCCATCATGTCCCGAATACCCGCAAACAGACGTTCCAGCGTATGCCGATACCCTTGTTCGGATCCGGTGGGAAAAGAGATGCGATCCAGCAGCCTGATGCCATTTGAAACATCCGCCAGAACCACCGCACATTTCGTTCCGCCAATGTCCAGCCCGATGATGTGTCTTCGCATTGCGCCTCCATCCTTGGTGAGCACGAGATCGTTGCATGAATTCCATGGTCCTTGCCGGGCAGGCTGAAAGAGGAACCCTGCGTGAACATCAGAACGAAAGGACTTTCTCCATGGTCTCCACAACAGTCCTGAGTGCCTTCACACGGGCATAATACTTGTCGTTCGCTTCCACAACCGTCCACGGTGCGCGGGATGTGCCGGTTCTGAAAAGCATTTCATCCACGGCTTCCTTGTACCTGTCCCATTTTTCACGATTTCTCCAGTCTTCCTCGGTAATTTTCCAGGTCTTCCAGCTGACTTCCTGGCGTTCCTCGAAACGGCGCAGCTGCTCCTCCGGATCGATATGAAGCCAGAATTTCACAAGCCCCATGCCGGCATCGGTCAATTGTTCCTCCATCTCGTTGATTTCGCGGTAAGCACGTTTCCATTCCGCCTCCGTGCAGAAACCCTCCACCCGCTCCACCAGCACCCTGCCATACCAGGTTCTGTCGAAAATCGCGATATGACCGGCCTTCGGTACGGCGTTCCAGAATCGCCAGAGATAGTGGTGCGCCTTTTCAATGTCATTCGGAGCGGCAATGGGAATCACATCATATCCGCGCGGGTCCATCTTCGACGTAAGCCGACGGATATTCCCACCCTTTCCTGCCGCGTCCCAACCTTCATAAAGCACCATGAGCGGTACACGGGCCTTGTACATCGCATGTTCCATGTCCCGGACGCGCAATTGCCATTTCTCAAGTTCCGCTTCATATTCAGCTGGCTGAATTGCCTTGGACAGGTCTGCAGCATCCAGAACGGAGGATTGACCCAACATGCTTCGCCTTGAATCACCAGGAAGACCACTAATTGCTGCGCAATTAGAGGATAGACCCTTGTTGCTTCGCCTTGAATCATCAGGAAGACCTCTAATTGCTGCGCAATTAGAGGATAGAAGCAGACCTTTCGCACCGGCATCCGGTTTCATTTCCCGGGCAATGATGGAAGTTTTTTCAGCCGGACTTTTCTCCCGTTCCATCACAGCGCTCTCAAGGGCATCCACCAGCAGGCTGGCGATCTTGACGGCAGCGAACCGTTTGTCCTCCGATTCCACCAGATGCCAGCGGGCCCGCTCCGTATCGGTCCGCTCCAACATTTCCTGCACGGCATCGCGCCATGCATCATAATGCCGGTTCTGTGCCCAATCATCCCGGGAAACCCGCCAGGCGGTGCTTGCATGTTCTTCAAGCACGTCAAACCTCTTTTTCTGCTCTTTTTTTCCGATATGCAGGAAAAACTTCAGGATGACGGTACCGTCATCCGTCAATTGACGTTCGAAGGCGTTGATTTCCCGGCATGCGTGATCAAATGCGTCGCGGTCCGGTTCCTTTCGCGTCAGGCAATCGATGGCCTGCATGCACCAGCTCCGGTCGAATATGGAAAAACGGCCTTTGGCAGGCGTCCGTATCCAGAAACGCCACCAGAAGGGCCTCAATCTTTCGTCCTCATCCTCTGCTTCTCCGACATGGACGTTATATCCGCGTGGATCGAGCGCCTGCAGCAGACGGTTGATCTGCGTACCCTTTCCGGAGGCTTCCCATCCCTCGAATGCCACGAGAACAGGAATACCCAATTCCCGTGCCTTGCGCTGCAGTTCCCCGAGACGGATGTACAGGGGCTCGGAAAGGGATTTATGGGATTCCTTGGAAAGTGATTTGTCGAGATCAAGATCCTTCAGCATGGTTGTGCCCTCCCGAAGGCCTCATCCATTGCGGAGGCCTACGAAGAGTGTACCACTTTGTCATGGATGATATGCAGACAGTCTTTTCCACTCAGAACGGCAATGGCATTTTCCACGGACAGCATGGCCATGTTCAACGCCGCTTCGAATGTGTGGGCTCCGGCATGCGGGGTCACCACCACATTCTCAAATCTGAAAAGAGGGTTTTCTCCCGGTGGTTCCATCGCGAAGGCATCCAGCCCGAGTCCGCCGATCCGACCAGCCTCCAGCTGCGCGAGCAGTGCCGCCTCATCCATCAACCCGCCACGTGCGGTGTTGATGAGGATGACCCCGGGTTTAAGCCGACCTATCCGTTCCGCATCCAGGATGTTGGCGGTCTGCCCGTTCAAGGGAAGGTGGAGGGAAAGCACGTCGGCGCAGAGGAGGATATCATCCAGCGTCATCGGCTGAATGCCGTTTCTTTCCGCATATCCCCTGTCCATCCAGGGATCATACGCGGCCACTTTCATGGAGAATCCCTGCGCACGCCGTGCAACTCCTTTTCCAATGGCCCCGAGGCCCAGGATCCCGAGTGTTTTCCCGGACAGTTCGACCCCGGTTGTTCTCGGCCAACCACCCGCTTTCACCTGCCGGTCCAAAGAAGGAATCCGTCGCGCCACAGAGAGAAGGAGACCCATTGCGAGATCAGCCACCGCATCGGCATTCACACCGGGCGTATTCGTCACGACGATTCCATGTTGCACGGCGGCATGCAGATCAACCCGTTCGACACCCACACCGTAACGGGATATGACTTTCAGGGAGGCGGGAGCTTGCCGGATTACATCCTCCGTAATGAAGTCCAGACCGGCTATCCAACCATCCACGCCTTCAAGCAAAGGAAGAATTTCTTTTTCCGCAAGTGGTTTCCCGAATGGATTTACAACAATTTCAGTGGCGAAAGATGCGAGCAGCTCCCAGGCGGCAGGCGCACGCTCCCGGGAAAACGAGGTGGGCGTCACCAGAATTTTCATCGTTCTTCCTCCCGCCACTTCGGGTTGTCCATGACCTGGGGTTTTCCGTCCAATTCGACGACAAGTTTGCGGTACCCTTTTGTCTCGATGGTGCCATAATCGTGCCCTGCATCCGCACGGAACACAAAAAAGGTGGTGAAGGGCTCCGTACCGATGTTGATGCTTCGATGGGCATACCTTTTCGGCACATAGAGCGCCTTGCCGGGCGTCAGTTCCTGCAGGTTCCAGTCACCTTCCGGGTTTTCCATCAGCATGAGACCTTGTCCCCGGATGCACCAATATACTTCCGCAGTCGCCAGAATGGTATGGAAGTGCCCTTTCGTCATGTAATACTCATTCCCGACCTTGCCGGGATAGGTAATACTTGTGCCGAATGCGAGATCGCCGGCATCTGATGGCGCACCCAACTCAAAAAACTCGTACACGAGCGGATTTCCGACCGACATGGCTTCCTCGAAGGCTGAATCGTCCGCAAACATGCCCTGCATGGCGGAGAGATATCGTTTGGTGGACGCGTGGTCCGGAGACAGGCCGTTTTCGAGGGGAAATGTCAGGGAAAAAGGAACGTTCCAGTTCCAACCGGGTTGCTTGTCCGACATGCAGGCCTCACTTTCTGTCAACGCATTTCCCGGGCAATCCGGTCACAGGCTGCCAATGCATCGCCCGTGATGTCGATGTGGAATACTTCTGCAATGACCTGCGTCCAGCCGTGGATGAAATAGGTCCATCCATCCTCCACAAGCAGTACCCGGTCCAGTTTCTGTTCCTCGGCCTGATGCATGAACTTCAGATCTCCCCGATAGTTCAGTTCCCAGACAAGGCTCTCGCGCGGAAAAACACAGGAATCCGAAAGCGGGGAACCCGGCCGGTCCTTGCCGAGACCTGTCGCATTGACAATGAGAGAATGCGGTTTCAGGTCCGAAAGGAGCCGATCATTCTGTCCCTCTTCAGGCGTCAGGCAATACAGGAACGGGATTCCGGGATTGAGTGCCTCGAAGATCCGGCGGATTTCGTCCAGCCGCGGCTGGCTCCGATTCGCCACAATGATGCGGGATGGACGGTTTTCACCCCATTCCGCCTTCATGAGATAGGCCCCGATGGAGATGGCGCTTCCACCCGCCCCCATCAGGAAAACCTCTCCACCATGGTCCTTCCAATAGTTGGCCGGAACGAAGGTATCAAGCGCAAGTCCACAGGATATCGGATCCTTGGCATACCCCTCCAGCCTGCCCTCCTTCTTGGAAATGGAGGAGAGTTCGCCAAAAGCTGCCGCATACGGGTCCAGATAATCGAACATATCCCGGCAGGCATGGAACAGATCGATCTTATGGGTGGTTACCAGCGCACCGAGCGACTTTTCATCATCCCGGATGAAGGCCGTCACTTCGCGGTAAAGCGCCGGATCGGCATGAATCGGGATGTCGATGCCCTTGATGACGGCGTCCTTCAGGCCAAGCGCCTTCGCCCATTCGGGAAACACCCGCATGATGGAGGATTGCAGGGTGGTGACCCCGATGAAGTATAAAGTGGGGTTGTCCGCTTTGACAAGCTGTTTCATAGGCTGTCTCTCCCTTTCATTTGTTTCGCGTGTCTGTGGTGTGTCTGCGGAGCGCTTTCGCAGGATTCTCCACCATCATCCGCCGCAAATCGGCTTCCAGGATCCCGCTCTGCCTCAGCAATGGGAGAAACCTGTCGTGAAGGTAGGCGAGACCGATTGTTCCACCATATGCGCGCATGCGCGCCCGCGTGACATCCAGTCCAAGCAGCATATGCGCCCCATGCCCGAGTGAAATCAATTTCCCGATTGTGCCGGCTTCTTCCCGATCGTCATGATATTTGAATCGGCCGATTGTATCGAGTTCCAGCCATGCGCCTGCCGCGGCGACCTCCGCCATATAGGCGGAGTTCCCCGCGACACGGTCGAGATGGCAGAAAATCAGCTGATGCGCCGCAACCCCTCTGTCCAGAAAAAAGCGGAGGATCTCCATCGCGCCATGGCCCTCCTCCGTATGAATCAGAACCGGTGCCGCTGTTCTGCCGGCAGTTTCCGCTGCGGCGTCGAACAGAGTTCCCCATCGCCCTGAGATTCCATCCGGACCAGCCGCTGTCTTGATGATGCCGGCCCGCGCCGTTCCCCGTTCAACGGGCCAGGCAGATTCCCCGTCGAGATACAGGCCGGTTTCGAGTTCTTCCGTGAAAAGTCCAACAAGCTTATGCATGGATGCATGGTGAATCCAATGCGATTCATCATAGAACAGAGGCCGGTGAAACCCCGTGGCAGCGACCACATGCACCCCGCTTTCGCGAGAAACACGCTCCTGCAGGCCGGCCATGCGGCCGCTTCCGACAGGTTGCGCATCCACCAATGATCTGCCGCCCGCCGCAAAGTATGTCGTCAGCTCCTGCAGGGTTTTGCCGTAGTCATCAAGCAGAAGATCTGGAAATGTGCGGGTTGCAGGCCCTTCCTTCACAAAAAGATGCTCATGCGCCTGACACGCACCGAGTTGGTCCGGCTCGATCGGACCGAGGACCGTCATGATGCGATCGGTTTCGGTTTCCGCTTCCCGGGCGCACCGAGGTTGAGTTCCGGGCTCCGCCCCCCGGGCGCTCTCGGGCTGAGTTCCGGGCTCCGCCCCCCGGGCGCTCACGGTTCGAGTTCCAGTTCCGAGAGGGTTGCCGGCATTTCATGGGCGGTGTTCACCTTGTCGGGACCTGTCACCAGATCGAAACAGGAAACAATGATTTTCCCTTCCCAGATGCAAGGTTCGCCAGGTTGATCCAATTCACCCTTCAACCCGTCGCTGTCAGGACTTTGCGCGATCCTGGACACCTTGCCGTCCTTCGTTACCCTGGCGATGGCATTGGCCGAGAAGTCGGCCACATAGAAATTACCGGTGGCCGGATCCCGGATGATGCCATCCGTCGTCTGCAGCTGCGCCGGGTCTTTCGCCCATACAAGGTTCTCTTTGACGGAACCGTCCTCCTTGAAGGAAATCCGATGGAACGCGCCGTCTCCGAAATTTCCGACATAGAGATTGCCTTCGGCGTCGAACTCGATGCCATCCGCGCCGTACTGGCAGTCCGGATTCAGGGTGAGGAAAGTCGTGAGGATGTTTTCATCCGCAAGCGTGTTGGTGACGGCAACGCCCACGTCATCCGTCCTGAATCGGTAAACGCAGCTGACCAGCTTGCCGGAGGGATCGGTCACTTTCGAAAGCATGCTCTGCGTGACGTAGACAAATCCATCCCGAACACGCACACCATTCGGATGTTCCATGTCCTTCGCGACAACCGTGCATGTCTCCACGGCATTGTCCCGGATGCGCAGGCGCAGGATGCGTCCCTTGAACAGCAGTTCCGCCGCGCCCGACCATCCCTGGTTGTCCACAACATACAGATCCCCGTCCGGTCCGAACGCAATGCCCATGGGATGGGCGTGTCCGGTTTCCGGATGGAGGGGGACATCGACCCATTTCGTGATGTTTCGATTCCTGTCGATTTTCAGAATGCTGCCCGGAACGGATGGATCCGCATAATTGGCGGCTGACAGAATCAGGTTTCCTTCGGAATCCACGGCCATTCCGTCCGGGGTATTGCAGTATTCGGGCAGCAGGGCGAACAATTTCGGTGTCTGCATCTCATGCTCCTTCCCGGCCAATGCCGGTCTGCGTTCACTTGAATCGAATGACGGTTTTCTTGTCCGTCCGCTTTTCTTCAATCATGCGGAATGCCTCGAGAATGTCCTCGAAGTCCAGCACGTGCGAAATGAAATCATCCGCTTTCAGCACGCCGGCTTCCATCCAGTTGACAATCTGCACATGGGCATCCAGCTCTTCGTTCTTCTGCGGCATCTGGATGAACTGCAGGGTCCAGTTGTAAGGGGCTTCCTTCCAGTCCAGCTGCATGTCCAGTTTCGGGGAGATGCCGTAGCAGCAGATTTTTCCATTGTCTTTCACAAGCCCCATGGCCTGATTGATGAGTGCATTGATGCCAACCGCATCCACGACATAATCAACACCTTCGGGACATAGGCCTCGAACGGCATCCCGGACATCCGCCGAACTGCTGTTGAATGCGTAATCGGCACCGGTGGCCAGCGCCTCCGCCAGCTTTTCATCCACGATGTCAAAGGAGATGACAGGCCCCATCCCGAGCAGTTTTGCGAATCTCAGAAAGCAAAGCCCCACCGGACCGGCTCCGAAGACGGCCAGACTTTGGTTTTCCTTCATGCCGAACCGCTTCATGGCACTGAGCACTTCACGGAATGTCACGATCATCGTAGCCCCGACCGGATTGAAATTGGCCGGAATCCGGGTCTGTGCATAATGGCCCGGGCTGAATCCTGCTGTTCCGGGACCGCGTCCGAGCCGCTCCATCGCTTTCCAGTCTCCAACCACCGCGTATTCGGAATAGCCGCCCCAGGCCGAATGAAAACCACCGGTTGGTCCGTCCACAAAAGGAAGCAGCACCAGATCGCCAATGTCGAAAGCCGTGACATCCGCGCCTTTTTCCACGACGCGACCGACCGCCTCATGTCCGAGCAGCGCCGGATAATCATGCCAATTTTTGAAGCTTCGATGCACCAGCTTGATGTCCGTTCCATTGCAGACTCCGCAGGCCTCGACCTTCACCAGCGCCTTGCAGCTGTCGATGGCCGGCATCGGCACTTCCACGATGGAGAGCACTCCATCCTTATCCACACTCAGACTTCTCATGGGATCCTCCTTGCATGCAATTGTCCGTGTTCATTTTCTGACGAGTTCCACCGTGAATTGATTGCGATCTCCCCGATACCGGGCGATTGAATGCTCGATCGGTGTTCCATCCGCCAGATAGGCCGTCGAACGAACCAGGCAGACCGGAGCACCTGTTTTCAAGCCCAGCAGGGACGCTTCCCTGGAAGTTGCCCCTACCGCCTCTATCCTGCGAACCGCCCGCTCCACCCTGCGGTTGAACTTCTCCTCCAGCACCTGATACAGCGACTGGAGGGAGAAATCTTCGGCAAGGATTGCTTCCAGCGGATCGTGGGGCAACCAGGTTTCCAGATATACGACTGGTTCCCCATCGGCGAGCCGCAAACGGCAGAGGTATATCAGATCGGCATCATCCGGCACGCCCAATTGGCGGCAGACCTCTGCACGGCCGGTCATCCGGGCAAAACCGAGGACTTTTGTCCCTGGTTCCAGACCCTTCTGGCGCATCTCCCGATTGAAACTGTCCAGTTTTTGGAAGAACCCTTCATCGATCTTCGGGCGGCAGACAAAAGTTCCCTTCCCCTTCTCCCGATTCAGGTACCCCTCGCTCACCAGTTCGTTGAAGGCCTGTCTGAGCGTGGATCGGCTGATGCCGAGTTCTGTGGCGAACTTCATTTCCGTGGGGAGGCATTCCGATTCACCCAGTTCCCCGGAGCGGATCTTCTCCAGCAAAATTTGCTTGAACTGATAGTAAAGCGGGACCGGGATGTCCTTGTTCAAGACGAAGTCATGCAAATCGATTGGCAAACCGCACCTCCCGTCATTGTCCAGTCCGAATCGATCATCGGACTGCCAGAAATGCCAGCACATCGCCTGTGGTCGGCAGGGAGGGAATCGCACCGAGTTTGGTTGTTGCCAGGGACCCGGCGGCGTTCGCAAAAATGAGGATGCGCCGGAAGGCATCGTCCGCCCGGAGGGCATCCGGATCCTTGTCTTTCAGGCGGGAAATGATTCCACTCAGCGTGGCGGCCACAAAAGCATCACCGGCCCCGGTCGTCTCCACGACGGTGACATCGTCAAAAGTAGGCAGATAACCGGTGTTTGACCCGTCACTGAAGAAACAGCCCCTGGGCCCGAGTGTGACGACGACAAGTTTTGGTCCCATGGCAAGAATGGCTTCCGCACACGCTTCCGGGGTGTCCACGCCGAGAATGTCCCCATATTCCTCCTCGCTGATTTTCACGACATCGGCATGCGGAAAGCCAGCCAGAATTTCCCTGCGCGCAGTATCCATATCCGGCCAGAGTGTCGGACGGAGATTGGGGTCGTAGGAAACCAGCAATCCTTTTCCCTTCGCCAGGTCAATCGCCTTCAGGGTCGCTGATTTCACCGGCTCGCATCCAAGGCTGATGGACCCGAAATGGAAGAAGGAAGCACCTTCGAAATACGCGGCGTCCAGTTCTTCCGGGCGAAGCTGCATGTCCGCACCGGGATTCCGGTAGAACATGCAGTCGCGTACACCGTCACTTTTCTGCGCCACAAAGGAAAGTGTCGTCCGTGCATCCGGGTCCGCCACAAGAAATTCAGTATCCACATCGATCTCATCCAAAACACTTCTGAGATAATCACCAAACGGGTCATTCCCGACCTTCCCGATAAACCCGGCCTTCAATCCCAGTCGGGCTACTCCTGCCGCCACGTTCGCCGGCGCACCGCCCGGTGCTTTCTTGAAGCCCGAACTTCCGGCAAGAGAGACGTCCCGGTCCATGGACACAAAGTCAATCAGCAGTTCACCGAGGCATATGACATCCAGATTCCCCATGACATGTTTCCTTTCCACATGACTCATATGTGCGTCGTGCATTCATTCCTTCACAAACGGAGCCGCGACTGTTTCCATCATGATGGTGAAAGCCTGCGCTTCCGTGGAAGTGCCGGAACGATCGAACGACGGTGAGCTGCATGCGCCGTGAATCACGCCGTATTCATCTATTCTCGCTATCGCCGCGTCACGCATGACATTTGCTTCCTTCAACCAGGAATCCGCCAGCCAGCCACCCTGAACACCGGTGTAGACAGCAAAGGCGAGCATCTGCCCGAGATTGCTCTCAACGAACGATTCCGGGTCATCAATGACATCATGGAACAGCCCGTCCGCCCGTCGGTATGCCAGGCAGCCCGACAGGATCTCCTCCAGCCAGCCGACAAGTTCCGCTTTTTCAGTTTTCATGTCAGACGGGAGCATGCCGATGACCTCGGCCAGGCCTGCCGCTGTCCAGCCATTTCCTCCACCCCAGAATTTATCCCGAATCCAGGCTTTCCTGCCATCGTCGTAAATGTGGCGCATCATCTTTTTTTCAGAATCCCAGAGCGCTTTTTTCGCGCCGCGGAACTGCTTCATCGCTTCGGCATAATCCCCGATTGACGCAAAGGATGGAGGTGCCATGTAGGTGCAGTCCGACCAGAACTGCGGCGCGTCGATGACATGATAGATGGTGCCTTCCGCATCGCGCGGCGCCACTTCGTAGGCATAACGCTTCATTTCTTCGAGTGCCTTCGCCAGCTTGGCATCACCGGTTTCCCGAACGGCATAGGCCAGCAGCGCCGTATGTGCGATTGCATCGGTGCTGGCTGTACAGTCCTCCACCATGCCGGGCCGGCCGTCGGGACGTTGGCGGAGTGCGGAGTCTTTCGCAAACAGAATGGCGAGTTCCCTTTTTCCGGCATGAATGAGCGCCCGCCCGCCAACTGCGTGCTCCCAACATTGGCGCTGCATGCAGAGCATGGCGGTGATGGCCTTTTCCAGTCTTTCCGTACGGCTCATGGGTTCCTCCCTGGGAAGGACGTTCAACCATCCTTCCAATCATGTTGGTATGTCCGTACATATAGTATCGCATGAAAAGCATTTTGAACAGACCCCGGGATGGAAAAGATGAAAAGCAGGAAGCACTTTTCAGATACGGCCAATATAGCTCAATGTACACATCGGGACAACTATCTGTCCATTTTCCGCATATTGGTCGAACAATGTTTCGAGATCGGCGACGAAAGGGGAAAAAGACGCATGTCCCGGAAGCGGCGCATAGGACGAAGATAGTGTGCTTCCGACAAATGCATCCTTTGAAAGCCTGCGATCGTTCGGAAAGGTCCGTGCTTCACAGATACCATCCCGGAAAAATGGAACGAAGCGTTCCAAGGCTGTTTCCTGTCCCCCGGAAAATCCGGAGAAGGCAGGGCAATGTTTCCGGCATATGTCGCCAAGTGCCACAACGGCAGGTGCATCCGGTACACGAGTATTCCATACGAGCACAACCAGACCGTCCGGCTTGAGGATGCGGGCAAATTCCTGCTGTGCGCGATGTCTGTCGAACCAGTGGAAAGCCTGGCCTACGGTGACAAAATCAACGGAATCGTCCGGCAGACCGGTATCCTCAGCCGTGCCGTCCAGCGCCACGAAACTGCAGTTCCGTCCGCAGGCGTTCATGCAGGAGAGCCGCATGCTTCGATTCGGTTCGATGGCATATATCGTTTTGACCGATTCCGCAAGCGGTTCCGTGAGAATGCCTGTTCCGGCGCCAATGTCCGCGACACACGCATCTGCGGAAAATCCGACCTCATCAAAAAGATACCGGATGAATGCATCCGGGTAGGAAGGTCTGTATTTGACATAATTCACAACTTTGTGGGTGAACTTGCCTGTATTGTCCATGATGATTTGCCTCCGATGTCCTGCCAAACGATCGCCACGGCGATCTGATGCTTACCCCGCAAGTATATCCGAATCCAACAGAAATAGGAAGATAAAACGTATCAGAGACGGAACCGCCCTTGATAAGCAAGGAACCTCTCTTTCAGTGAGTCACCGCCGATGAGAATCTCTGCAGTTAAGTCGCCGGAAAGAAATTACCTGCTCTTTTTCAGAAAAGAATGGCAGGTGTGGCCATTGTTTTCTGAAATTCATAGAGCA
>JAIFNI010000254.1 GCA_020047785.1 Clostridia bacterium
CGCCCCGCTCATCCTGATCTTCACGGTATCCATCACGGATTCCGCTTCCCTGGTGGAGCAAGGGTACACCTTTTTCCCCAAGGTGCTTTCCACGACTGCGTACAAGTATCTTTTCACGGATCCTTCCAAAATCATCCGTGCATACGGCATGTCCATTGCAGTATGCGTCATTGGAACCTTCCTGAGCACCCTCATGGTCCTGCTGTACGCCTACCCGCTCTCCCGGAAAAACTTCAAGGGACGCAATTTCTTCGCTTTTTACATCTTTTTCACCATGCTGTTCAATGGTGGCCTTGTCCCCTGGTACATCATGTACACGAAATACATCGGTCTGCGTGATAATCCTGTGATGCTGGTCATCCCCGGATTGGTTTCCGCCTTCAATGTTCTGATTGTGAAAACCTTCTTCACGCTGAACCTGCCGGATTCCGTTCTGGAATCGGCAAAAATAGACGGCGCCAGCGAGGGCCGTATTTTTGTCAGCATCGTCCTCCCGCTTTCCACCCCCGTCATCGCCACCATCGGCCTGTTTTCTGTTCTGATGTACTGGAACGACTGGTATGCCTGTCTCTTGTACATCAACAGTCCAAAGTACTACAACATCCAATTCGCCATGTACCAGGCGCTTCGAACCGTGGAATACCTCACGTCCTCCGTGGCGCAGAGCACGGCCGCCACACGGGGCGAGTTGGGGAAGGTGCCATCCGAAACGCTCCGAATGGCCATGGCCATTCTCGGTATCGGTCCTATCGTGTTTGCGTATCCGTTTTTCCAGAAATACTTCATCAAGGGCCTGACCATTGGCGCAGTCAAAGGGTGAGTTCATACGCACCCACACCCTCCCACAGTTGATGACGGTACCCCGGAAAGTCGACGTCCGGATGACCGTTTCCATCAAGCACCCTATTTACCTAGTCAAGAAGGAGGAACAAAAAATGGGAAAGACCACAAAACGCATGAGCCAGCTGTTCGCCGTGCTCATGGTCCTTGCAATCCTGCTGTCGGGTTGCGGCACAGCCGCTCCGGCCACCAGCGCCGCTCCGAGCTCTTCCGCTCCTGCGAAGTCGTCGGAAGCGGCGGCTGCATCCAGTGAAGCGGCTCCCGCGCCGGAAGCCAGTCTGGAGGCTGTGGAACTCAACGCATGGTTCCTGGCCCCCCAGGTCAAGGACGTTGAACTGGTGCAGGCGGAAGTTAGCAAACTCCTGTCGGAAAAAATCAACGCCACCATCAAGCTGAACTACTTCTGGTGGGACAGCTACGCGGACAAGCAGAAACTGGCGCTTGCTTCCGGCGAAGCCATCGACACCATGTTCAGCCCGCAATGGTGGAACTATGAAACCTATGTCTCCCAGAAGGCGTACCTGGAACTCGACGACCTGCTTGCCAATTATGGCAAGAACATCGTCGCGAACATCCATCCCTCCTATCTGGAAGCCCCCCGCATCGATGGCGTGTTGTACGGCATCCCGACCAACAAGGACATGCTCGGTGTGAGCGGCGTCCTTGTCAACAAGGCCATGGCGGAAAAGTACAACATGGACTTCTCCGGTGTGAAGACCCCTGCCGACCTTGAGCCCTTCCTCAAGACCATCAAGGAAAACGAACCCGACGTCATCCCCTTCATTTCCACCAAGGGCGACCAGTCCTCCTACTTCATGATGGACTACTCGGCCAGCATTAACGGCGATGTAGGCTTCATCAAGACCGATGGAGACATCAAGGTCCTCAACACCAAGGAAACGGAACAGTACAAGACCGTTCAGGCACTTGCCCGCGATTGGTTCAAGAAGGGCTATATCAATGAAGACGTGGCCACCCTGCAGGATGGCATGCCCGTCAAGAAGGCTCAGAAAGCCTTCATGTGGGCGGAACAGCTCAAGCCCGGCAAGGACAAGGAAATGGAAGCCCAACTCGGCTATGAAATCGTTCAAATTTATGCTTACCAGGGACTGCCCCGTTACACCATGACTGGCGACCTCACCAACTCCATGTTCGTCATTCCGCGCGCCTCCAAGAATCCGGAACGCGCCATGATGTTCCTCGACCTGATGTTCTACGACAAGCAACTGAAGAACCTCATCTCCTGGGGTATCGAAGGCGTGCACTACAAGAAGATCAGCGAAAACCAGATCGATTACGCCGATGGCGTGTCCGCGGAAAACTCCGGCTATACTGGCATGGCTCAGTGGGCACAAGGCGGAAATCAGTTCCTCGACTACCTGTGGGCCAACGAATCTCCCGACAAGTGGGCAAAAATGAAGGAATTCAACGATTCCGCCGTTCCGACCAAGGCGCTTGGCTGGACCTTCAACCAGGAACCGGTGAAAACGGAAATCGCTGCTTGCACCACGGTCGGAGACGAATTTGGCGCAGCGCTCAATTCCGGTATTGTCGATTATGCCGAAGCGTATCCGAAGATGCAGAAAGCGTATGAGACCGCCGGTATCAACGCCATCATCGCCGAAGCGCAGAAGCAGCTCGATGCATTCGCAGCAAAAGCGAAGTAGTCTTCCCCATCACGGTTCATTACCCTTCCCAAACCAGGATTGATTCAGGAAACACGTCAACCCAGCCATTTGCAGCATCCACGCAAGCGGGGATTCAAGCGTCACAGCATGTGACCTTGAGTCCCCGTTGCTCATGGATTCAAAACTCTTCGCTTATGGATTCAAGACCCTTTGCATATGGATTCAAGACCCTTCGCATATGGATTCAAGACCCTTTGCTTATGGATTCAAAACCCTTCGCCTATGGATTGGAAGCATTGTCTCTTTCCATATGAGGCACATCCTTCCTGTCAAAACCAAAGAGAAAGGGCGTGACTCTTTCATTTGAGACACGCCCTTCAAGATCAAATTCATATTATGGTTGCATGCCGTTCAACTTGGCCATCTCGGCCGAAAACTCAATCGGTGTCACACGTCCGTCCAGCAAATCTGCGACAAGGCTCTTATGGGTATCGGCGCTGACCGCCGGCAGGAGGGTGTCCCACCAGCCCAGAAAACTGCGTGCAGTTTCCATGAGGGCGATGGACTGGGCCGCCAAAGGCGTGTGATTCGTCAACAGGGCCGGATCGGACTTCCAGCAGGAGATTCCGCTGCTTTCCGCTTCTCCCTGCCTTGCGGCCTGCTCGCTGACATGGAGCAGCACCTCGACCGCATCCTTGGGATAGGCGGTACTTGCGCGGATATAGAAACTGTCGAGGTTCCCACCCAGAAATTCATAGGCTGAACCATTCCCGCCCGTCACGATGGGAAAGGGAACCACCGTCACCTTTCCCAGCGTCGGAGAATCTTTTGCCTCAATGATCTCATTCACCCAGTTGCCCTGGTACATCATGGCTGCTTCACCCTTCCGAAAGCTGTCCAACATCTCGACAAATCCCCACTCGAACGCTTCCTTGCTGAAAGCACCAAGAGAATACAACGCAACGAGCTTCTCCGCTGCGTCCCGGAATACCTCACGTTCAAAGAGTGCTGGGTATTCCAAAGCATTCTGTGCACCTTTCGCGCCGGCGATCCGCATGGCCAGGATGTCGTACCAATACATGCCGGGCCAACGATCCTTCTCGCCTAGAGCAATCGGCGTGATGCCTTCCTGACGAAGTGCCTTGATGGCAACGACCAACTCCTCGTAGGTTTTGGGAATCCCGGCGTCTGCCTTCTTGAACAAATCCGTGTTGCAATAGAGATTCGCAATGAACGTCCCGATCGGCAGACTGTATACCTTCCCTTCATCCATGCACTTCTCGAGCATGCCCGGCTTGATGCGTGCCCGGATGTCATCGGTCAGATACGCATCCAGGGAAAGCATGTTGCCGGTTCGCAGGTAGGGACGCACGAAACTTCCACTCCACATATAGAACATGTCCGGCGCCTCTCCGGCAGCAAGGCTGGTTTTGATTTTCGACCGATATTCTTCAATGTCCAGCGCGGTCGTCTCAATCTGGATATCCGGTCGGGAATCGTTCCAATCATTGACGATATCCCGATAAAGATCAGTCGAAAGGTCCGGCCGCATAATGTTCCAATACCACATGGTAAGTTTATGGACCGGCTTGCTGGTCGCTGTGGTTGTCGAAGCAGGCGAGGGAAAGGACGTCGTGCCACAGGAGGCACAGCTCAGAAGAATCAGCAGGATCATGCCAAAACAAGCGCCACCTCTCAGAATCCGTTTCACGTTCCATCCTCCTCGGTCATCATCTCATGAAGCAGTGTATCATGCTCCCGGGATGCATCTCCATTCAGAATCCGCTCCGTCCCTTTCACGAACCATGCATCTCCTGTCGGAATCAGCAGGGTGATTCGGGTTCCCTTCCCCGGATCACTCACAATGGTCATCACGTCATTCCGGCCGTAGAAGATGCGAAGACGCTCCACCGTTCCTCGCAGACCGAATCCGGAACCGCTCCCCGAAGGCAACACGGCGGCTTTTCTCCCTTCTTCCGGCGGGTCATCCTCCCATTCTGCCGCCAGAACCCGTTCGATGGTTTCCTGCTTCATGCCGCAGCCATCATCGGAGAGGGTGATCCGCACATGCTGTTCCTCGAGGCATGTCGTGAGCCAGAGGGTTCCCTTGCGGCCGCTGGCCCGTATTCCGTGGTACAATGCATTTTCCACCAATGGCTGCAGGACGAGTTTCAGCATGGGTTGGGCTCCCGCTCTGCCATCGAGGTTGTAGACAACCTCAAACAGATCCGCATACCGGATTTTCTGAATGGAAAGATACTGACGGACCATCTCTGTCTCATCTTCCACGGTCACGACTTCCCGTCCCCGGCCAAGACTCAAACGATAGTAGACACCGAGTGCGTCGACGATTTGGACAACAGATTCCTTTTCCCCCATGAGCGCAAGCGCATTGATGCTGTCGAGTGTGTTGTAGAGAAAATGAGGCTTGATTTGGGCCTGCAGGACATTGAGTTCATGTTTCCGCTTGGCCTTCTGTTCCACAACGACACGATACAGCAGCAACCGGATCCGTTCGATCATCCGGTTGTAGTTGTCTCGGAGTTGAAGGACCTCCCGGTTTCCTGCGCGGATGTTCCAAGGCTCGAGCACACCGGCTTCCACCTGCCTCATGGAATCGAGCATTTTTCCGATGGGCGTGGTGATCATGCGGGAAACCAGCAGCAATCCCGCAAACAACAGCAGGCCGTTGAGTCCGATGACGATGAACCCGGTCAGGAAGACCGGCATGTTTTCATTGGATAGAATGTCTGTAGGAATCAGACTGATCAAGGTCCAGCCATGCACCGATTCCCGTTGAAAGGAGACCAGGTTGGAAACGCCTTCAATCCTCAGTTCCCTGGCATTCGACTCCCCGGACGCAAGAAAGGAGGACAATGCTTCTTTGCGTGTTTCGGAAAGCGTAGTATAACGCAGGATGGACATGCCGTTCCCGTCCAATAGATAGAAACCGGACCCGTTCTGCCGGTTGATCGTCCCGAACGCCTGGTGGAAAGCATCTTCAGAAATGTTGACGACCAGTGTGCCAAGCGGATCCGTCGTGTTGATATCCCGAACGGTTCGGATCAGGGATACACGGTTTCCATCCTCATCACCGGGGAAATACCCATCCCCATTCAGCCGCAGGACATACGCGCCTTTTGCCGCGAGCGTATCCTGATACCAGGGAGTTTCCCGCAGAATAATTTCGGGTTGGCTTTGCCGGATGCGCCGGCTGATGGTGTATTGGTTGCCGGCATTGTCAAAGAGATGAATGGAGTCGATGTCAGGGGTATCCTGCAGCACTTTGTACAGGAAAGAACGGATTCGCCCTTGAAGACGAAGATCCGAATAAAGGTCTCCCGTTGCGAGCAATGCCTGCAGATCGCTGTCGGAAAGAATCATTTTCGAGGTGTTGTTCGCATTCCGGATCACCGCATCCAGATTTGCGCGAATCGAATCCAGCGTCAGCAGAGAGGCGTCACTGACACGGGACAGCGCCATGTCTCCATACAACTGCCGATACAGAGAGCCGCTCAGCAAGGTGGAGACCAACAGGATCAACAGGAAAAGAACAGAAATATGAACGCGGATGCTGAACTTCGTCAGACGATTTCGCACCCGCATCACCCGTGCAGAGATCCACAGGATCATCCGTCTGATCATGACCCAAAACGCTGCAGCGCAAAGGATGCCAGATTGGCCCCACCATGCCCGTTATAGGTGAAATACAAGGCGTTCACGCCATCCGGTATGGCAATATCCGCCGAATATGTTATCCATTCATTCGTGAAATCAACAGGAATGCTGCCCAGGGAGGGGCCGTCCCATCGGGTCCGAACCTCCATGGCTCCTTTGCAGTATCCCCGGACCCGGATGGAAACGCGCCGGATTCCCTGACAGTCGAAATACTTGAAACCGGCGGTTGCGCCATCCCGGAGATTGGCCACATAACCGGGATTTTCGTCTCCGTCGCGTCCGTCCTGTGTGACTTTCGGGAACCTGCAGTCCATCCACTCTCCAGGTGCGCCTGTGGTCAAGGCCACCTCACGGGCGAACAGGTTGCAGGCCAGATATCCCGCATACTCCCCCTGGCCGATCAGCGGGCCTTCATTCGGACCGCAGGAGGTCAGTTCCACCTGGGGAATGGAACCATCCTCGTGGAAATGGATCCGCTCGATGCAGCCCTGCCGGCTGAAATTCGTGCCGTTCGTCTGCCGGTGATAGAAGATGTACCACTGCCCGGCGATCTCCACCATGCTTCCGTGATTGTTTCCACCGTAGGCCATGGGCTTGTCGGCCGGCTTGTACGTATCGATGTGCAGGTCGTTGTTGCTGACAATGACCCCGCGATACGTGAATCCGCCCGTGGGACGGCTGCTTGTGGCATAACACAATTCGGTCATCGCAATGGAGGAATAAATGAAATAGTAGGTATCCCCCCGCTTGCGGATGGACGGTGCCTCGAAGAATTCATGCCCTTCGAATCCGGTTCCCGCAGCATACGGCTTGCTGGGTGCCACAAACACCGGATCTTCCAGGATGGTCAGCATGTCCGGGCCCAGCACGGTGGCCATCGCACCATTGCGTGACTTGTCCCAACTACCGCAGAACCCGGTGTAAAGGTAGGTTATCTCCCCTTCCGTCAGTACGCCGGGATCAAACTGCGGTTGATCTCCGGGCCGCTCTCCAAGCCGGTTCCCAGCCTGATCACGCACATACCCATGGAACTTGTAATGTCCGGCGGGGGTGTCGCTGACCGCCACGGACACAATCGAAACCTTGTCAAGCACGTAGAACAGGTAATATCGCCCGTCCGGACCCTTTGTGACATCCGGGGCATACAGGCACATGAAATTGTCGGGATTCAGGGGATCCTCCGTTTTCGGGTAAATGACACCCTCATACCGCCAATCCGCCAGATCATCGGCAGGCGCGGACCAGCAGACATAGTCGTTCAGACAGTAAGCGTGACCGTTGAAGCGGTCATGGGAACCGTACACGTAGACCCTGCCGTCAAACACATGGGGTTCGCCATCCGGGATATACTCCCAGGAGGGAAGGTAGGGATTGAAGCCTTGCTTTTTCACGTCAGGACTCCTTCACCGGAAATTTCATCCTCATTCGATTGTTCCTGCATGGATGCATGTAGAGGATATCATTCGGATTTGAAAGGCGTCAACGGAATTCCGAACAGACGCTGCCTGACCCATCGATGTCGCCGAAAGAGGCTATGCTGCACAAGTGGTCAAACGGATGCACGAAAAGGCTCGCTTTGTGAATGGCGGGGCCGGGTTCACAAGGATATGATCGGAAGGCAGGCGCGTATACGGCGCACTTGCTATGGATGATGCACAAGAAAGCGTATGGAACGCAAGCAAGAAAGCAATTGGAACGCAAACAAGCTGCCACACCCATGAAACGATTGGAATCCAAGGAGGAATGAGGATGAACAACATGGACAAGACTGCCCTGCTCCCCAACGGGGATTCATACGCCTTCTGGGAGACGGAACAGATCTATGCTCGGGAGCTTCATGTCAGCAATACCCATCCGGGCGCATCGGACGACAATGACGGCACTCCGGACAAGCCGTTTCGCACAATCAACGCGGCGGCGCAGGCAGCCACCCCCGGCACCCGTGTGCGGATCCATGGAGGCACTTATCGGGAGACCGTACAACCCGCCATCGGTGGAGAAGGTCCGGACCGCCTGATCAGTTATGAGGCGTTCGAGGGTGCCGAAGTGCTCATCAAGGCTTCCGTTCCGGTGAACCGCTTCCGCCCCAGCACCGGATGGCGTCTGTTCCGCACGTACAGGGAGAATCCCGCCCTGACCAGCCATGTCCGTGTCTGGGAAATCGAACTCGACCCGGAGGATTTCAAGGGATACAACCCCTTCTGTGCCGTGAACATTCTGCATGACCGGCTTTTCATTGAATATGACAAAACCGACATGACCACCTACCTGAACCGGCGCGGCATGGTATTCGTCGACGGGAAGCCGCTGAGGCAGATGCCCCTGTACAACGGACTCGCGCAGGTCGAGAACAGCTACTGGGTGGAGGCGAACGGTCAGAAGGTGCATATCCGCCTGGCTGGCGATGACAACCCGGAAAACCATACGGTCGAACTCACGAACAGGGAGCAATGCTTTGCGCCAAAGGTGCCGTTCCTTTCGTATATCCGGGTCAAGGGGCTGACCCTGGCACATGCCGCCACCGGTGCGCCGGTACCACAGCGCGGTGCCTTGTCGTGCTACCGGGGGCATCACTGGATCATCGAGGACTGCGTCATATTCAATGAAA
>JAIFNI010000083.1 GCA_020047785.1 Clostridia bacterium
TCATCATCCACAATCAGAATGTTCCATCGCTGACTCGATGCGAGGGAGGAGGAAGGCTCCTCTTCGGTGAATTCCAGCAAATCGTTCGTTTCCTGAGTCATGTCAACCTCCTCGGTGGCCTCCGAATTTTTACCCGTTCATGGATGGATGAATCACCGTTGCACCACTGCATGAAACATGCCTCCTTGTCGGAACCCGGGAAAAACAACACAAAGGAAACGATCGGCGGTGGTTCAACTCTGCCAACGCCGTAGTCTTCACACCTGCCATCCGTTGTCTTCCAGCCGCCGGTATCTGGCATACCAGCCTTCCTGTTCCGCAAGCGCTTCCGGAGCCCCGCTTTCCACAATGCGCCCGTGCTCCATGATATGAACGGTCTGCGCATCCAGAAGACCGGAAAGCCGATGGCTGATGGTCAGGATGGTTCTTCCACCACTGATGGTCCGAATGGCTTCCAATACCTGCTTTTCCGTCAGAGCATCAAGCCCGGATGTCAATTCATCCAGCAGCAGCACGGGCGGGTTGGTCACGATGGCTCTGGCCAGCGAGAGAAGCTGGTTCTGCCCAAACGAAAGCTTCGACTCCCCCTCTCCCAGCAGGGTATGAAAGGTGTCCGGAAGCTTTCGGATGTCCGCCAGCAAACCGACCTGTTCCAGTGCCCATTCCACGTCCTTCTCGGAGATGTCCGGATCCCGGAGCGTCACATTCTCAAGAACGGAACCGTGAAAGATGGTGACCGTTTGCGGAACCATGCCAATGAGACGGCGCCGCTCCTGTGGTGGCAGCCGGTACGGATCCTTGCCGTGGACCAGCACGGTGCCGGCCGAAGCGGGATATAACCCTGCCACAAGCTGCAGGAGGGTTGTTTTCCCCGAACCGGTCCGCCCCGCGACTGCCGCCTTCCATCCGGACGGAACCACAAGGGATGCCTCCTTGAGTACTTCCTTTCCCGGAACATAGGCAAACCGTGCCAGTTGGACCAAAATGGCGGGGCTCTCATTATTTTCTGGTTCATCTGCCGCCTGGATGCCATCCAACCCAGATACATCCCGATTTTCCGTCTCCAATGCGAAAAAATCCCGAATGCGTCGCAACCCGGCCATGCCTTGCTGGATGGTCTGCAACTCACCTGCCGCCGCTTCAATGGGATCAAACAGTCTCATGAACAAATCCGCCGCTGCAGCCAGTGTTCCAAGTGACAGACCAAGAGCGACCGGCGTGAGGTTGGCGGATGCTCCCAATGAGATGGCCAGTGCGATGACCACCGCCCGGACAATCTGCATCACAACCGGAAACCAGGCATCATAGACACTGTTGGCGTTCATGGCCAGGCGGTGATTCTCCAGAACCGGTTCAAACCGTTCGGCAAACTTGGCTTCCAAGCCGTAAGCCTTGATGAGCGTTCGTCCCGAATAGGTTTCCAGGATGGAGGTGTTGATGTCTGAAACACGTTTGCGGACGGTCATCTGGCGTGTAAAAATACGCCTTCTGAAAAAATCGGACAAAACGTACAGGACCGGCAACGAACCAACCGCCACCCAGCCAAGGGGCACGGATAGAGCGAATAACGCTGTGACAAGCCCAGCAATTTTCAGCAGATCTGCGGCCGCGCTGATGACCCCGGCGGTGAACAGTGTATCCACCGCATCAATATCGGCCGTGAGTCGCGACAAGGTATCTCCAGCGGAGGTGCGCCAATAGTACCCCATGGGAAGCAGCCGCATGCGTTCGAGCATCTGGCCCCGCAACCGCAGCAACATGCGCTGCCCAACCACCAGGGACCCATATTCCCGAACCAGGTCCGTCACGGCTATCAAAACCAGCGCACCCAGATACAAAAATCCTGCCCGCCAATAACCACCGGCTCCATCTTGTAGCGGACCGTCCACGAATTGGCGAAGCACAGCGGAGGGCAAAGAGGCCAATCTCGCACCCAGCACGATGGCAGCAAGCATCAGCACAGCCTGTGCCCAATACCGGGAAAGGGTGTAGCCAAGCGCCTTGACAAAAAAATCATGGAGGCTGGACCGTTTGTTCTTTCGGGATTCTTCATGCTGTCTGTTCTGTTCACGCCGCTCACAACGTTTCATCCGCATGCTCCTCCAAAAATCGTTGTGCTTGCAAAATATCCCGATACAATCCGGGTTCCAGCCGGAGCACATCATGCGGCCCGGACTGGATGACGCCTCCCTGACGCAGCACCAGCACCTGATCCGCATGCTGGAAGGCATTGAGCCGATGGGACAGCAGCAGGATGAGCCGGTCCGGGTAGTCTTTGCGCAAATGGTTGATGATGGTTTCCTCCGTGGCAATGTCCACGGCGGAAAAAGGGTCGTCCAGTATCAGAATAGGTGCAGGGGCATAGAGTGCCCTGGCAAGTGCAATCCGCTGCCGTTGTCCACCTGAAACCAGCACGCCCTTTTCCCCCACGCGAGTCTCCAGGCCCTGTTCAAAACGTGGCAACTCCTCCTGCAGGGCGGCGGCCGCCAATGCCTGCTTCAGCAGAGGCACATCAGGTGCCTGGCCAACCGGATCCGTCAGGGTGACATTCTCCCTGATGGTCATGGAGAACAACAACTGTTCATGCCCGGCATAAGCGATGAGCCGGCTGCGCTTTTCAGCCGCCAGGCCGGACAGCTCCCGTCCATCCACCCGGATGCTGCCCTTATAGGGGTACAGTCCGGTCAGCGCCTGTGCCAACAAGGACTTGCCCGATCCGACCGGACCGGTAATGCCGATGATTTGCCCCTTTCGGGCTGACAGGGTGATGGGTCCGAGAAAATCCTGCGCGCCAAACCCAAAGCGGAGACCCCGGATTTCCAGGGTATCTGCGTGCAGCGCCTCATCCGGGAAGGTGCTCCGGGACGAACCGGCGAGGAATTCTGTGCAGGAATCCGTACGGGAATCTGTGCAGGAATTTATGCAGGAATCCGTGCGGGAATCTGTGCAGGATCCCTGGCATTCTTCCGAACCGGCTTCAGGTGTTGTCAGCATTTTTTCCTTGACGCGCACCCAGGCTGCCCGAGCCGCATGCCAGCGGTTGAACACCCGCGCGGCCACCCGGGTCCGGCCCGAAAACGCGATGAACATGATGAGATAGGCATTGAACGACCCGATGGTCCATTGTCCCTCGACCACACGCTGCCCGCCCAAGGCAAGCACCACCACGATCCCCAGGCCGGCCAGCAGTGCATAAACAGGGAGCAGGGCCTGCTGTATCAGAAGCTCCTTTATGGTAAATTCTGCCTGTCGCGCAAAGGTGCCATGGATTTCCTCCGCCTCCTTCTCTTCTCGGCCAAACAGGCGCAGTACCGCCACTGCCGACAAATACCGCTGGAGACTGCTGTTCGACTCCGCCGAAGCCTTCCGGGCAGCCATCGAGAATCGGTACAGCACATGCCGCATGGACTGGGCCAGCACAATCGTCACCGGCACCATCAGGGAGGCCATCAGCGTCACCTGCCAATCCTGAAACAACATGGCCACAAAAAAGGAGATCATGAGCAGCCAGGTATCCCATCCTTCATTCAAGGTGGTCATGACCGTATCCACCACCAGGGTGATGTCTCCCACCGTTCTGGACATCAAGTCCCCCACGGTTTCCTTTTCGAGCACGGTGGCGTTGCGGCTCAGCATGCGCTCCAGAAAGGTCTGCCGCAGATCGCAGGCAACTCGGTTGAATTGGTCCCGCATGAACCATCGCTTCACCCAACGTGCCATTTGAAAGAAGGTGGTGACCCCAACGAACAACGCTGCGGACAGCAGCACCTTTTGTCCCGCACCACTGCCGGCCGCGTCGATCAATCGACCCAGCAGAATTGGACTAAAAACGATAACCGTGTTATACAGGATGCCGCCAATGGAGGAAATAATGAATTGGAAGCGATACTTCCAGAGATAACGGACCAAGGTCTCTTTTCCTTTTGGAGGACCAAACAGACGCATATCCATCCCTCCTTGTGACCCCGCTGGCTGGGAATAGCTTAATCTCTTAATGAACAGCTGCCGTGTTGAGGCTGCCAGTACCTCTGGCAGCCCTCCATCAAGGAAGCAACACCGGATACCATACTGAATCGGGCACTCTTCACATCTGCCTTCATGCCCGCCATTGAAGCAGCTGCCAAGACCCCCGCCATCCCCACCTTCAAATATCGCGCCGACAAAGGTCACGATCGCCTATCGTTATCAGTTACTTTATAACGAAGTACATCCATTGTCTGCCTTTTTTTCGGGTTTGGAGCAGTCCCTTTTCGCTCATCCGTATGAGTAGCTTATAGGCTCCGCTTACACTGATGCCTAAAACTTTTGCAGCATCTTCTTTGCTAAATCCCGCCAAAAGAAAAGTTTCAAGTATCTGCTTCTCGCGACTTGTGACATTTTCTTTAATCTGCTGCAAATTGTAATTTCGATTTGGTAATCGTATTAGGAAACCGCCGTCTACAACAGGAATCGTCGGCTTACTAGGAGTATCTGCATACGCACTAAATATTCTGGGGATACCTGTACCATAGGCCTCAATTATCTTCAATCGATAGAATATTGAAGCAAGCTTATCGTTCCGTGGAACGGAAACACCTGTCAGCATGAGGTCATAGGTTACGCCTGGCATAATGCCGCCGAGGGACATAAACTCCAGCCGGTCGTCAAACATGCTGACAAGAACGCTGCCATCAATGTAATAATCTCGGTGAATGAGGGCGTTAACATATGCTTCACGCAGTGTTATGTCCGGGTAATCCGGGTGATCTATCCGATATACTCCTTCAAACGTCCCTCGTAAACGGTTATACACATGGAGGTATGCCAATACTTCATCTATCTGCTTAAACAAAGAACCTGTGAATTCTTTTCTATCTTTAAATTTTTCTTTGGTGATGCCCTCAAAAATTGCCGCTTTCGTGGTGTATGGGCATTGGTCAGAGAGGATAAGCGCAAGGTTGGAATAACGTCCGTCCATACGAATTAACCCCAAGGTACGCTTATGTTGTTCGCCAAACGCAATATCTCTCTCAGCGAAAACCTTACCGGCAAACTCAAACGTCAAATTCTGTTCAATGGAGAGTTCAGAAATAAACTGCCCCAACCCGTTATTCTTGATCATTTGCCGAATATGCTCACGGGATGCCGTAACCGTATTACTGCCTACCCGAATCCATACGCCTTCCGGCACAAGACCGTATTTTGCAAAACAGTACGGAATCGCGATTCCACGCTCTACGATAATCTTTATAATCCATTTGCCTTCGTGTTGCTCCGGCTCAGCCTTAAAAAAGGCTGTTGGGTCGGGCGTGATGGAATCGCGAAAGCTGTTGACGATTTTCCGATACCACTCATCAATTCCACCATCTATTCCAAAAACAGAACCATCATCCGCCATACCAATGTAGAGTGTGCCACCGTCTGTATTTAAGAAGGCAAGCATTGTTTTATTGACTTTTTCGTTGTACTCACGTTTGAATTCAACGGTTTGTTGCTCTATCATAAAGCACCTCCGATTGTTGCTATATTTTATTGTAGTACAAATATCTCCATCTATCAACGGAAAAGCGGAGAGTAATGGAGAGATGGAAATATTGTGGAGAATTGGTGAAAATTCAGAATTGCGAGGTGAATATCTCGCCGTTTTTGAGCCGGTAAATCAGATGCGCAGAGCTACATAATCCGAGACTTAAGCCATCGGTTTCAACAACATCCATTTCGCCAATTGCCTCAGTTCGGTACTTATCATGGTGATGGTCGTCGCAGGGATCCCAGACCCCCGCCATTCCACCTTCTAATATCGCGTTCATATTTTGGTCATATTTTGTTAACATCCCGTTGCCTGTACCTGTACCCATTGCGAGGAAGCGTGGCGACCGAGCTTGTTTGATTTCTACAGAGGGTGATGATAAATGTTTCTCCTGAATTGCCCGGGAGAACCGCCCATCATGCGCCGAAAATTCCTGTTGAAGCTTGATTGTGTTGGAAACCCGACATCCAGGGACACATCCAATATGGATGCATCTGTCTGTAGAAGCATCGCAGCCGCCATTTTCACCCTGATGCCCATCAGATATTCCTGAGGGGGTATCCCCATGCATTGCCGGAAGACACGACGGAAGTTGTTTTCGCCCAGCAGGCAGGAATCCGCCATTTCCTTTATGCTCAGGGGTTCCATGTAATGATGAAGGATATAGTCAAGCGCAGGGCGGATTCGCAATAATCCTTCCTTCTTTTGTGGGCATCCTGACATGGCAGTTCCGGACATGGCTCGTTTTATTTTGACGGCAAGTGTCCATGCAAGGGCCTTCACAATGGACTGGTAGTTGTCCCCACGGGTCTCCAGTTCATGGATGATTTCCGCAATCAGCGCATGCAAGGCCGGGTGTTGCGCTGATTTGATGATGTTTGGAAATGAATCCTCCCCTGCAGATATTTGCATGACTTCCCTGAAATCAGAAGTACTCAGAGATGCCAGCAGCCTTTCCATATCGAGGACGGCATATTTCAGGACACAAGCTCTGGATTTGGCCCCTTGTGCCATATGGAGCTGGTTTTTGAAAATTAGGTAGGCATCTCCCTCGGTAAAGGTAAAAATATGCTCATTCACGACGAAAAGACCCGAACCGGCACAACAGATACCGATTTCAAGCAATTTGTGGACATCTAGGAAAGCGGCGGGCTGGTCTCCGATGAACTGATTCCCGTCACCGCAAAGTAACGCAGGAAAATCCCCAGATAGTGCATAATGAGTCATTTGTACACGGGTTGGCAGGGGTACAGGAAAAAAAGACTGCCGATCTTGACGATTTTGCATATTTTTTACCCGAAATCACATGGATTTATTCCGTTTTGCTAACTATGATTGAATTGTACTGAATGAGCACACTTGCGTCAAATAGATAACTCATCTCAGTAAATAACTCATCTCAGTGAGTCATCTCAGAAACCCTGTCAAGACCATTGAGCTGGCCGGT
Source organism: Clostridia bacterium (assembly GCA_020047785.1). Lineage (GTDB taxonomy): Bacteria > Bacillota > Clostridia > DSM-8532 > DSM-8532 > JAEWSN01. The sequence continues at coordinate 6,957 of JAIFNI010000083.1, forward strand.
GACCGACTTGATGTCTTTTTCTTAGCCAACAGACTCGGCAGCCAGGAAAGCCTGTTGCTGAGTCCTTCCTTGTTCAAGCGATTTCTCCTGCCAGGATTCATGACGAAGGAAGAAATTCACTGTTGATGATGAAAGAGGGAAAAGCATGAAGACATCTGCGACGGAAACAGGAATGCTGGAGATTTCTGAATTGCCACTGCGATTAGTCAAGTGCCATTGTGACGGCGAAAAAGGTTGCCTGGTGGCGGCCCTCATTCCCACATTCAGCTGGCAGGCGGATGGGCCAGGGCGAGGCAGAACACAAAAAGCATTCAGGCTTATTGTCTCGGAATCGAACAATGCTTGCGAATCAGGCAACGGAGACCTTTGGGACAGTGGAAAAGTCGAATCGGACAAAGTGCATGCAATATATGAAGGAAAGGCGCTGGTTCCGGACACCAGCTATTCATGGCGCCTCTGGCTGTGGGATGAAGCGGAAAATCAGACGTCCAGTCCGGTGGAACGCTTTCGAACTGCAATGTGTCCCGAAAATTGGCTTTCAGAGTGGATCACGTGCAGCCACGACTCCCCTGTCATCCGGTTCGATTTTGATTTACCCTGCCAGATTACTGAGGCAATAGCATGCTCCTGCGGGTTGGGATACAGTGAACTATACCTCAATGGCAACAGAGTGGGCGATGCAGTGCTGGATCCGGCCTGGACCGATTATGACAAACGCATGCTCTATACGGCGCATGATGTGACGGCGCTTCTACGGGAAGGGCCAAACACGGTCGGCGTGATGATGGGTGTCGGCTGGTACGCTCAGATGGTGCTTGGCAGGCATGACGCGACTGCACTTCCCCTTCTTTTCCAGATGTCAGTGAAATTAGGGGATGGGACCGTCAAGCAAATCCTCAGCAGCAGGAAAGGATGGATGTCGGCCCAATCCCCGATTACAAAGTCAGGGGTATACTACGGGGAAGACTATGACGCAAGGTTGGAAATCCCCAGGTGGAATGAGCCCGAATGGAAAGAAGGCGACAAATCTTGTCGAAATGAGGTGCCCTGGACCCCGGTTTTTCCTGCGGAACCCCCCGAAGGCCAACTGCTGCCACAAAAAATGGAACCCATCAGACCGGTCGGAACCCTGTTGCCAAAATCATCATGGGTTCTGGCTGACGGATCCCGCGTGTTCGACATGGGCCAGAATTTCGCCGGATGGGCCTGCGTGAGTGTTTCCGGTCCGGCAGGCTCCTCCATCCTCATGAAATATGCGGAAATGGTCCATGAAGACGGAAGCCTGAACACCATCAATCTTCGGTCTGCGCGGGCGGCGGATCACTATATTCTGAAAGGGAATGGTACGGAAACCTATCAGCCGCGCTTCACCTACCATGGATTTCGTTACGTTCAGGTGATCCTTGATGGCTGTTCGCTTTTAGAAGAGAGTCTGACCGGCATCGTTGTAAGGTCGGCCGTGTCTTCAACAGGTGTCTTTCAATGCTCTGATCCATTAATCAATGCCATTCAGAACGCATGCCAATGGACGGAAGGAAGCAACCTCCACAGTCTGCCCACCGACTGTCCGCAGCGGGATGAACGTCTTTTCTGGTTGAATGACATGACAGTTCGCTGCGAAGAGGCCATGTACAATTTCGATGTTTCTTCCTTGTTCGCCAATGCTGTCACAAACATCGCAGACGGACAGGGTGCAGTGACCGGAGCCATCTCGGATACAGCACCGCGAACAAATTACGGAAGGCAGCCGGCTGATCCGGTCAGCACCAGCTTCC
>JAIFNI010000210.1 GCA_020047785.1 Clostridia bacterium
CAATTCCGGCAAGGCCTGAGTCAGTACGGCTGGAACCGGGTGCCAGGCCGGTCGATTGGATTTATACGAATGGCATGGTTCAATGTTCCATTGGAAGCATCGGCATCCATGATATTCTCGTTCTTCGGCAGGAAGCGGAACCTGCATTGCATGTTCCTGATTGAGGATGAATTATATGGTTCATCGGTTGTCAAAGGGGTACAAGGCTGCGGCATTGCCATTCAATACGCCTGTTATCAGGTGCTTGGCGTAGGCGATGTCGACCAGGCCCTCCTCGCACATCGGTGTAATGGCCGCCGCGAGGCAGTGACGGACAGCGAGAAGAGCTCCATAACTCTCTTCGGATGTCCATGTGTCGCAACCCCAGGTCAGGCGGGTGGCGTCTCCAACTTCAAGTGCCTCGCGGATGAACCGGATGGCTGCAGAGGTCGATATGAGCGGAAGCCAGCAAAGATCCGGGTAGACGTTCCGGTAGTTGTGCAGCAGACCCAGTACATCGTCCATCCAGGGGTATCCGCAGTGAAAGAGCACAAACCTGGTTTCCGGCTTTCGCCCTATCAGCGTTCGCAGACCGATGGCGTTGCTTCGGATGAGCAGACCGAGACCGGTGTGTATCTGGAGTGGCATTCCGTGCGACGCGGCGATATCCGCGAGGCAATGCACGATATAATCCTGGTAATCCCGCACCGCACTGGTATCGGGCTTAGTCAGGGCGAGTTCCGCTTTTTTCGGGTCCTGATTCTCAAACGCGATATCGCGCTCGTACGCTATGGCAAGTTTCAATGCGACGCAGCCGGCGTTCTTTTTTGCCGCCACTGCCCGGTCGATGGCCTCGACATATTCATCCAGTGTTGCCGTACAATCGACATCAAGATAATCATAGGGGTTGCTGCCATTCTGGTCTTTTCCGGTCGCTGAATGGCCATGAAGAAACATGTCGCATCGGAATGCGGGACGGAAGAGTTCGGGATGTCCGATGTCGTTGCCGGGCATGTCGTATTTGTCGAGAATGATGGATGCATATCCGCATTTGTCGGTGAGAATGCGGATATCCTCACCGGGCGAAGCATATGCTTTTCTCAATGCCATATCCAGAACGCCCCAGTTTGCCGCATCCAGGGGCACTCCGGTGCCGTACAGGCTGCCGACCGAACGGGCCATCCATTGAAAATAGGAATTCGAAGCGTTCCGGGTGATAAAATCAGCCCGAGCCTCCGGCACATCTGGATACCAGGGATTTGACCAGCTGATATAAGTCGTCTGCATCAGTGTATGCAGCGTCGGATTTTCGAACGCAGTTGCCGGCATGTGATGGCAATGGGTGTTCAGAAGTCCTCGAACGGATTCTGCATGGGAGAGAAGCTCCCGGTATGTTTCATTCCAGATGATCATGACCAGCTCCTTTCATGAAGGTTTTTTCCATCACGCCTCATTCATGTCTGGCGCCTCGCTATAGGGACAACAGCCTCTTCGGGTTTTCGTACAGCCATTTGCGTGCGATCCCCACGGCTCTCTCCGCATCCAGCGCATCTTCCTCAACCAGTGACCAGAGCCCGCATGCGATGTTTTCCTTCGCGACGGCAAGGTGGCCATTGATTTGCTGAGGATAGACATAATCTCCTCCGAACCCGTGAATCTTGTTCGCCGGAAGCATCTCGACGAATTTACGGACGCACAGGCGAGCCTGTGCCGTGTCGATGATGTGGGTCCATGTCATGTTCAGATGGACATTCGAAAAATACTTGCACAGCAGGACGGCCTCGTCGATGAATGGAACCCCGCAATGCAGAAGGATGAAAGTTGTTCCGGGGTGTCTGCGGACAAGGCCTTCAAGATGGGAACCGTGTGTGGCTTCGACTGAGTTTTCATTCCATGCGTGTATGCCCACGTGGATGAAAACCGGCAGGCTTCGCTCACGCGCGAGCGCCATCATGCGGTCCGTGAGGAAGTCATCGAGCGGCCGGACATCCTGCATCGGCAGTATCGCGTGCGGTGCGCCGATAACCCGCGAGTCGCCCATGTACGGGTCGGAGCGCAATCTGACCAGAACTTCTTCGGCATCCTGCCTTGTCGTCATGCGGTAGTCCAGTTTTCGTCGATAGGCACCGCCGAATTTCACAGCCCGTATTCCCTGAGACTTGTAGGAATCAAAAAGGGCGACAACAGCTGCAAGCAGAGAATCAAAATCGGACACCGGTACGCCGGAGGCTTGGGACAACCGCTCAAGATCCGGAATGGAGCGCGGACAGATGTCGGAAACGGTGGGAATCGGATGGACCCGGTCTTCCTTTTGTGCGAGCGGGTTTTCATACGAAACAAAAGTGAGTGCGGACTCGATTCCTTCCCGTTTCATGACGCGGTCATATAAACCCTCGGTGTTTTCCGCCGTCAGGAGACGGTCAACCTCACGCACGGATTCATGTGAGTATCCGGTAAACCCGTATCGTTTGCGAAGTGTCTGCTCAAGCACCCGAAAATAGGTTGTATCACGCACATCGTCCAGGTATTGGGTAAAAAGGACCCAGCGAGGCTCAAATCCGAGGTCTTTCTGCATAAGGGTCTTCCATTCCAGGATGGACATGCCGGCGGTGAGGAGATTGTCAATACAATAGGGGATCAGCAGATCGAAGAAATCCAGCGGGCGTCCTGTGCAGAAACGCTCTGCGGACCAATGTTCATGGGTATCGATGACCGGAAGCGCGTGGACGCTTGTGTGAAATTCCTGTTTGTCCATAAAAATCCTCCGGGGCAATTTCCATGCCGAATGCCAGATAAAAGCATCATCCAGGCAACATCCCGTTCATGGATATGCAACTTTATTCTCCAGTACAACTGGTTCTGTTAACGAAAAATCTCAAACACAATGTATACCTATATGTACAAAAATACAATACATATATTTTACTATGGCTCCGAGAATACACATAAAGCAAAAGCAGGGATAAAAAGCTCGGATTGCTGCATTACGTGCCGGTGAAAACAGCAATATCAACGATGAAAACTTACTGCAAGACGGATTTTGATTGGGAAAGCAATATTGACTCATCTGCAAATAGATGGTAGATTGTATTATATGTGTCGGCGTTGTATAGTTTTTAGAGCGCTGATCTCCACGTATCCCCCCAAGGCATTGAAACTTGTTGAACAGTGGGTTGCATTCATGAATGACAAACCAGTGAGTCCGGGAGGGAGAACAACAGCACGATGAAGAAAAACGGAATGCATTTGTATCAGCATATCCAGAACCACATCGTTGATTTGATAACCCGAAGGGAGTTGAATATCGGAGACCGTGTTCCAACCGAACAGGATCTTGCCGATGAGAAGAAGGTCAGTCGCCTGACCATCCGGAAGGCTTATGCGAATCTGATTAGTGCTGGAATTCTTTTGGCCGTTCAAGGCAAAGGGACATTTGTCAACGACTTGTCGGAAACAGCGATGGTTGCCATGTCGCCGGGTCTTAAAAAAGGTCTGCCGGGAAAGATCATTATCGGTATCATTTTTCCCGAGATCACATTTTTTTTCGCGCCTATCCTCAAAGGCATCGAGGAGATTGCTTCCAGGAACAATTACACAATCAGCATCATGTTCAATGACACTTTTGAACGGGAGAGCAATGCCATCAGCACCATGCAGGCGAATGGGCTCGATGGAATCATCATCAATCCGCAAAGGACGGGCCACCCGTTTGACAAGAGACAATACAAGCAGCTGCAGGAGTCCGGTATGCCTTGCATCATGGTCGGAAAGCCTCCTGTCGACATTGGGCTTGATTGCGTCATGTTCAATTCTGATGCGGGTGCTTATGACGGAGTGACCTATCTGATCGGGAAAGGACATCGTCGAATCCTTCATCTGTATCATTCCGAACATGATGCGGAAGCTCTCTTTGAACGCCGAAAGGGTTATGTTGAAGCATTGTCGGCACTGACGGCCAAACCGGATGAGTATGAGTTGGATTGCGCCAATCCCACCTGGCTGAATGCGCTTGAACAAATGACCAGTGGACGGGATGCAGTCACCGCAGTTTTTTCGGATACGGATTCACTTGCGGTTCAGGCGTATCTCCATTTGTCCCGGCAGGACATGGCACAGCTTGCGCTGGAAGACTTTATAACATTCAATGATACGGATGTATGCAAAAAATTCGGACTCCTCATGCCCATGATAGAAATTCCGAAAGAAGATATGGGACGTTGCGCTGTTGAAATGCTCAAGGATAAAATCGAAGGAAACATGCATGATGGGGAACATGCTGTCTATTCGATCTTTCATCCCCGCATCATGAAGTGAATGACCTGTGAAACGGAGTGAACATGAAGAAAAATGGCATGCATTTGTACCAGCATGTTCAGGATTACATTCTGGACATGATCGCAAGAAAAGAACTTGGATCCGGAGACCGGATGCCTGCAGAGAAAGAGCTTGCCGATAAAATGAAAGTCAGCCGGCTGACCGTGCGAAAGGCTTATGCGATGCTTGCGGACGCGGGGGTTATCCTGGCGATTCAGGGCAAAGGAACTTTTGTAAACGATTTAACGGGGATCTCGCTCGGTTCTTTGTCATCGGCGACAGAAAATGCGTATTTGAGCAAGAAAGTCATCGGAGTCATATTTCCGGAAATCACTTCTTTTTTCGGCCCTATCCTCAAGGGGATCGAAGAGAGGGCTTCCGAGCATAATTTCACCCTTAACATCATGTTCAACGACAATTTCGAACGGGAAGAGGCCGCGGTCAAGACGATGCTGGCCAACGGGGTGGATGGGATGATCATCAATCCCAGACGAACCAGTCAGCACCACGGAACACAAAATTATCAACTGCTGGAGCAATCCGGCATTCCAGTCGTCATGGTCGGGAAACCTCCGGTCGGCATCAATCTGGATTGTGTCATGTGTGATGATGTGACAGGTACGTTCGACGCGATTGAGCGCCTGGTCGGAGAAGGTCACCGTCGCATCCTGCGCCTTTTTTCATCTGATGATGATGCGGAAGCGCTTATTGAGCGAAAGGAAGGTTACCGGGAAGCCGTTGAGTCTCTCCTTCCGGGTGAACGGCAGTATCATGTCGATTGCAGCAAACCGGAATGGCATAAGGCCCTGATGGCATGTGTAGCGGATCGGGTAACGGCTGTATTTTCGGACAATGATGCATTGGCAGTTCAGGCGTACCTTCACCTTGCGGCGATGCAAGTGGACAGGCCGCGAGTCCATGATTACATTTCATACAACAGCACCGGCCTCTGCCGTCAATTCAATCTGGACATCACGACCATCGAAATACCAAAATATGGAATGGGCAAGCAAGCTATGGGCATGCTTCACGAAAAACTGAATGCTGACGCACCTGTTCGAAATTATGCTCGCTATTCCGTTTTCCGCCCGTTTTTCCAAAAATGTCAGACGGACTAGCCTGAGAGCTTTCCGACAAATTTTCCGGACATACCAAAATTTCTATGCCTGAGCATATCGCTGCACCGGGTTAGGCTCGGGCTGTATTTTTTGTTATGTTTTTTACATGGAAAACAGTTTTAATGCCAAAAATAAATAATACAACATTTTGTAAAATTCCGTGAAATTTCAATATTGTGCAATACAATATATAATAAGTGCTTCGTTTCGTGTGAAGAATAGGACATTCTTCACAAAAACCCGACAGCATTGCTTGACACTCAGAATATGTGATGATACTATTCATGTATTATAATTGTTGCATATAAAGTATTAAAAATTCAAAAACAATACAACATACGTTCCACACGAATATGGACATGGGTAGTCTTGAGGGAGGGGGGCTGTGAATCTGACTTATTGACCATGGACCCTTTTTTGTGAATTTGGCAGGTCAACCAGATACCGTCTTTTTCGAAAGTCGCGACAATACTTTTCCAAGTGAAACTTTTTATGAAACAAGGAGGAGCACAATGAAACGCACCAGATTCATCGCTATCCTGTTGACTATGGTCATGCTGGCCAGCCTCATGGCTGCCTGCGGCGGAACAGCCACACCGGCACCCGCTTCCACACCGGCGGAATCCACGGCTGCCGCCTCGACGGAAGCGACCGTCGCCGCTTCGACCGAAGCAACTCCGGAAGCAACTCCGGAAGTGAAAGTCGAACCTCTCATGAAGTTTGATCCGCCCATCGAGATTTCCGTCATCAAGACGGCGGATACCTTCTTCGGGTATTCTGAAGACCAGACTCCCTCAAAGAATGATATCTACAAGTTGTGGGAAGATGTTGTCGGCATCAAATTTGTCAACAAGATAGAAACCGCGACCGCAGCCTATGACCAGAAAGTGAAGCTGGCCATCGCTTCGGATGATCTGCCGGACATGATCGCGACAGGACCCGCCGAAATACAGGAAATGGCCAGGAATGGCATGCTTGCCGATCTGAAGCCTTTTATGGACAGCTACATGACAGACCGTGCAAAATCCCTGTTCGGAGCGTTTGACGGAAAACTGTACGCGCCGGTCAGTCGTGAAGGCGGAACATTTGCTCTGCCATCGACTTCCTCGATTGAAGGCAATCTGAGATCAACCTGGATTCGTAAGGACTGGCTGGATGCTCTTGGAAAAACAGCGCCGACGACCATGGAAGAAACACTCGACCTGGCCTTGGCCTTTGCGACCATGGACCCGGATAAAAATGGAAAGAAAGATACCTGGGGATTACCCATCGACAAGGAACCAAATTCGTCGCTTCTCAACACATTCGAGATTGTCGCCAACGCCTATGGCGCCTATCCCAACAGAATCGTCAAAAACGAGGCAGGAGAAGTCGTGCTCGGCCTGGATGATCCGAAGGTAAAGGTAGTTCTGAAAAAGATGCAGGACTTGTACAAAGCTGGTGCCATTGACAAGGAATTCGCAGCCAAGGATTTCATGCAGGTGGATGCGGACGTGGGTGCCGGTAAATACGGATTATGGCTCGGTGTGTTCTGGAAACCTGTGGACCCCGGATTTGCCGCCACGTACAGCGATGGTGTCGAATGGGTAGTGACCGGAATTCCGGCCAGTTCCACCGTCAAGGCCTATAATCCCTATGTGCCGTTCCCTGTCAGCACGTATTATGCGATGAGCAACAAATGCGAACATCCGGAAGCACTGCTTGTGATGGCCAATCATTTCATGAATCAGGATTTGTCGGATCCCAATGCATGGCCGCGTCAGTGGGGCGATACCGGTGCCAAGCATCCCGGTATTCCGACCAACAACTGGTCACCCGTTCAATGGCAGGATCCGCTGTTCTTTGATGCGGTTCCACTCGAAAAGGCACTTGCCGATCCGGATTGGGATCGCCTGAACCCGAAATTCGCCGTACATGGACAAGCTTATGATATCATCAAGGGGATCACAAAATCCGAAGATCCAGAGAAAGACAAGGTCATGGTCAACCAATTCACCGATATATTCCTGAAGTCCTGCAAGGTGATGGGGGAGTATGATCAGAACGGGTATGTGTTTGACGCATACTATGGCGCACCCACGGAAACGCAGAGCAAACAGGGGTCCATTCTCGCCAAGATGGCGACAGAAGCCATCGTGCAGATTATCTCCGGTTCCAAGCCCATCGATTACTATGATGAGTTTGTCGCCGAGTATAAGAAACAGGGTGGAGCAGCCATTCTGGAAGAAGTGAAGGCGAAACTCGCGCAGTAAATACAAGCTTGAGCGGACGGGCACTGCGGGAGACATCCATGCAGTGCCCGTCAGTCTTGTGAAGGAGTGTTCCAGAATGCAAGATCTCAGAAAAAGGCTGAAGGGGAAAAGCGCATTGTATCTGATGGTCCTGCCAGGCCTGGCCGCCATGATTGTGTTCAATTACCTGCCGCTTTACGGCATTCAGATTGCGTTCAAGGATTTCATGCCGAGGCGGGGCATCTGGAATAGCCCCAGTGCCGGATGGGAATACTTTGAATACATGCTCTCCCTTCCCGATACCTACAAGGTTCTGAAAAACACCCTGGTCATTGCTTTGAAAAAAATAATATTTGGGTTCCCTGTTCCCATCATTGCAGCAATTCTTTTGAATGAAATCACCTCGAAATGGTATAAGAAGAGTCTGCAAACCATCATATATCTGCCTCATTTCATTTCCTGGGTCATTTTGGGCGGCATGCTCAAGAATATGCTCAGCACGGACGGCGGCATGATCAACAACCTGATCGGCCTGTTCGGGGTCGAACCCATCTATTTTCTGGGGAGCAATCAATGGTTCCAGACTATTCTTGTCACTTCGGACATATGGAAGGGGTTTGGCTTTGCGACCATCGTCTATCTGGCTGCCATCACCGGCATAGATCCGGAACAGTATGAGGCAGCAAAGATTGACGGAGCCAATTGGATGCAGTGCACCAGAAATGTCACAATGCCGGCGATGATGCCGATTGTCATGCTGACAGCCATCCTGTCGATTGGTGGCATCATGAATGCCAATTTCGATCAGATTTTTAATATGTACAATGTCCAGGTCTATGAAACCGGGGATATCATTGACACATTTGTGTATCGCATCTCACTGGTTGATTTCAACTATAGTCTCGGGACCGCGGTCGGTCTGTTCAAATCCGTCATCTCATTCATTCTGCTGGTTGTTTCCTATGTGATGGCGTACAAATTTTCGGACTACAGAATATTTTAGGAGTGAATGAATGAAAGAATCGTTGTCATT
>JAIFNI010000048.1 GCA_020047785.1 Clostridia bacterium
AGAAGTTCTGATGGCGGACATTCGGAGCTTTTTCAGCAACAACAGAAACCTGGAAACATTGGTGGCAAAAATGAAAAACGGGGAATTATCAGGTTCTTTGGGCATGATGGCGATGTCTCCGACCGATGAAAATCTGAAGAAGGCAAAATTGGCCTGCGACAGAATAAAAGTGCTGTATGCAAAGGGTTGATGGCCTGGATCCTGAGAGGTCATGCATGGATGTTCACCACAGGAAAGAACTTCCGAAATTTGCGGTTCTTGGCGCAGGCAACGGCGGTACTGCCATGGCCGGGCACCTGTCCCTTCTGGGATGCGATGTCAGCCTTTACAACCGCAGCAGGGAAAAGATTCAAGCCATACAAGGGTGCGGGGGCATCGACATCATCACGGACAATGACAGTTGTCCAAGTGGGTTTGCCCCGTTGAAGACAGTGACCGGCAACATGGAGGAAGCCATCAAGGACCGTCGGATCCTCATGGTTGTCGTTCCGGCTTTCGGGCACAAGGACATCGCCGTGAGGATGGCTCCGTTTTTGACGGATGGACAGATTGTCGTGCTGAATCCCGGAAGAACGGGCGGCGCGCTGGAAGTGCTGAACGCCATCCGCACGGAAGGTTGCACGGCAGATGTCATCATTTGCGAGGCGCAGACACTTTTATATGCCTGCCGTTCCATGAATCCGGCCCAAACCAAAATATTCGGGATCAAGAACAGTGTTCCGATTGCTGCAATTCCCGCACACAGAACGCCCGAGGTGGTGAATCTGCTGCGGCTTGCGCTTCCCCAATTCGCTCCGGGCGACAATGTCATCAAGACAAGCCTCGACAATATCGGGGCGATCTTTCATCCTGCGGTCACCGTGCTGAATGCGGCCAGAATCGAATGCACACAGGGCAACTTCGATTATTATACGGAAGGCATTACACCCGCGGTTGCCCTGATACTCGAAAAACTCGATCAGGAACGGGTCAATGTCGCGGAAGCGCTTGGTTTCCGGGCCATGTCCGCGCGGGAATGGCTTTATATCGCATACAACGCCGCAGGCAGAAGCCTGTTCGAGGCAATCCGGAACAACCGGGGATATGATGGCATCAAGGCACCGAAATCCGTCTACCATCGGTACATCACGGAGGATGTTCCGATGAGTCTGGTTCCGATTGCCTCACTCGGCCAATTCAGCAATATTCCAACTCCCACCATTGACGCGATCATCCACCTGGCTTCCGTTCTTCATCAGACCGATTACCTGGCCGCGGGACGTTCCGTGGAGAGCATGGGCCTGAAGGGCATGACCTTGAAACAAGTTCACCAATACATCCTGGACGGTATCATGATTGAACAGAGGTGAGGGATATGGCTGGCAGAATCATTGCCGGTGCCTTGGGGAATTGTGTTCACGTCGCAGGCGTTGTCAATTTCCTGAAAATCGCCGAGGAATTGGGGTATGAAACCATTTTTCTCGGAGCGGCCATCCCGGTGGAGGATTTCATTGAAGCCATCCGCCGCTATCAGCCCGATCTGGTCGGTGTCAGTTACCGGTTGTCCCCTGAAACTGCGGCAAAACTTCTGGATGAATTTCGTGCCGGACTTGCACCGAATGACATCGCAGTACGCAGATTTGCCTTTGGCGGAACGCCGCCGATCTGCCGGATTGGTGAACAATCGGGTTTGTTTGCGCGCTGTTTTGACGGATTGGAACAGATATCGGATGTTCGTGCCTTTCTGGGAGAATCTTCGGTCACCTCGAAAAGGAAAGATGTCGGGGACAGCCTTCTGAGCCGGATTGATGCTTTCAGGCCAGTTCCCCTGCTGCGACATCACCTGGGGTTGTCTGCTTTCGAAGAAACATTGGACGCAGTCCGGGCCATTTCTGAATCCGGGGTTCTGGACATCATCTCGCTGGCTCCGGATCAGAACGCACAGGAATCCCTTTTCAGACCGGAGGAGATGAACGCATTGCTTGATGGCGCAGGGGGTGTTCCTGTGCGCACACAGGAGGACCTGATTCGACTGAAAGCTGCGAGCAGGACCGGGAATTATCCGCTCATGCGCATATACGGCGGAACCAGGGATTTGGTTCAATGGGCGGAACTGGCGACGAATACCATTGGCAACGCATGGGGCGCCATCCCGCTCTGCTGGTACGATACTCTGGATGGACGATCCAAACGGGTGCCCGAAGAAGCTATCCGGGAGAACCAGCAGGCCATGCGCTGGTATGCGGAACGACATTTGCCGCTCGAGGTGAATGAATCGCATCACTGGAGTCTGCGGGATGCCCATGACACAATTGCTGTCGCGATGGCTTATCTGGCTGCCCGCAATGCCAAAGCCATGGGTGTGAGCCATTATGTTTCGCAGTACATGCTCAATACGCCGCCCATGACATCCACGGCGATGGACCTCGCAAAAATGCAGGCGAAAATCGAACTGATCGAATCGCTGCACGATGCGTCATTCACCACCTTCCGACAGGTTCGTGCCGGGCTTCTCCATTTTTCTCCGAGGATGAACATCGCCAAAGGTCAGCTGGCTGCATCCACTGCAGCGGCATTGCAACTGAAGCCGCACATCATTCATGTGGTCGGGTTTTGTGAAGGCGACCATGCGGCGAATGCCGGGGACATCATCGAGAGCTGCGAGATCGTGCAAGGTGTCCTGAAGAACTGTCGCGTCGGTCTGCCGGATGCGATGGCCGATCCGTTGGTCGCCAGAAGGAAAACGGAGCTGGTGAAGGAAGCGCGCATGCTGATTGAAGCAATCCGCAGCCTTGGTGAGGAGGATGGTGATCCGCTCACAAATCCACGGGTTCTCTCGCTGGCCATTCAAATCGGACTGATCGACGCGCCGCACCTGAAAGGCAACCCCCACGCGGCCGGGTTGCTTGAAACGCGGTGCGTGGAGGGTGCCATCCATGCCTGGGACCGGGACGGTCAGCGCGTCATCAGGGAAGAAGAACGGATTTCCGGATTGCTGGCGCGGAGACCCGGGCCTGTCTTTCAGCGGACACTCCCGAGCCGTTTCAAATCCTGATTGGTCCCCATGATGGTCAAGATGCATCCCGGCTGTATGATCGTTGCTGTTTTCATGCCGATGTCCCGTTCGGGCAGAATGACCCTGTCTGCACCGATCTTATACAGAACCCTTTCGATGATATTTTCCATCATGCATGATGAAGATGCCGATCAGACCACGGCGGGATTGAATGAAGCCGGAATCAGTGTGACGAGGCTTTGTTCCACCGGAGGATTTCTGCGCGCGGGCAACACGACACTGTTGCTTGGTGTTGAGGACCATGTGGTTGAAAAAGCAATCGAGATTATCCGGAACCATGCCAGGAGCCGCACCGTGATCCCGCCACCGCTTGTACATGGTGCGATGTTCGGTTCGGGAACGGTTGTTCAGAACGAAATAAAGGTCGGTGGCGCTACTGTCTTCGTCCGTGGAGTTGATGCCATGATAAAAGTCTGAGTGCCCGCGATCCATGGATGGGTTTGTCTATGGGAATTTTGTACGGTGAAAACAAGGATGAAGCGTATGCAGCGTTCAATCGAGAATCCGGACGTCCTGGTGGTCGGTGCGGGGATTACGTGTTCAGACCGGTTTTCATTTCGGCCGCGACAATACCGGTCTCGTTGAAAAGACGTACGGTTTCAAGTCGATTGTGGTCGCTACCGGCGGATTCGCTGCCGACATCCCCTTCCGTCAGGCGCACGACCCTTGCCTTGGCCCCTCCATGAAAACGACGAACAAGAAGTCTGCCACGGCGGAAGCTTTGAAGGCATGCATGCGGATCGGAGTCAACCCGGTTCAATTCTGCGGGCATCCTGTCATCGGAATCACAGCCTTGAATCCGCGGGAGGCTGGCTGTCATTCAATTCTTGATGAGAATTCACACGTCTGTTATACTCCTTGTGTCACGCATCCATCCTGCATGGATTCCACACAAGGCCGGTTTTTTTGCGCCAGAATACCCATGAAGCATGTCTGCTTCGGCTTTGGGAGCGTGTCGGATTTCGGCAGGATCCGTCCAATTCCTTTGCTGTGATTGGCGGTTTCATTTAGGAACGCAAGGGAAGTGAAACAATGGAGAACTCAAAAGTCATCACCCCCGTATATGCGCAAATCGCACTCGATATTGCCAAACGGATCGCCAAAGGTGTTCTGAAGGAAGACAGCAAAATTCTGGGTCGTTCTGTCATGTCCTCGGAATATGGGGTTTCACCGGAAACGATCAGAAGGTCCATGCACCTGCTTTCAGACATGGGGATCGTGGAAATCAGGCACAACAGCGGAGCCATCGTACGGTCTGCAGAAAAAGCAAAGCGGTACATCGAACGCTTCGGAGAGCATCAGGATGTGCGCTTCATGCAAAAGAATCTGACGGAATTAATCAGGCAGCAGGAGCAATCGACACAGAAAATCACAGAATTTGTGACATCCCTGATTCGTTTGAGTGAAAGATTTTCTGATTCCAGCCCATTCACCAGTCATGAGGAATCCGTACCCGAAGACTCCCCCCTGATAGGCAGAACGCTGGCGGACTTGAGGTTCTGGCAGCAGACCGGTGCAACGGTCATCGCGATTCGCCGGGGAGAGACCATTGTTTTGTCACCTGGCCCCTATGCATTGATTGAGCCGCACGATACGCTTGTGTATGTATCGGATATCTCCTGTACGGGTGTTGTCGCCGCTTTGGTCCGCGGGCAGGTGGATGTTCCGATTCTCGGTTGATTCCTATTGACAGACATATACTTCGGATGTAGAATTAAATTACTTCGGATGCTGAATTAAATTACTTCGGACAGAGAATTAATTTGATTCAGAGAGGGTATTGCATTGCTTCGGAGAGGAAAATGAATTGGAATTTGATGTAAATGATCTGGAAAGTACACTGTTTGAATTCATTGATCAGTTCAAAGTGCTGATTGCACCGGAAACCTGGGAAAACATCCTTTTAAACTGCACCAAGAACGAGATGCTGGTTTTGGTTCACCTTTTCAGGAAAACGGATGTGAACATGTCACAAATCGCGGAGTATCTGCAGGTTCCGCTGAATACAACTACGGGCATTGTGGACAGAATGGAGAAGAAAAGGCTGGTGACCCGTCTGCGAAGCCTGGAAGACAAACGGGTTGTGACCATTACACTCACCGATGAGGGAAAGAATCAATTTCAACGGATTCTCGACACGTTTGTCGCATATGGGCGGGAGGTCATTTCATCTCTGGATACGATTGAAATCGCCCTGATCGGGACAGTTGTCGGAAAAATCACAGCGGTTCTGCAGAATGCGGGCAAGACCGGGGCGGAGACGCCGGTGCCAAAAGTACGGAAAATCATCATTGAGTGACACCGTTGTTTCAGATGGATGTCCGATGTTTTGGAATG
Organism: Clostridia bacterium; assembly: GCA_020047785.1. Lineage (GTDB taxonomy): Bacteria > Bacillota > Clostridia > DSM-8532 > DSM-8532 > JAEWSN01. Next base: position 5,393 of record JAIFNI010000048.1, read on the forward strand.
CGTGCGTGATGAGTTGAGAGAGCAGAGCAGAATGTTTGGGGCTAATACTTCGAAAGGCGAACAATTCGGTAAATGAAACAATACGATTTTATTAGGAACAAAACCGGAAAAGCAGGTTGAATCATCGTAGTGTCACATGGGGTCGGTACAGAGAAAGCAGGGATTGTGTGAACAGAATACTGGTTTTCACAGGCAAAGGCGGTGTCGGAAAAACGAGCGTGGCGGCGGCCCATGCACGTCACTCCGCATTGGAAGGGAAAAAAACACTGATTGTCAGTACGGATATGGCGCACAATCTGGGAGATATCTTCGAGATTCCACTTGGCAAGACCATTCAGCAGGTGTCGGAAAACCTCGATGTCCTGGAGATCGATCCAAACCATGTCATGGCACATGATTTTCAGGACATGCGGCGGGCCATGGCGAATCTGATCGGTTCCATCGGAGTTCCGGATGGGCAACTGGATCACCTGTCCGTGTTTCCCGGCATGGATGAACTGTTTTCCCTGCTGAAAATCATGGATCTTCATGAAAGCGGACAATATGAACGCATAATCGTGGATTGTGCCCCAACTGGTGAGACCCTGTCCCTGTTGAAATTTCCGGAACTGCTGTCCTGGTATATGGAAAAATTCTTTCCTGTCGGCAAGGTAGCCATGCGTGTCCTTTCTCCCATTTCCAGAACGGTTTTCAAGGTGCAGCTGCCCGACCGGGAAGCCATGACGGACATTGAAAAAATGTATGTGATGCTCATGAAACTTCAGAACCTGCTGAAGGATCGACAGACAACATCCATCCGGCTTGTCTCCATGCCGGAGAAGATGGTGGTTGAAGAGACGAAACGAAACTATATGTACATGAACCTTTACAACTTCCAGGTGGATGGTCTTTACATAAACCGAATTCTGCCCGAAGACATCGACAATCCGTTCTTCCATGAATGGCTGAACATTCAGCATCAATACATTACGGAACTGGAGGAGGTATTTTCGGAGATGCCCATTTACCGGATTCCCTGGTTTGATACAGATCTGAACGGTCTGTCCGGCATAGACAGAATCGACAGGGAAGCGCTGAACGGGCGGGATGTATTTGCTCTGCAGGAGGACCTCAAGGGAGAGCGATATGTAAAAAATGAAGCAGGCTATCTCCTTTCCATCTTTCTCCCATGTGTGGAAAAGGGAGAGGTGCACCTTCATGAATCCGGCACGGATCTCATCATCAAAATCGGAAACTTCAAGCGGAGTATTCCTTTGCCTGCTTCTTTGCGGAGCCATGGTGTGACTTCCGCAAAGCTGGATGAAAAGACATTATGCGTTCAGTTTGAATCGTGATGGAGGGGAGCGGGGAGTGGCGGATGCAGTGCAGGAAGTCATGGGCAAGACATGAGGCAAGTCATGAGGCAAGTCATTAGGCAAATCATGAGGCAAGTCATGAGGCAAGTCATTAGGCAAATCATGGGCAGGACATGGGCAAAGGAATGGGGGTTTGGATGGACGGAAACCGCAATCGTGCTTTTCTGGAAAAAATGACGGAGGCTGGCAGACTGCAAAAGGAAGCGATCCTTTTGCTCCTGCCGGACAAGACAAAGGCGCACTTCACGGTGATCGGGCACGAGCTGAAATCCATGCTGATGGAATGCCTCGTGGATGGCTGCATCAATATACGGCAGACAGCGGCTGAATCTGGCAAGGATTCTTCCAACGGGCATGTAAGAAAAGTGGACATCGGTTGAATGACGAAGCAGGCATGAACAGCTTGTTTCATGGAGGACAAACCAATGCGCATCATCCTGTATACGGGAAAAGGCGGCGTCGGAAAAACGAGCATCGCAGCCGCAACGGCCTGCAAACTGGCGCGCGCGGGAAAGCGCGTTCTGATTATGAGTACGGACCAGGCACATAGTCTTGGGGATTCACTTGGAATAAAACTCACAAGCGAGCCGACAACGGTTTCGGAAAATCTGGAAGCGATGGAAATCGATGTGGTCCGGGAAAGTGAGGAAGCATGGGGAAATCTGAGAGGATACATGAAAAGGCTGCTGACCTCCCGGACAGAAGGGAGTCTCGAAGCCGATGAGCTGCTGGTTTTTCCAGGTCTTGAGGAATTGTTCTCCCTTTTCAGAATTCTGGACATCCAGGAAAGACATCTGCATGACATCCTGATTGTCGACTGTGCACCAACCGGGGAAACGCTTTCTCTTCTGAAGTTTCCGGAGATGTTCGGTTCCCTTTTCGAAAAAATCATGCCGATGAAGCGGAAAGCCGCTAAAATGGTTGGTCCGATTGTTCAGAAAACGATGAAGATTCCCATGCCGGGTGATGATGTTTTTGAGGATCTCGAAAGACTGATGAACAAACTGGATCGTCTGCAGACGCTCATGCAGGACAAGGATGTCGTTTCCCTGCGCATTGTGACCACGCCGGAGAAAATTGTCATCCGGGAAACAAAACGCAATTTCACCTGGCTTCATCTATATGACTACAATGTCGATGCGATTGTTGTCAACAAGGTATACCCGAGGGAATCGCTGGCGGGTTATTTCAGCAAATGGGCAGAATTGCAGGAAGCAGGGCTGAAGGAGCTCCGGGAAAGTTTTCGGGATATACCGATGTTCATCCTGATGCTGCAGAAGCATGAGCTGAAGACAATTCCCGTGCTTGAAACGGTTTCTTCCCTGTATGGAGACCGGGACCCGGCTGAAGTACTGGTCCGAAACCGAATATTCACTGTGACCCAGGTTGGGGAACGGCAACGTCTCGACATATACCTGCCGTTCGCGGAAAAGGATGAAATGGCGCTGGAACAAAGCAATGGTGAAATTCAACTGACCATCAAGAATGAAAAAAGATGCTTCCTGTTACCTGACTCGCTGAAAGGACTTGAAATTCAGTCTGCCAAACTGGATGACGGCATTCTTTCGGTTCATTTTTGAGATATGGATTTGTACGCCGATTCAGGCCGATGCGGCATGAATGATTTTTGGTTGCGGCGATGTTATCAAAAACCGTGGACGGGTAATTATAGCCGTAATCATAACTTCTGATTCCTTTTTCTATCCTATAAATGCGTCGTATGAATAACTTAATGCATCAATCTTATACGCATTGATAGGGAATTGCTGGTGATTCGCCGCGAAGCATCAAGAGTCTATCCTGGAGGTGAACAATGGGGCACGCTACGGAAACGGATGAAGGCATGGATGCCCGTCGTTCAGCAGCCTTTTCGCATGCATGCCGTATTTCGGAGCACCTCCTTGAACATGCGGCGGAGAT
>JAIFNI010000164.1 GCA_020047785.1 Clostridia bacterium
TCCCGCCTCATCGCCGAACCGGACTTCACATTGCGCCATGCGCTCGTATTCATAGTTTTCGTCAGCGGAACTCAGAAATGTGAGTCGGGCATCCCGAAGCGCGACGGCCAGATTCCGGAGCTTGTCCGGATGTTCGTTGAACTGCTTCCCATACATTTCCTGCACATTCGGATGAAAACAATTCAGGATTGCCTGCCGATCGTTTCCTGCAAGCGCACGGGCCAGCATGTCGAGTCGGGCCAGAACTGCTTCTTCTTCCTGTTTGCGGTCGTCCTGCCTGTTCCATTCCCCCGAAGCGAGTTTCAGCCGGGCCTGTTGCCACAAACCGGTCGTATCGACTGCCTGCAGCACCGAATAACCCAATGCCCCAAGGACAATCGTCAACAGGAGGATTCGACGGATGACCCGTGCGGGACCAGGTCTCCGCTTTGGCGGCAGCATTTGTTTTTGCTGCCTGATGTGAAATTGCATCCCGGAAACGCCTGATTGCATTTGTGGCTGGGAGAGCTGTCCTTGCGGAGGAAAAGGTTGCCCTTGCATTGGATAGGGTTGTCTTTGCGGAGGAAAAGGCTGCCCCTGCATCGGGTAAGGTTGTCCTTGAGTCGGGTAAGGCTGTCCTTGCGGAGGATACGGCTGCGAGGCTTCAGTGCGGAAGCCGCACTGGCTGCAAAAGGTTGCATCATCCGGAAGCGGTTGTCCACAGGCGGAACAATAGGATGCCATTGTACGCTCCTCTCACCGTGCGTTCAGGGTCTGAACGCCAATCAGAAGAATCTGTCCGGAATGTTCGTATGAAAGTCATTCAGTATGATTTTCATAAAAAATCTTTGTGGAATTCACATACTCATCATCTCATTGATTTCATCCATGCGTCAACAGCCGGACGTGAACCATTCTATGATATCATTGAGAAAAGTATGTAAAAGCGGGTTGTTACACCAGAATCAAACGTTGAAGGTTGAGCATGATATGCAGGAGACCAAACGCCCCAATATTCTGTTTGCCATTGCCGATGATGCATCGCACATGAGTGCGTACGGGCATCGGTTCGTGAATACGCCAAACTTTGATGCGGTTGCACGGGAGGGGGCGCTCTTCACCAATGCTTTTACCACCAACCCCAAGTGCGCGCCCTCACGGGCCGGTATTTTAACCGGCATGCATACCTGGCAGCTGGAAGAGGCCTGCAATCATTGGAATGTCTTCAATGCCAGGTTCGCCGTTTATCCGGATATGCTTGAATGCTCCGGATATCATGTCGGTTACACCGGAAAAGGGTGGGGGCCGGGCAATTGGGAAAAGGGTGGCTTTCGACGCAATCCGGCAGGACCGGAGTACAATCGTTTCAAGCTGCAGCCGCCAATCGACACCTGCATCAGCACGGCGGATTATGCAGCGAATTTTGAAGATTTTCTTTCAAAACGGAGAATGGACCAACCGTTTTGCTTTTGGTACGGTGGCTTCGAGCCGCACAGGAAGTATGAGCCGGGAGAGGGGATTCGTGCCGGCAAGCGGATGGAGGATGTAACGCTTCCTGCCTATTATCCCGAGGATGGCATCATCAGGAGTGACATGCTGGATTATGGCCATGAGATAGAATGGTTCGACAAGCATTTGGGTTTGATGATGGACAAGCTTGAGGAGATTGGAGAAATCCGAAATACGATCATTGTGGTCACCTCAGACAATGGCATGCCTTTTCCCAGAGTGAAAGGCCAAATGTACGAGCAGGATCTTCATTTGCCACTGGCCATATGCTGGAAAGACAGGGTTTCGGGAGGACGCAAGATAGAGGACCTGGTCAGTTTCATCGACTTTGCGCCAACGCTGCTGGACGCGGCAGGGATTGAACCGCATCCGCAGATGGAAGGGAAAAGCCTCCTCGATCTGCTTTTGTCAGATCAGTCCGGTCGTCTTGATGAAGCCCGGGACCGTGTTTTTATGGGCAGAGAGCGGCACGACATGGGAAGAGAAGGGGATGGCGGCTATCCTGTGCGATGCATCCGAACGCACGCGTACTTGTACATCAGAAATTTCAAACCCGAACGATGGCCCTCCGGTAACCCGGAAACCGGATATACCGATGTGGACAGTTCGCCCACGAAAGATGTGCTGCTTTCCCGACCTGAAGGGGTTGAGGACTATTACTATGGCCTCACCTTTGCCAAAAGGCCGGAAGAAGAACTGTACAATATCCTGCGGGACCCGGAGTGCATGAACAACCTGGCGCCGGATGCCGCATTTGACGAAATCAGGAACGGTCTTTGGGTCGAATTGAAGCAGAAACTTGAAGAAACGAAAGACCCCCGCATGATGGGAAACGGGGATCTCTTCGATACTTATGAATATGTGGTTCGGGCACCTCATTCCTGGAAGGCATATGAAGAGGGATGGTTTGAGAAACAGGCATATTGATGAAAGTGGCGTGCAGACAATGTTCTTCGTGGCCTGCCTGGTAGTGACGACACTGTTCCGGTCGGGTTTCAGCCTATAGATTCTTGAAGCCCTGCTCTTTTATCACGGGACTCACCTTGGGGAAATAGACTTTGTTGTATAAACCTGAAACGATTTCACTCCACTTGCGCTGATCCGTTCCATTCGACCGTTTCAACAGATAAGCGGAGATGGTGTCGTCATATTCGTCGATGAGCCGACTTGTCTCCGTGTTGTAAACCTCGTCATGCACGACCGCTTTCATGGGCAGCCGTGGCTTTTTCTCGGAGTGCCCGTCGGGATGCCCGATCACAAGACCGGCAATTGGGAAAACAAATTCGGGCAACTGGAGCATTTTTACGATCTCATCGGGGTTCCTGCGAACAGCGCCGATGGGAACAATCCCAAGCCCCATCGATTCTGCAGCTGCGATTGCATTTCCCATAGCCAGCCCGACATCCACGGAACTGACCATTATCGATTCGAGGCTGTCGGTGATGACCAAGACCTCGTTGTTTTTTTCAGCGGCCAGCTTCGCCCGATAATAGTCCGCGACAAACAGCAGAAACACAGGTGCCTGGGCAATCCAGGGTTGTCCACCGGACAGCTCCGCGATTTTCTCTTTTTTCTGCTGGTCTTTGATCACAATCAGGCTGATCTGCTGTCCGTTGATCGAGGAAGGCGCTGCCTGGGCCGCCTGGAGGATCTGAAGCAGCTGGTTTTCATCTACCGGCTCACGCGTGTATTGTCTGATGGATCTGTGATCCATGAGGGTTTTCACAACATTGTTCATAGGATGGTTCCTTCTTTCTTTATAGACTCGCGTCAATCATGTCACTCCTATTGGATATGATTTGTGAAGCCTTGTCAATTTCTTTCTTGCATGGCTGAAATGCCTGTCAACAGGTTGATTCATCAGCTTGGATCATCCCCGCTTTATCTGATGAAATATCGGACCGCTTTGGCATTGCCGGATTTTCTGATTCTTTCTTCATCAAGCTTCCTGAATAGTCATAGTCCCTGTGAATCACAGCGTTCAGCAAGGCCTCGCGGATTGCTTCCGGAGGATAGTCCGGATGCTCAACTCTCTTGAGACCATCGAACATAGAGTTTTGGTTGTTGTTGAGCTGTACATATTCAAACGCCTCATCTACCTGCTTAAGAATGGCTCCCAAAAACTCCTTACGGCCTTTGAATTTCGTGGTTCCGGTTCCTTCGTAGACGGCGCACTTAATGCTATGCTCGCATTGATCGGACAATAAAAGCCCTGCGTTGGCATAATACCCATCGGCATCGACCAGCTTGAGTGTGCGACGATTCTGTTGTGTAAAAGGAAGTCCCGCATCTGCAAAGTATTTTTCCGTAATGGAGGTGTATGCCGTCAAGTCCGGTTTGATACCATCGCGTATCATATTGCCGACTTGTGTCATAACCTCATCCGGATTGGATACGCCAACCGCCCGACCGTTGTTGTCAATGCCGATATATATGGTTCCGCCATCGGTATTGGCCAAGGCAATGACTCCTTGATTAATGTCGGAAGTTACCTCGCTTTTCAGCTCAACCGTTGTACTTTCCTTATATAACATAGAAAAGGCCCCCAGATCGCCAATTTATCGTTTCAATCGAAATTGCATAACGATCTTGTAACGATTGCAAGCTCATTCGATGATACATATGTGTTTTCAGGCCATTTACAGTCGTCATGATCGTATGGAAGCGCTTTCAGCCATGGAATCCATTTGGAATAAAAAAGAAGTACGTATATATGGCTGGTTGCAGATTTTACTTGTCATAAGAGATTCCCAAGTGTATATTTAACTTACTGACAATAAGTAAATAAAGAAAGCGATTTTCAATGAGAGTTGATCATTCTGTCATCAACGCAATGAACAAACGCAATGTCATCAGCATCATCAGGGAACAGGGGCCGATCAACAAGGCGGAAATCGCACGGTTGGTCGGATTGAGCATTCCAACCATCATGCGTCTGACGGATGAGCTTTTGGAAAAGAACCTGATCCGGGAAACCGGCAAGCGTGAATCGACCGGGGGGAAACCCCCGCTTCTGCTGGAATTCACCCCGGATTCCCATTTCATCATCGGGGTGGATATCGGAACGACCCACATCAAGACGATCGTCATGAATATGGTTGCAGACATCGTCTGCAGAATCGAGATCCCGACACTGGCAGCGGAGCAGTCCGGAAAGGTGATCGGCCGTATTGTCGAAACCATCTCCCAGGCCATAGGGAAGGTGAATGCGCCCTTGTCCCGATATCTCGGAATCGGACTGGGCATGCCGGGATTGCTGGATGCCGGCTGTGGAAGGGTGCTTTTTTCTCCGGCCTTCAAATGGGAGAATGTCGATCTGACCGGTCCGATCAAAAGCCGATTTGGCCTGCCGGTTTACATGACCAATGTCACCCGGGCCATGGCCGTCGGCGAAAAGTGGTTCGGTCTGGCGAAGGATGTTGAAAATTTCATGTGCATCAACCTCGGATATGGCATCGGTTCAGCCATCGTCATCAACAATCGGCTGTACGGCGGAAGCTCGGACAGTTCCGGGGAATTTGGCCATATGACGCTCGAAAAGAACGGACCGCAGTGCAGCTGCGGCAACCATGGCTGCCTGGAAGCGTTGGCCTCCGCCAATGCCATGTCGAAGAAGGCGGCATTTCTGATTGAACGCGGAGAGACCTCCGCCATTCTGGACCTGGCCGGCGGGGAAATGACCCAAATCAACGCAAAGCATATTTTTGATGCCGCCAGGAGCGGAGACCGGCTGGGTAAGGAATTGGTCAGTGAAGCGACTGAATACATCGGGATTGCCATATCCGGTATTGTCAACCTTATCGACCCGGAGCTCATCATTCTGGAGGGCGGGGTGGCAAATGCCGGCCCAATTCTGCTGGATGGGATCCAGCGCATCGTGGAACGTCGGCAAATGAAATATGCAGGCCGGAAGCTGAGGATTGTTGCATCTGAAATCGGAGAGGATGCGGCTGCCATTGGCGCAGCGGCGGTCCTGATCGGTGAATTGGTGGATCATGGCGGAAATCGCTCGAAAACCTGAATTTCTTTGTTTCATAACTTATGAATTGTAAATAAGTAATAGGGAGGAATCAACATGAAAGCATTCACTTACTATCAACCCACGGAAATCGTTTTTGGCTGCGGCAGGGTGGCGGAAATCGGACAGTATGCAGCCAGGTATGGAAGGCGCTGCCTGCTGGTGACCGGACCGGGTTCTTCTGCGCTCTCCCCCTTGTATGCCAGGGTAAAAAAGTACCTGTTGGAAGCCGGGCTGGAGGTTTCCCATTTTGACGGGGTCATCCCCAACCCCACCACGGATGTGGTGACGGCCGGCGCGAACCTCGCAAAGGCGACGAAGGCGGAGGTCATCATCGGCCTTGGCGGAGGGTCCAGCATGGATACCGCCAAGGCAATTGCGGTAGAGGCAGTTCATGAGGGAACGGCTTGGGACTATCTCCACTACAAAACGCCGCCAACCGAGAAAACCCTTCCGATGATTGCGGTATCGACCACCTCGGGCACCGGTTCCCAGACAACGCCCTGCGCGGTGATCACAAAAAGTGAAAACAAGGACAAGTCAGCCATCTGGCATGCCAATATTTTTGCCAGGGTTGCGATTGTCGATCCGGAACTCATGTTGACAGTACCGAAGGAAATGACCGCCATGACCGGTTTTGATGCTTTCGCCCACTGTTTTGAGGCGTATCTGTCGCAAGGCACGAACCCGTACGTTGAAAGCCTGGCGTTGGAGGGTATGCACCTCATCATCAAAAACCTTCCTTCTGTCCTGCAGGATGGAAACGATCTGGCGGCACGCGAAGCCATGGCCTGGGCGGATACACTCGGGGGATTGTGCATCTCTTCCGCCGGGGTCACCTTGCCCCATGGGCTGGGCATGCAGATCAGCGGGCATTGTCCCCATGTGGCGCACGGTCAGTCCCTTGCCGTGACATACCCCGAATTTACACGGTTCACCTGGAAATCGGCGGTGGGAAAGTTCGCAGCTGTCGGCAGACTGTTCAATCCCGCGTTGACTTCTTCTCCTGATGAACAGGCTGCGGAACAATGCTGTGAGGAAATCGACCTGTTCTTGAAGAAGATCGGTCTGTGGCTCAGCTTTGAAAGCCTGGGCGTCAGCCTGCAGGAAATTCGGGAAATTGCGGATGTTGGTCAAGTGCTGTCTGATTACAAGAACAATCCCAAGGTGGCCTCCCTCGAGGAAATGCATGGGATGCTGGTGAAAAGTTACACGAGAGCGTGATGCATCAAGCGGAATAAAGCTGATACACCGGAGATTGACAGGGGGCAAAAATCTATGGCATTCAATCAAACCTGGAGCGCATTACGGAACTTCACCACGCCGCAATGGCTGCGGGATGTGAAATTCGGCATCTACACCCACTGGGGCGTCTACTCCGTCCCGGCCTGCCGGCCCAATGGCACATGGTATCCCTACAACATGTACCGCAAGGGGACCCCGCAGCACGAGCATCACGTGAAGACCTATGGAGACCCGTCCGTGTTCGGATACAAGGACTTCATTCCCCTGTTCACCGGTGAAAAATTCGACGCGGACGAATGGGCGGAAATCTTCAAAGGTGCGGGTGCCGGTTTCGCAGGTCCCGTGGCGGAACATCATGATGGATTCGCCATGTGGGATACGGCGTACACCCGCTGGAACGCCGCAAATATGGGTCCGAAGCGCAATGTGGTGGCGGAACTTGAAAAGGCCATCCGCAGGCAGGACATGAAGTTCATGGTTGCCTTGCATCATTTCGAGAACTGGTTTTTCTATCCGCACTGGAACCGGCAGTATGATGTCGCAGACCCGGCGTTCGCGGATTTATACGGCAAGGCGCATGATATGGACAACGGCTTCAAGGATACGGATACCTTTGATGACCAGCAAAAGCCGGACAAGCAATACCATGATGCCTGGCTGGGCAAAACTAAGGAACTGATTGACCAGTTTGCGCCGGATGCCATCTGGTTTGATTTTGGCCTGCGCTATGTGCAGGAGCATTACAAAAAGGAGATGCTCGCTTATTACTATGGCAAAGCTGCGCAGAACAAGCAGGATGTTTTCACCATGTTCAAGAACAATGACCTGGTGGTTGGAACCGGCCTGATTGATCTGGAACTGGGCCGATTTGACAAGCTCATGCAGAACGAGTGGATCACGGATACCACCGTGGATGACGGAGAAGGCTGGTGTTACCTGCTGGATGCGCAATACAAATCGCCACGGACACTCGTGCACTACCTCATCGACAACGTGAGCAAAAACGGATATCTGCTTTTGAATGTCGGCCCGAAGCCCAACGGGGAGATTCCCGAGGAGGCGAAGCACATCCTGGCTGAAATGGGAAAATGGCTTGCCTGCAATGGGGAGGCCATTTACGGGACGACACCCTGGCTTTTCAGCGGGGAAGGCTCGACCAAAATGTCGACATCCGGAGATTTTTCGGAAGGGGAAGTCCTGCAGTACACACCGAAAGACATTCGGTATACGGCAAAGGGTGACACGATCTATGCGATATGCCTTGATTGGACAGACGGAGAATATGTGCTGGAAAAAACGAAGGGTTTGTATGAGCAGGAAATCGCCAGGGTCACCATGATTGGCGTGGAGCGGGAACTGGCATGGAAAATGACGGACAAGGGGCTTGTGGCCGCGTCCCCGGGTGAAAAACCCTGCGAGTATGCCTATGTGCTGAAAATTGAGCGAAAGAAGCCATTTTAGGATCGAATGGAGGGAATCATTGAAGGAAACAGAATTGTATCAGGAAATGAAGCGATTTCCAGTTTCGTGAAAGAAGTCACTTAGGTGCCCCTTGAGACATTTGAGAATAGCTTGCTTTCATCATCAGTATATGGCTGCCCGGATTCACTGCATCCGTTCCGTGAATCCGGGTATTTTTTTGTCCGTTTCACATCCTCGACGCAGGGTGATCGGCGGTCTTTCCGGCTATTTGATATCCCAATATGATTCGTATTGGCGACAATTTGCATGTAAATGATATGGAAAAACTCGAATCCCATCAGGATATGGAAAAACTCTGTTATCGAGTGAGCCTGGCGGGTAATCCTCAGCATGGTTCAAATGGAGGTTGGTTATGAAATATCAGTATCATGTCATCGTCATTGGGGCAGGGAGCGCAGG
>JAIFNI010000271.1 GCA_020047785.1 Clostridia bacterium
AATGAACAGACGAACCTCGCTATCGTGAAGATGCTCCTGAAAGCGATCAATAAGCCGGAAACGCTGATTTCATATGTTGAGGATCGCCTCGGGCACGATCGCCGCTATGCGATCGATGCTTCAAAGATTCGTGATGAACTGGGTTGGGAGCCCTCCATGCCCTTTGAAGAGGGTATGCGCAGGACGGTAGCCTATTATCAGGGAATGGCCGAATCTCAGAAATTGTCAGAATAACAGACAATGACAAATCAACATCACAAAAGCAGGAAGTCGGTCCGTCTGATAAAAGCGTTGTTTTTCGCGGGGTGACCATGATAACGGAAACATGCCGGTGCCAGACCGTATCGTTCGTCATTCCCGCGTGGAACCATTACGACCTCCTGATGCAGTGCCTTCATTCCCTCGATGGTCTTTCCGGCTGCGGAGCGGAGGCTGATGGCACTGGGGTCGAGGTTGTGATTGTTGACAACGGATCCGATGCCGCAGAAAAGGAATTGCTGCTGAAGAACAAGATCTGGGAAAATAGAATTGTACAGACGGAACTTCCCTTCGATGATTTTGAAACATCTGCAAGTACGGCACCCGAAGAAGAACACCTGTCCTTTTCCCGAAAAGAATGGCAGGTCCGGCCGTTGTCTTCGGGAATTCATGGAGCAGGTACTTCTCTGCCAAGCCCTAACCAGATGGCTGTCCAGTCTATCCGTTTTATTCCCCTTACGGAAAACACAGGCTTTTCGCATGCCGTCAACGTCGGGGTCAGCGCGGCTTCCGGCGAACTGATCATCCTGCTGAACAATGATATTCTGTTGGAAATGGACTTCGTTACGGCAGTCCGGCGCGCGATGGCGAATCATCCCGATTGGTTGCATGCAGCCACGAAAATAAGGCAGTTCCATCATCCGGAGCGGCTTGACGATGCAGGGAATGTTGTACTGCCGACCGGTCGGGCGGTGAAAATCGGCTATGGGGAGCCTGATGGCGGACAATACGGCGGTGATTCCTGTGGCAGATCTTCCGAAAGCAGCCTGCGCCGGCATTTTGTCTTTTCCGCCTGCGGAGCCGCCGCGGTATATCGTCGTTCATTCTTTGACAAGGTCGGCTGCTTCGATGAAGACTTCTTTGCCTATCTGGAAGATGTGGACCTCGGATTCCGCGCACAAAGGATGGGACTTCCCTGCGGCTGGATTCCGGAAGCGGTATCCCAGCACATCGGGAGCGCCACGACAGGCAGCATGAAAAACACGTTCACGGTACGTCTGCTGGCCAGAAATCAAGTGAGCATGCTTGTCAAGAATTTACCTGGAACCCTTTTGTTTCTGCTGGGTTTTCCGATCGCCGCAACCATGATGGCGCAATGGCTGCGGTACTGTCTGAATCGGAATGGAAACGGAAAGGCATACTTTCGGGGGCTGGTGGAAGGTCTGTCTGGAATGAATTCTATGCGTGTAAAAAGAAGGCTGGCAAAAGCTGATTGGCAACAACCGGCAGGTCTTCTTTTCAAACAGATGCTGTTGGCCGGACGAATGTATCGCAACTCAAAGGCGAACCGGATTCACGAATGAATCCGACGTGATTCATTCAAATTTCCTGTCAACTATGGCGCCGGAAGAAAATCACCTGCTCTTTTCCCGAAAAGAATGGCAGGTTTGGCCATTGTTTTCGGGAGTTCATAGAGGTTATTTTCTTCCAAGCCCTATCGGTTTTTTCCCCTGGTGTGCCATTTCCACCAGTAGTACAGCCATGATTGCAGGTTCACCCACATCAGAGCCAGCTTCCGGTGCTGATCGCGCTGCCACTCATGCACAACCTGGACGCAGGGATTGAACAGGGTCTGCGACACTTCATTCACGCGGCGCGTGATGTCGGCATCCTCCAGATAGAGGAAAAACCGTTCATCAAAACCGTGAATCTGCAGGAAAACTTCCGTGCGGAAGAACATGAAGCAACCGGAGGCATATTCAACAGGGAAAATGCGGTCATAACCGGAGTCCCGCATTTCAAACCAGTCCTGACGTTTTCTGAATGAGTTTTTGAGAACAAGCCGAAGAAACAGGTCAAAAAATGTGGGATTGTGCTTGCACAGATACTGCAGACGACCGTCCGGGAAGATGATTCTGGGAGTCATCAGGCCGCAGTCTGGATGGGCGTTCATAAAGTCGATCATTTCGAGCAAAGAACCTTGCGGCACCACAATATCAGGATTGACGACAGCATGGTATTGCCCTTTCATGAGCGAGAGGGCATGATTGTGTCCGGCTCCAAACCCGCGGTTGGTCTTCAGAGGCAGCCATTCGATCAGCCCGGGGTAATCCGTCTGCGCTTTTCGGACAATGCCTGCAGTGCCGTCGGTAGAGGCATTGTCCACCACGATGATGCGATAATCCGCTGCGGCTTCCGATTCTTCGAATACTTGCGTCATGCCGTCGATGATGCCGTCGATAGCCTTTCGGATGTGCTTTTCGCTGTTGTAGGTGACAATGGAAAGGGTGATGTCCGGCATGTTGTCCTCCAGGAGATGTGCGGCGCGTGCTGTCTTCGGTTTCCATTGCCGGGGATCAGGATGATGAGCGGCACATATGGTCTTTCCGAGGTTCAGGATGATGGGCGGCTTTCGCTGTTTTTCCGTCTTTCACATTGCCGGTGTTCACATGGTGCTGTAAGATGGAAGGCGTAGGCGCGGCATGGGCTAACATACATCATACAGGATGGAATGACCATTGGGAAGAGGGTGTTCGGACATGTTTGGAACATTATTGCCATCATCATTGCCGTCCTCTTCCGAGAGGCCTGAAACCGGTTTGTGCGAGGAGAATTTCGTCCTCGTTCTGCTCTCTGCGTGGAACGGAGAAAAGCACATTTCCGAGCAGCTGGAAAGCATTCGCAGACAGCAGGGTAAATATCGGGTGAAGCTGCTGATTCGTGACGATGGGTCGACGGACGGCACGGTTCAATTGCTGCAGGCTTTCTGCGCAAAACAGGATGAACGTGTGACCGGTGTCGGAACTGATACCAAAACTGAATCCGATATTGGTTCCGATTCTGATCCTGATGCCGGTCATGCTTCTGCGTTGACCCAACCAGAGGTTCATTTTTCCCCTTCATTCATGGAGGGACCCAACAAAGGTTTCATCGGCAGTTTTTTCGAGCTGCTTCGTATCTCCGAATCGAAAGCGGCCTGGTATGCATTCTCGGACCAGGATGATGTTTGGCAGCCCGACAAGTTGGACAGGGCTGTCTCCATGCTGCAAAAGGCGAAGGAGGCACATGGGGAAATTCCCTTGCTGTATGCTTCCCGGCTGGAACTGGTGGACGGGGAACTGCATCCGATCGGATATACGCGCCGTGCCAATCGGGAGCCGTCTTTCGAAAATGCTTTGGTGGAAAACATCGCGACCGGAGCGACGATGGTCATGAACAAGGCCGCGCGGGATCTGATTTGCGAAGGATTGGATCGTCTTGCGGATATGAAATCAGGCAAGAAAAGCGATTCAAAGACGGATATGAAATCGGACAAGAAAAGCGATTCAAAGACGGATATAAAATCGGACAAGAAAGGCGAGTCAAAGTCGGATACGAAATCGGACAAGAAAGGCGCGTCAAAGTCGGATACGAAATCAGAGAGCGCCGAGTCCAGGAAGGATATATTGCTGCATGACTGGTGGTGCTATCTGGTAGTTTCAGCGTTTGGTAAAGTCTTGTTTGATCCGGAGAGTCACATTCTGTACCGCCAGCATGGAAAGAATTCCGTCGGTCAGAAGGTCGGATTTCTGGACCGTCAGAAACGCAGGTTGGCAAGATTCAGAAGCAGGGGGAATGTTTGCGGGATATCACGCCAAGCGGCGCTCTTCTGCGAATTGCACGGCAAAGCGCTGTCGGAACGGAAGCGGCAGATATTGATGCGGTTTCTGGAAAAAGGCAGAAATGGGTGGAGCCGGCTTTGCTATGCGCTGTGGCCGGATACGGTGCGACAAGCCTGGTATGACGATTTGCTGATGCGGATTCTGATTCTTTTGGGCAAACTGTGAAGCAACAATGAAAATGACATTTCGCCTCGAATTCATTTGGATGGGCAACACAAGTTGCATGTTTTTCATGCAGGTTCATGTTGGTACGGCCCTGTATGTGGTACAAATCTCGCGAACATATTTGTGAGGTGATGTAAGATGAAGGATGAAGCTGGCAGGGTGTGTTCAGATCGATCGGGTTTTACAAAGGACATGCACGTTTTTTCTGATTCCCGTCAAGGAAGCCCTCTGTTTGCAGCGAAAGATGCTGCAGCAAATGCTCCGGCAAATGCTCCGGGCGATGGAAAACAGACCGCTGCAGGTTCTCCGGCCGCCGCAACCGACGTCATATCTGGCCCACGGCCTCCCGCCTGGCAGCTGCTGGTTGTGGATGATGATGAAAGCATCCATTCCATCACAAAGCTGATCCTGCGCAATGCCAGATTCGAGGGAATTCCCATTCAGATGCATTCAGCCTACACGGAAAAAGAAGCCATGGACCTTCTGGCAAGCCGGCCGGATTTTTCCATGGTTCTGCTTGATGTGGTCATGGAGCATGATGATACGGGTCAGAGAATCGTGACGTACCTGCGGGAGACGCTGGGGAACAAGCTGGTCCGGATAGTTCTGAGAACCGGACAGCCGGCGCAGGCACCGGAGCGAACCGTCATGGTCGATTATGACATCAATGATTACCGCCTGAAGACGGAACTGACGGCGGACAGGCTTTTCGTGACCGTCATCTCGGCACTGCGTTCCTACCGGGACATGCACGCACTGGTGGAAAACGGATTGGGCATGGAAAAGATGCTTGCCTATTCGACGGATCTGCTTCGTGTCCGCTATCTGCGTGAAATGTCTTCCGGCACGCTGCGGCAGTTGGCGTCCATCCTGCATCTGGATGCCTCCGCACCGGGGCTTGCGGGGGGATTCATAGCCGAATCTCAGCCTGCAGGCTTGTTCATCGAGGATGCTTTCGGCAGCTTCGAGGACACCTCGGGGTTACAGACAAACAAGCTGATGCAGGAGAAACCGCATTTGCTTCCGCAGAATCTTGAGCGTCTGATGTTGAATGGAGAAGACCATTTTTCCGATACCTGGTTCTGCCTGTCATTCAACAGCCGGTTCGGCATGAGCCGTTCGATCTTTGTGGAGGCAAGCCGCTCCCTGACCGTGCTGGATCGGACAATGGCCGTCATTTTCCGGAACAATCTGATGATTGCCTATGACAACATCCAGCTCGGTGGAGAAATTGACAGAACGCAGCGTGAAATTCTTTTTACGCTCGGAGACATAGCGGAAGCCCGCTCCCATGAGGTTGGCCATCATATCCGGCGTGTTTCGGAGGTCATGTACCGCCTGATGCTGGAGTCCGGGGTCACGAAGGAGGACGCGGATCTGGTACGTATCGCCTCCACCATGCATGACATCGGAAAGCTGGCCGTTCCGGACGCAATCCTGCAGAAGCCCGGCCGGCTGACGGAGGATGAAATGCGTCTGATGCGCACACATGCCAAATTCGGTCATGACATGCTGAGCCGCTCAAACAGTCCCATCCTTGAATTGTCCGCCACCATTGCGCTGCAGCACCACGAACGCTTTGATGGCACTGGCTATCCGTCGGGTTTGTCCGGAGCGGAAATCCACCCTGTAAGCAGAATGGCGGCTATCGTGGATGTCTTCGATGCGTTGATCTGCAAACGCTGCTACAAGGAAGCATGGGGATGGGAAGAAACGATTGCATACCTTGGGGAACATGCCGGGAACCAATTTGATCCCCATACGATGAATCTTTTCATGGCATGTCAGGACGACATCCGTCGGATTGTTTCCGATTATCCTGATTGATTGGGATACAATGGACGACATCCGTCGGATTGTCTCGGACTATCCAGATTGACAGGGACACGATGAATGCGAAACTCGATGAGGCTGAAATGGGAATCAAAAGGAGTCAAACGGCAAGTCAAAAACAGGATGAGGCTGATGCCACCAGACAGGGGAGTGGAACGAAGCCTTTGACGATCCTTCTGCTTACAACAAAGCCGTGGATGCAGTATTCCTACAACATCACACAGGCAGCCTGCCGGTATGCGGAACGGAACCGAATCCGGCTTGTCGTGCGCAGCACGTATGTTTCCGATGATCCCGAGACGGTTCGGGCGGAAGAGGATGACGCCGTGCTGATGGCACTGGCGTGCCTGAAATCAAAAACAATCGACGGTGTTCTGGTCATCTCGAATCTGATGGATCATTATCCGAATGCACGGCTGCAGGAAAGAATATTCGACAGATTGTATCCGTATCCCGTTTCCAGCTATGGACAGGAATTTCCCGGAATCCCCTGCGTGGTGACGGAAAATGCAGCGCCGATGCACGATCTTGCGCTGCATCTGATGGACGAACATGCCTGCCGATCCTTCTGGCACATCCGGGGACCTTCGGAAACGGGAGAAATCCAGGAGCGCACCTGCGGTTTCCTGCAGGCTCTGGCGGAGCGGCAGATTCCGGAAGAATCCGTGCGAACCATTTCGGGAGAGTACTCGTTCCAGCACGGAAAGCGATCCGTCGAGCACATGCTGGAAGAACAGCGACCTTTGCCGGATGCCATTGTCTGTGCCTGCGATGAGATTGCCATGGGTGCCTTGAAAGCATTGCGGGAACATGACATTCAAGTACCTTCCGATGTCAGGGTGACCGGATATGATGACATGGAGCACTATCGATACGCGGGAGCGGGTCTGACCACCGTCCGACAGCCGCAGGACGAAATGGTGGAGCGCGCATTGGATTTGCTGTGTGAGCAGATTGGCGGCCACATGCCCGCTTTCCGAAGTGTTGTTCCTTCCCGGCTGATCCGGAGAACATCCTGCGGATGCCCGAAGGAAACGGTGGAACGGACTGCTGCAGCGGATGAAGCCCCTTTCGCCGGAACGGAACCTGTCGACATCATGCGGGCCACAACCAGTCGTTTCTCTGAGATTCTTCGCCTGATGGAGGGGGAATCCATAGAACAATTGATACAAACCTCCCTGTCGGTTTTACCCGTACTCGGCATCACAACCCTCTTTCTGCTTCAATACGAATACGAAGGCGCTGCACCGAAACGGATTCCTGCTGAGGAACGGCGAATTCCCGAAAGCATGCGTGTGCTTTTTGCGTACCGGGATGCCGCACACTGTCCGGAATTGGAACAGAAGACCTGCCGCAGCGGGGAACTGCTTCCGGACGATCTTCTGAGGAGATTACCCCGACAACCTTTGCTTTCGCCCCTTTTTCGCAATGGAATGCCATTGGGCCTTCTGGTGACGGATTTGTCGGAACAGGAGGCCAACGTCCATGAATTTCTGCGCAGACAATTTTCCACCGCGCGCATGACCATCGATCTTGTCGGGGGGCTGAGAAAAGCGAATGCCAGACTTGAAGCATACTCGCGCGAACAGGAGGAGGACAGGCGAACATTGGAGCAGGCCCTTCGATCCCTCCGGGAGACACAGAGACAACTGGTCGAATCGGAGAAGATGGCAGCACTCGGAAATCTTGTGGCCGGCGTAGCGCACGAAATCAATACACCCCTGGGGGTAGGCATTTCCGCAGCGACGCTGGCGGAAGGCCAGCTGAAGATTTTGTCTGAAAAGTATGAAAGAGGCGAACTGGAACGGTCCGGGATGGACGAGTTTCTCGAGGTGTCACGGGAGTCATTCGAAATCCTTGTCATGAACCTGCGCAAAGCCGCGGGCCTTGTTTCCAGCTTCAAGCAGGTATCGGTGGACCAGACCATGGATGAAATCCGTCAGTTCAACCTGCAGGAATACATCGGAACAATCCTTCAAAGCATGAAACCCGCGTTCCGCAAGAAATCCGTGGATATTGAACTGGTCTGCGACCCGGGCATCACCATACGGAGTTATCCAGGTGCCATATCGCAGATTCTCATCAATCTGCTGATGAATGCCATTGTTCACGCCTTTCCCGGTGACAGGAAAGGGCACATCCGGATTGTGGCGACTTTGGTCGGAAGCAGACTTGAACTTCGTTTTTCCGATGACGGAGTCGGCATACCGCCTGAAAACCTCGGTCACATTTTTGAGCCGTTTTTCACCACGAATCGCTCAGCGGGGGGAACCGGTCTTGGCCTGAACATTGTATACAACCTGGTGGTTGCAAGACTGAAAGGAACCATTGCCTGCGAGAGTATCCCGGAGCAGGGGACGACCTTTCTGATTTCCTTCCCGCAGATGAACGCATTCGGGTAAAGAACCATCAGCCAATCCTCAGCTTCTCGGGAGATAATGCTGAGTGAGGTGTCACGTGACACGCACACACCGAATCATACATCGGTCACGATGGAGGCAATGATACCACATGAAAAATTGACCCTCTTGCCTATTTATGCTAATCTAAAATCGTGTTTTGCATCTGCATAAATGATGACAGGATCACATTCCGATGCTGGAGGTGATGGGATGTTCATAACAAGAGCCATTGAAAAGAAAATCACATCCATCAATGATTCTTTTCCAGTGCTTTTGTTGACAGGCCCGCGCCAAGTCGGCAAAACGACACTGCTTAAGAAAATGGCGGATAAAAGCAAAAAATATGTGTCATTGGACAATCCGACATA
>JAIFNI010000035.1 GCA_020047785.1 Clostridia bacterium
TGCAGGAATACATCCCGCAGATCGGCCATCGCCACCCGGTTTCTGCCACCGACATTCAGGCCGCGCAGGCAGGCCGCATATCCGATTGTCTTGTCCATTTGCACGCAAGTCTCCATTTTAAAAAAGCTGGATATTCTGTTCAAAAGGTGCCACGGCATATGACTACTCAATTCAGGCAGTGCGTGAGTGACTCGTAAAAGATATTCCAATCCGACTGCCCGCTGGCCCTGACTCTGGTCAAGATAAGCTTCTCCGTATTGGGCAGATCGATCCCCAACCGGTTGTGGTAATGATTGTATCCGATTTCCCAGGCGTCAAACAGACTCCTGGTTACAGTCTTCACATTGTTGACACCCTGCATGTCACCAGAGAGGAGTTGGCCCGCCAGCAATTCCATCGCGGTGGTGAATCGCTCCGTGTAAGGACCATACACATCCACGCCCTGGTTCCATGCCACCTCGGCGGCATGCAGCGCCGAGGCCATCGCATATTGCGCATGGTGTCCGTTGTCGCGGCAAGTTTCCTGCATCAGACCATCCACCCACTTTTGCGGATTGTACCACCTTGAGGCATCACTGCGGACTCCGTCCGAGACAAGATAGAAATAGTCAGGGATACGCGATTGGAGCCTTTGAATGCCCAGATTGAATTCCGCCGTATCCTCGCAGAAGACGGCAATGCTCATCATGGCGTCAATCTGCGTCAGATCAACATTTCCATTCCATGTGCTCATTTCGTTCAAAACCGGATAAAACGCCTTTTTGAACATGGATTGCAAGGCTTTCCTGTCAACGGTCTTCCAACCGTCATACCCGCGCATGATTTCGGCGGCCGGCCCCAGCAAGGCACCGATCCATCCGCCCTGCAGCTGGTTTTGACCGATCTTGCTTGAATATCCGTCAAACGTCCTTCCCCACACATTGAGAATGCCGATTGCATTCCGGGCATATTTCTCATCACCCGAATAGTACCATGCAAGTGCGTTTGCGTACGCTTTTCTTCCGTCTTCCTTCTGACCGTTTTCATCGAGTGGAGCCGTTTCATGGATACCGGCAACCGCCAATGCACTCATCCGGCTGAACAAGCCGGTCCACGGCTGCTCTCCATTGGCAATTCTGGCTTTGACGAAATCAAGATCCTCCTTGTTGTTGACCGCACCCGGATGCAAGAACGTGATTTCGTCCTTCGTGAGGTCCGGCACAAGGGGCGGGGGAACAACGGGAGAGGGTGCCGGTTCCGGATTATTCGAGGGCGAGGGTGTCGGCTCCGGCATATCGATTGGCGTCCGAGCCGGCAATGACGGAGATGCCGACACCAGACCTGAAACATCGGCAGACGACGGAGCAGTTGACCGTCGAATCCCTGCTGCGGCATGAAACTCCCAGATAATCAGCAGGATGACGGAGAGGGACAGCCCGGAAAGCAGCAGCGCTATGATTATATTCCTGTTCATGCTTTATCAACCATTCCTTCCGCGTCAAGGCAGTTTCAGATAAGGCGTTGCACCAGCACGGACCGGCATGGAGAAACGGCTTGCCGCCGAATCATGCCGGTCCGTGCTGTCAGGTCTGGAATCCGGATCCCTTGCTGAATTTCGTGAACAGTCGATTCGATGGAGCTGATTCATCAGGTCATCATTCCCTGTCACTGCTCAGACAAGTTCGAAGGCTGGTCATCATTCCCCGTAGTCACTCATGCCAGCTCGAAATCAAGATGGCTGTAATTCATCTGCCCTACGGAAACGGTATGCAGTGTCATAACCTGCAGCCCTTCCTCCAGGCGAACGACAGCCATATCCTTCAGCATGTTCCAATGATGCCATTGCCGGAAGGCAACCGGGTCTGTGGCGTCAAATGTGCTGGTTACCGCAATGGGGCCTGTGGCATCCGAATCATTCACCGAAATGGCGATTTCTCCGCCCCGGTTGGAGGTATAGAGCAGGCTCACCTTGTAGGTGCCGGTCTGCTTCACGTCCACCGTGTACTTCGTCCACTCGCCGGGTTCCGTCCACCCGACGTAGGGGATGCCCATTTCCGGCTGAACCAGGTTGTATTCGGTATTGTCGATGTCATTGATTTTGGTGTAGGTGGTATCAACTTGCTCAGTGATACGGAAAGAATGCAGGTAGGAACCGTCGACCGGGTTCAGTTGTCCGCTTCCCTGATTCAACGGCACCGTGTCATGATAGGCCACGCCTTCTCCGCCGAAATCGAAATACGCACACTGGACACGGCCGGGTATGATCTGCGGACCACCGGCATATACCTCGTCCTTATAGGGTGTTCCCCGGTAATTGATATCGATCGCCATTTCATTGCCTCCTCTTCACATATGCTGATGAATGGGTTGATGGTGACAATTTGCGTCCGACCATAGCCATTCAGGAAGACCTGTTACATGGTTTCCGCCAAGGCAACCGCCGCTTCGAGCGTCATGCCCGTAAAAGCCTGTGCCGGCAACAGTCTTCCGCTCTTGCCGTCGTTGATGAATGCGCCGACCACGATACCCGGCACGCAGCTTTCCACAGAATTGGGCGCATGCGGCCCGCCCAGGTCCGTCCTGCACCATCCCGGATCCGTCAGATTGATGCATACATCCGTTCCTTCGACCTTGACCCCGAGGTCCTTCGTGAATTTGTCCAATGCCGCTTTACTGGCGGAATAGGCGGCCTGCTCCGGCTGATCCGCGATGCCGCTGGTGGTGTTGATGACGCGTCCGAAGCCGCGTTCCACCATTTTGGGCATCAGTCTGTAGCAAATCATGGCAATGGCGACCACGTTGATACGGAAACTGATGTCGAAATCGGAAATCGGTGTTTTCCAGTAATCGGACCGGTATCCTACCTGGACAGCCGCATCATTGAAGACGATATCAACCTGTGTGCCTTTATCTTCGATTTCGTCCAACATGCGGGCGACTTCGCGTTCACTTCCCAAATCGGCCTGAACGCTGTAGGCCTGGATGCCCAGCGCCATGACTTCCTGTTCCACTTTTCGGGTATGCTCCAGGCTTCTGCTGTGCAGAATGAGGTTGCATCCCTGTTTTGCCATCAGCAGGCTGATCTGGTAACCGACGCCCCGGCTTGCGCCTGTAATGAGTGCCCATTTTCCCTGTACGTTCAACATTTTTTCTTTCCTCCCGTTTTTCTGATTCGTCTTCTTTTCGGCTTCGGGTTTTTCTTCTGGTCTAGCTTCCGATTCGAGTTCAGATGATGACGTTTTCGCTTCAAGATTCATCGGTGTACAACCATAGAACATCCGATTCGGACTCAGAACGCCCAAAACGTTCAGGGCTTCAGCATAGAAAAACCCATCCCACCGGACAGCACATTCTGCACAAGTTCCTGCACCGCGGCAATGCGGGCGGGTTCCGGCTTCCAGTCAAGAGATGGCAAATCCAGCCGGGAGGCCATGGATGCGTAGGTATGGATCATCTCCAGGCAACTGCCGCATGCCCGAACCGGCTCCGTCTGGCTTGCATTGAACTCCTGCGTGATCCAGCCGGAGTAACCCAGACGAATCAAGGCATGTAAGAACTCCAGATTCTCAACATGATGCGTGCCTGTGAAAAAGATGCGGTTATCGGCATACTGATAATCATCGTTGATATGCACATCGAAAAGGCGGTTGAACCGGCTCGCTTTCACGGCCACTTCCGCGGCATTCTCCCCGGCTATCCTCGCATGGTTGATATCCAGTGTGATGCCTACATTTTCCGCTCCGAGCGTGAGGGCAAGCAGCAGGACGGCGTTGGCATTTTCCAAAAGCAAACGCCGTTTCGGATCACCGGAGTTGTACTCCACCGCAATCCGATAATCCCCCGCATAAGTGGACAAGGCCTGAAAGCCTTCCAGCTCCCGTTCCCAAAGCGCTGCATAATCTGCCTGGAAAGGGAACCCGTATCCATCCTTTCCTGGAAACAGGCACATCTGCGCCGCACCCAGTTCCCGGCCGATGTCGCAGCCGCGCCGGCACAGGTCCAGCGCCTTCTGCCGGACGGTTTCTTCCCCGGCGGTGAAAGCACCGGACCGAAACTGATCGTCATCCCAGACAAACGGATTCACCGAAAGGACCTCCAAGCCATGTTCCCTGCAGAAGTTGTCCACCTCGCGCAGGTTTCCTTCATGGACATGGGTCGGGTAGATCATTTCCACGCCTTTCAGGCCCGGAACAGCGGCGACAGTCTTCAGTTTGTCGAGTGTTGTCGTTTCCGGCATATTCAGGCTCCACAATGCGACCGAAAGTTTCTCAAACATGGTGTTCCTCCTCCGGAGTCAAATCATCCATCTCCCTGACCTTCATGACTTCTGTTATTTGTGTCCATACCATCCTTCCATTACCAGGCGTAGGCGGTGGGCGCACTCCCGCCGGGTCCCGGGAAGATTTCATCCAGGCGTTTCAGGACATCTGCGGTCAGGTCGATTTCAAGGGAACGAAGTCCCTGCTCGAACTGTTCCAGCGTGCGCGGACCCACCACCGGACAAGTGACGGCCGGATTCGCGAGCAGCCATGCCAACGCAATGTTGTTCTGGCTCTCGCCCACGTCGGCGCTGAGGTCGCGGAACTGCTCCAGTTGCCTGATTTGCGCCTCGCTGCGAAGCGCGGTGCTGCGTTTTCCTTTTCCGGTCAAGGCATTGCTGCCCAAATATCCACCATCCAGCGGTCCCCAGGGGATGATGCCGATGCCATGCGCCAACGCGGAGGGAAGCACTTCCAGCTCCGGCAGTCGGCAGTTGAGGTTGTATTTGTGCTGTTCGGCCACCAGGCCGAAAAAATGGCGGTTCTTCGCGGCAGCCTGCGCAACCGCCATATCCCAGCCGGCAAAATTGCTCGATCCGATATAATCCACTTTGCCTTGCAAAACGGTCAGCTGAAGGGCATCCCACAGTTCATCCCATGTAACGCGGCGATCGATGTGATGCATGTAGTAAAGTTCGACATGCTCGGTCTGGAGGCGTTTCAGAGAACCCTCGAGGTGACGGCGTATCTTGTAGGCGGACAAACCCGCTGCGGAGTTTGGTCCATCATTCCGATCACAGATGTCCTCATGCACCTTGGTGGCCAGGACAACGCGCTCGCGCCGTCCACCCCCCAGTGCAAACCATCGGCCGAGGATTCGTTCGGTCGTACCGGCGTTTTCCCCCCAACCGTATATGTCCGCCGTGTCAAAGAAGTTGATACCCGCATCCAGCGCGGCGTCCATGATGCGGAAAGCCTCGCGTTCTTCTGTATCCACTCCGAAGTTCATGGTACCCAGACAAATACGGCTGACTTTCAGACCAGAACGACCTATGCTTGTAAACTCCATATGAACCCCCTTCTTTGTCGAACGGAACGATTCGCTCCCTTCAATCACGACATCCACCTCAGACCGGTTTCGAATTTTGACAAAAATGCCCATTTACTTTGTAGGGACATTCCTACAAAGTTTCATTCATCATACACCAATTCATTTGCAATAGCAATTTCCAAAACCATACCTCATCCTTGCCATGGATAATCCCACGCAATTGACAGCATGCACCTGATCCGGATACAATATGCAAGCAAGCACTTGCATCATGAGTCATTCTGTCCTCTCCCGTTTTATCATGCCTTTCCCGTCCTGTGTTTCATGCCTTTCCCGTCCTGTGTTTCATGCCTTTCCCCTCCCCTGTTTTCATGCCGGTCCGAGCGGCAGCGCACGACTTGCCGGTCCTGTCGATTGAATGGAGGTTCCCATGTCCCTTCCCGAGACGGCTGAAAACATCCTGCATGCAGCCCGTGAACTGTTCGCGGAAAAAGGTTTCAGCAACATCAGCACCCGACAGATCGCGCGAAAGGCAGGTGTGAACGAAGTCACCCTGTTCCGTCATTTCGGCACGAAGGTCTGCCTCTATGAGGCGCTTTTCGAACACTATGGTCAAACTTCCGGCGTGTATGAATCGTTCGAGAAAGACAGCACGATGTCTCCCCACGAAGCCCTGCTTGAGTTCGGGCAGAACCTCTACCGATTCTTCTGCAACAATGAGCTCCTGATTCGCATGGAACTCCGTGAACAGTCCTTTCTGGAGGGAAAGACGATTCCGGTGACCATCATCGCAAACCGGAACAAACGAATCGTGGCGGATTATCTGTGCCGCAACTATGGCATCCCTGAGGAAGAAGCGGTTTCTTTTGCGGTCACCTTCCTCTGCTCCATCTGGGGCATCTATATGGCCACCCATGTGTTTCATGCCTTCCATCCGGTTCCGGATGTGCGCGCCTGCGTGGAAACGGTCATCCATTCAATCACCTGCAATCTGGATTCCCGTGAAAAATGCCGTCCGGACTTCTGTGACAGACATAACCCGGAATCGTCTGACAAGCACATTCATGAATCCCGTGAAACGCAGCAAGGGGGAAGCAACTCATGAGCGGACTGCTGGCCGGCCCCGATGCCGGCTCATCTCCCATCAAGCACGGACTGCTGGCCGGTCTCGATGCCGGTTCCACAACTGTCAAGCTGGTGCTCCTCGATGAATCGGGCACCATTGTCTACAAGCGCTATGAACGGCACCTTTCAAAGGTGCGTGACAAGGCGCTGGAACTGCTTCAGGATGCCGCCGCCCATTTCCCGGGCACCCCAATCGCGCTCGCAGTGACCGGTTCGGCCGGTCTGGGCCTTGCCCGTGTATGCAGTCTGCTCTTCGTACAGGAAGTCCATGTGGCGGCCATGGCCGTCAAAAAATGGCTGCCCGGGACAGATGCCGTTGTGGAACTCGGTGGAGAGGATGCCAAGATTATCTTCTTCAAAGGCGGACTCGACCAGCGCATGAACGGATCCTGCGCCGGAGGGACTGGCGCGTTCATCGACCAGATGGCCACCCTGCTGAATGTGACACCTGAAGAGTTGGATCGTCTCGCCGGAGAAAGCACCCGCACCTACCCAGTCGCCTCCCGCTGCGGCGTGTTTGCCAAATCCGACATCCAGCCGTTGTTGAACCAAGGTGCTTCCAAGGCCGATGTCGCCGCGAGCATTTTTCAGGCAGTTGTGAACCAGACTGTAACCGGTCTTGCGCAGGGACGCCGGATCGAAGGCAATGTCGCGTTCCTCGGCGGTCCCCTCACGTTCTTCAAAGGCCTTCGGGACGCCTTCGTGAAAACACTCAACCTGACTGGGGATTCCGCCCGGTTCCCTGCAGATGCAGCTTTTTATGTCGGCATGGGTGCCGCACTCGCCGCAAAGGATATTTCCGCGAGACCCATCGAAGACTGGGTTGCCCAAGTGACCGATGCCGAGGATTCCGCGCACATCACCCATCCCCTTCCTCCACTGTTCTCTTCCGACGCGGACCTGCAGGAATTCCGCGCACGCCATGCAAAGGCGACAGCGGAAACAGCCGACATCACAACTTACAGGGGAAACGCCTGGTTGGGCATCGATTCGGGCAGCACCACCACGAAACTCGTCCTGATAGATGACGACGGCCGCATCCTGTACAGCCATTACGGTTCCAACCAGGGAAATCCGCTGCAGACCGTGCATGACAAACTGCTCGATCTGCGTGCGCAGCACGGAAGTCACATCAACATCCGGGGCAGCGCGGTCACAGGGTATGGCGAAGAGCTCATGAAGAACGCGTTCGCACTGGACCTGGGCCTGGTGGAAACGGTCGCCCATGCCCGCGCGGCCAGGCATTTTCAACCGGAAGTCGACTTCATCCTCGACATCGGCGGTCAGGACATCAAGTGCTTCCACATCCGAAATGGCGTTGTGGACTCCATTCTGTTGAATGAGGCCTGTTCCTCGGGCTGCGGATCCTTCATTGAAACTTTTGCGAAGGCACTCGGCCATGATGCCGCATCCTTTGCCGCACTTGCGCTGGAATCCACGACCCCGGTCGATCTCGGCACCCGCTGCACCGTGTTCATGAATTCATCCATCAAGCAGGCGCAGAAGGAAGGCGCCAGCGTCGCGGACATTTCCGCCGGACTTGCCACCAGTGTCGTCCGGAATGCGCTCTACAAAGTCATTCGCATCAATCATGCGGACCAGCTGGGGAAGCATCCGGTTGTACAGGGAGGAACCTTCCTCAACGACGCGGTACTTCGCGCCTTCGAGCTGGAAACAAGGAACGAGGTTGTACGCCCCGGCATAGCCGGTCTGATGGGGGCGTATGGAGCCGCCTTGTCCGTCCGGGACAATCCGCCAATGGTTTCAGGTCTTCTGCAGGAAGAGGAATTGAAAGCATTTTCCTTCACCTCCCGGGAAGTCCGGTGCGGCCTCTGCAGCAATCACTGCCTCATGAGCATCGCCACCTTCGGAAACGGGAACCGTCATTTCAGCGGAAACCGCTGCTCGCGCCCTGCAAAGGGAAAGGAAGAGGATACGCTGCCGAACCTGTTCAAATACAAATATGAGCTGCTGCGAAATTATGGGGATTCGAATGCGAAGCCGGCTGTCGAAAATTTTCATTCGAAGGAGAAACCCGCCGCGGCGTCTGAGCGCCCAGGCATGAAGCCGGTCGCGAATCGTGGTCGAATCGGCATTCCCATGGTCCTCAACATGTTTGAAAATCTGCCCTTCTGGCATACCTTCTTCACCGAATGCGGCTACGAGGTGGTCCTTTCCGCTCCATCTTCCAGAGAACTCTATTCGGA
>JAIFNI010000162.1 GCA_020047785.1 Clostridia bacterium
AACCTGCCATTCCGCCTCTATTTGCATAGCAAATAGAGGACTTGCTGGCAACCCAACAGTGATAATGAGCCTATCTGAAAAAGAGCAGGTATTTTTCTTCCGGCGCCTTAGGGATGCGGCTTGATGTTGAGGTTCACACCCAGTTTGTCTTCACTGTCCACAATTGTCCAGCTTCCGCCGGGATACATCCCGATCGTCCGCATGACATAACCGAGACTCTCCAGTTCGCCGACCACCGAATCCCGAGCTTCGCCAACCTGAAAGCCGACGTGATGCACGCCATTCCCATGCTTGTCCAGGAATTCCCGGAACGTGGAAGGGTTTTCATCCGGTTCGTGCACTTCGATGCAGAAACCCCGGTCCCGGCAGTCGATGACGGCAAATTTCAATCCATAACAGGCAACTTCTCCGCGATAGGTTTCATTCGGATTGGGGCTCGGCTTTGTGATGCGTATTTCCGGCTTGGGAACTTGAAAAAGCTGGCACCAGGCATCGAGGGTGCTGTCCATGTCGCTCACGACCAATGCGATCTGGATGAAGCCATTCAGCGGAATAGCGTTCTGCATGCGGATTTCCTCCTGTAGGTTCATGAATTGAATCAATGATACTGCGTGAAATGAGTTTCGTCAATGATAGGGAATACAAGCAATATGATGAGTGAACAATCTGGCAAATGAATCATGTGTCAGATGCATCATGCAGCAGACGAAAAACATGAACGATGAACAAGGTGAAAGATGTACAATGAGACAGGGGAACGGGTTGATGGATGAGTAATCGTCACATTGGGATGTAACCTGACAGGATCTTGAAAGGAAGGCTGTATGAAGCAGAATGAGAGGAACACCCCGGGCCTTTTTGACAGGGCTATCATTCTTGCGGCACAAGCACATGCCGGCATGGTCCGGAAAGGTTCGGACACCCCCTATATTGTCCATCCGATGGAAGCGGCTGCCATTGCCGCCACCATGACGAATGATCCTGAAATCCTTGCTGCTGCGGTGCTTCATGACACGGTGGAAGATACCGGCGTGTCCATCGCGGATATCCGTCGGGAATTCGGTGACAGGGTGGCAGCCATCGTTTCCGCCGAAAGCGAGGATAAACGTGATGGAAGGCCATCCGCGGACACCTGGCTGGAACGCAAGCAGGAGACCATCGACCACCTGAATCTGTTTGCCGGGGATGCTGAAAAAATCGTGGCGCTGGCCGACAAACTGTCCAATGCACGGGCCATGCATCGGGACCTGCTTGCACTCGGGGATGCGCTCTGGCAAAGATTCAACCAGAAGGACAAACGGATGCATGCCTGGTATTACCGGGCGGTCGGATCATCTCTGGAGAGCCTGGCGATGCACGATGCCTATGCAGAGTATCTGTCTTTGCTGGACAAGGTGTTCGTCCCTTGATGACAGATGCGCGAGCAACTGTTTGGCCGCTGACGACAGAATTGACGCAACCGTATCATTGAATGAGAGGCGCTGTCGTTGTTGTCTCATGGGCTTTGGGTCTCGCTGTGCAATTACTTTCTTCTTCATGGTAAAAACGGAAGCAAGTATGATAATATCAGGAAGGCTGCTGCTGCAGCCGAAGGAGATGGAAATGGAAAAACGTGATTTTGGCAATACTGGTCTGCGCACCTCGGTTCTGGGTTTCGGCGGATTTCATCTGCTGGAAATCCCGCTGGTGGAAGCGGAAATCCTGCTCAACCGATATCTGGATGCCGGCGGCAACTACATCGAAACAGCCGCCGGTTATGGCAATGGGGAATCCGAGCGCAAAATAGGGCGCGCCGTGTCGCATCGCCGGGAAGAATACATTCTTGTCACCAAGACCGGGGAGCGGAGCAAGCAAGGCTGTCTTGATTCCCTGAACCACAGCCTGGAAAACATGAAGACGGACCATGTCGATGTCCTGCTGATGCATGCGGTTGGTTCCATGGCGGAACTCGATGCCATTCTGGCACCGGATGGCGCAGTTGCCGGTGCGGAACAGGCGGTTCAGGAAGGGAAGGTCCGCTTCATCGGCATCTCCATGCATGGACAACCGGACGTACTGGTGGAAGCGCTGCGGCGGTATCCGTTCCGGGCGGTCATGTCGACCATCAATTATTACGATCGGTTCAATTTCCCCGAAATCGAAGAAACGCTGATCCCACTGGCCCTTGAGAAGAATTCCGCCATCATTCTGATGAAACCAGTCGGAGACGGCCTGCTTTACCGATCGGCAGAACAGGCTTTCCGTTATGCTTTCAGTCAGCCTGTTTCCGTTGTTGTCGCAGGCATCAACAACCGGGCCATGCTGGAAGCGGATCTTGCTTTTGCCGAATCACTCGTGCCTATGAGCGAGTCGGAGAAGGAACAGCTGTATCGTGACGCCCCGGAACTCGGGAATTATGTCTGCCGGCAGTGCGGGAAATGCGTGCCATGTCCTGAAGGTCTTGATATTCCGGAAATTTTCAAGCTGGAAGGATATTTCGATCGCCAGATGGCGGATGGAACCGTGACCGACACCGCCGAATTCGCGCTTCGGGAGCGTCTGCGGTTCTGGTTCGGCAACCGCGCCATGGCCATGGAAAAATACGGGGCCCTCGCTGTGAAAGCTGACCGCTGCACGGGTTGCGGGGAATGCATGTCCAAGTGTCCCTATGGCATAGACATCATTCGGAAAATGGGGATTGCCGATTATAAACTGGCAGCAAAGTCCATCTATTAGGAGCATCGGCCGCATCGGTGAACCAGCGCAGTTGCATGCGCGAATGCCGGCACAGAATCGCCCATTCGAAGCAGGAAGAGATCCTTGTATTGATTGCCGGGACCTCAAGGAACCGTGAAAACCCACAGGACATGAAGCAGAAGGACTGTTTCATGTCCTGTGGGCTCTTTGTGCGGCAGGACGGATTCATGATTCGGTGGGTTCATCAGCCATGATCCTGTTTCAGGTATGCAGGGTTTTCCGCACTCTCAGCGCGTCCCGGAACGGTTCGCGAAGTCTTCGTCAATCGATTTCTTCCAACTGGCCGAGAGCGGCTTTGAGGCGCGGAAATCGCTGATTGCCTCGCATACGGCGGCGTAGTTTTTCTGTGTGCCTTCTGCATCGGCATGGTAAGTCACAGCCCGGTCTGCCTGGATGCCGAATTGTTCGGCAGTGGCAATGGCATCGATGTTGGCTCCGAGGAAGAGGAATTCCCAGCCATATTTTGTCTTCTGGTGCTCCACCATTTTCCTGATTTTATCATGGGTGAATTCCCGACTGGCATTTTCCATGCCGTCTGTTGTGATGACGAACAGCACCTTGTCCGCGCGCTGGTCTTCACTGGTATGCTTCAAGGCATTTCCGATCTTTTGAATGGTCTTGCCCATGGCATCGAGAAGGGCTGTGCAGCCGCCGACAAAGTATTCCTTGTCGGAGATGGGGCGGATTCCTCTGATGTTTGTCCTGTCATGCAGGAGTTCATAGTTGTCATCGAAAAGAACTGTTGTGACAATTGCATCGCCGGAACCGGCCTGCTGTTTTTTCAGCATGGCGTTGTAGCCTCCGATGGTGTCAGCCTCCAGACCTGACATGGAACCGCTTTTGTCGAGGATGAAGACCAGTTCGGTGGTATTGTTTTTCATGATTTGTTTCCTCCCTTTCCTTGATACATTGAGAATAACAAGGAAAACGTCGGAAAAGGTCGTCTGACACGCGACAAATCAAACCTGTATTAGTCGAAAAATGTCGAACACATATTGACGCTTAAACGCCCAGCAATGGTTGATGAAACTCGAAAAGGACCATGTTGATCTGATTGATGTCATACTCGCCGCGTACGATGAAATATTCGATGATGATGTCGGCCTTGCTGCTGCGCGAAAGGCTGAAACCGGCAGTTCCCAGCAGATCGCGGGTTTCGTCCAGACTCAGGCGGAGTGCGACTGCGAATGCGATGGCGGTGGATTTGCTGGGCTTGTATCCATCGTTTCTGCGAATCGTTGAGAACACCCTGCGGTCGACATTGGCTTGTTTATAGGCTGTCGAGTCGGTCATGCCCTTTTCGTCGATCAGCCGCATCAATTTCTTTGAAAAGGATTCATCCAGTTGCTTCAGAACATCCTCAAGGCTGCGTGTATCGGATCGCTCATACACAGAAGAGGCATCCTCGCAGACTTGTCGGACCTTCTTTTCGAACTTGCAAGACTCAATCTTTGCACGTGCTGCAGCTGGAACTGGAGCTGAAGATTCCGCTTTCGCCCGCGCTTGAGATGGAAATTCGGATGGAGCTTGTAATGGCGCCTGTAATGGAGCTTGAGATGAAGTTTGAGATGGATCCTGAATGGCAGCCAGTGCGCTTTCCGTTTCATTTTCGGCCGGTGTGCCATCGAACCCATAGTTTTCTCTGATGTATCGCGCAATTTCAGGATAACGTTCTGCACTGGGGTCGTCAGTCCTGTCATCGAAAACTGTCAGGTATACCATCAGGTCCGTACTGGCAAGGAATTCTCCGATCACCCGGACGGCAACAGAAAACGCCAACGCTTTTGGATAACCGTATGCACCGGATGAAATCAAAGGGAAAGCAATGGATTCACAGCCGAGTTGGATGGCCAGGGCCAGGGAATTGGCATATGCGCTGCGCAACTGCGGCTCCTCTCCAGAGGAGCCGCCATGCCAGATTGGACCTGCGGTGTGAATGACATGCTTTGCCGGAAGACGGCCGCCGCTGGTGAAAACTGCCTCACCCACTCCACAGGAACCAATGCGGTCACATTCAGCCTTCATTGTTTCAACACCGGCTGCTCTGAAGATGGCGCCGCAGACGCCACCACCCATCCGCATCTCCGTGTTGGCCGCATTGACGATGGCGTCGACTTGCATGGTGGTGATATCAGTCCTGACTATCTCAAGCGGCATGAGGATGGTTCTCCTTTTTTCTACCACTATACCACGCATGTGTTTTCCGTTCACGGATCTTCTCATGCGGATAGTCTTGTGCCGGTCCTGCATGTTCGATATGATGAGCGCAGAAACGGCCTCACCGGCTTCAGCCCAATCGAGGATGGATGGAGGGAAATGAAATGGATTTGAACATTCGCAGCACAATTGCTCTGAACAATGGGGTGGCGATGCCACGCCTCGGACTCGGTGTTTTTCGGGCGAAGGACGGAGAGGAGACTGTCCAGGCAGTCCGCTGGGCGCTGGAGGCCGGTTACCGGCATATCGACACCGCTGCGGTCTATGGCAATGAGGAAGGCGTGGGGCGGGGCATACGGGAAAGCGGGTTGGCTCGGGGGGATGTCTTCCTGACAACGAAACTCTGGAATGACGACATGCGGGCAGACCGTCAGCGCGAGGCGTTCGAGAACAGCCTGAATCGTCTGGGAACGGATTATGTGGATCTTTATCTGATTCATTGGCCTGTAAAACAGAAATACAGCGAGTCCTGGCTCGTGCTGGAACAGCTGTACAAGGAAGGGCTGGTACGCGCCATCGGTGTAAGCAATTTCCTGCCGCATCATCTGGATGACTTGATGAAAGCTGCAACCGTTGTTCCGGCCGTCAATCAGGCGGAATGCCATCCGCGCCTGTCACAGGCTCCCCTGAAAGCGGTCTGCGACCAACTGGGCATTGTGTTCGAATCCTGGAGTCCCCTTGGTGGAAGCCGGGATGGCAATCTTGCAAGCAATCCGGAACTTGCTTCGATCGGGAAAGCATATGGGAAAACGGCGGCTCAGGTCACCTTGCGCTGGCATCTGCAGAAGGGATTCGCTGTGATCCCGAAATCCGTCCACAGGGATCGGATTATCGCCAATGGTGACTTGTTTGATTTCAGTCTGAACGCCACAGACATGGCTGCCATCGATGGGATGAACCGGGACCAGCGGGTTGGTGCCCACCCAGACACCTTCCCATTCTAAGGCGCCGGAAGAAAATTACCTGCTCTTTTTCAAAAAAGAATGGCAGGTCTGGCCATTCTTTTCAAGATGTTTGAGCAAGTTGTTTCATTTCAACATGAAAGGTGGACGAAGAACCATATGATTGATTTGCGAAGCGATACGGTCACCCAGCCCACACCCGAAATGCGTCAGGCCATGTTCGTTGCCGAAGTGGGGGATGACGTCTATCGGGATGACCCGACCGTCAATGAACTGGAACGCTATGCAGCAGAAATACTCGGCAAGGAGGCTGCCCTGTTTGTTCCCAGTGGCCATATGGGAAACCAGTTGGCGGTGATGACGCATACACGACGCGGTGACGAAGCGATTGCAGGAGAAATCAGCCACGTCTATGCGCATGAGGTGGGGGCCGCCGCCGCTCTGTCCGGCGTGACCCTTCATACGATCCCCTTTCATAATGGAATGTTCAATGTGGAGCAAATCTTATCCGCCATTCATTCGGATGACATCCATGAGACACCGACAACGCTGATCCTGCTTGAAAATGCCCTGTCGAACGGACGCGTTGTTCCAATTGAAACCATGATGTCAATCTATGACCTGGCTCAATCCAAAGGCATCAAGGTTCATGTGGATGGCGCCCGTTTTTTCAATGCGGCTGCCGCCCTGGGTGTATCTGTCGCGGAAATGGCGCGGTATTGCGACTCGGTCATGTGTTGCCTTTCCAAAGGGCTATGTGCACCCGTGGGTTCCATCCTGGCAGGAACTAAAGATTTCATCGAAAAAGCAAGGAAAAATCGAAAAATGCTTGGCGGCGGTATGCGCCAGGCGGGTTTTTTGGCAGCTGCCGGCATTGTTGCCCTTCGGGACATGACCGGACGCCTGCCGGAAGATCATCGGAATGCCAGATACCTGGCTGGTAGATTATCTGAAATACCTGGGTTGACCGTGGATTTGGATGCCGTACAAATCAATATGGTGTTTTTCAGACTGGAATGGCCGAAAGAGCTGCTTGCTTCCTTGCCGGAACGATTACTCGGCAAGGGAATCAGAATCAATGGCCTGGAAGATGGCAATGGACGTTTTGTCACCCATCATGGCATGGGCAAGGAAGATATTGACACGGTCGTGGCAGGGTTGAAGGTGGTTGCGGAATCATTCTGACCGTTCGGTCGTGGCAGGGGTGAAAGTGGTTGAGGAATCATTCTGATCGTTCGGTCGTGGCAGTGTTGAAGGTGGTTGCGGAATCATTCTGACCGTTCGATCGTGACAGGGGTGAAAGTGGTTGTGGTATCTTTGTGGTCTTTTTATCATGGCAGCCGGGAAGGCGACGATCAGCTCTTTCTGACTATCTTGTATCCGAGTGTCTTCCGCTTGCATGCATCCACGCATTCTCCGCAAAGTATGCAGTCCGAGGTTCGTATGGCTCCGCTTTTATGCAGGGTGCCGACCGGCAGACTCATCGGACATGCCTTTTCACAGGCACCACAGGAAACGCAGTTCTCTTTCTGTGAAACAATGCGCAACTGAGGGAGTCTCAGGAATCTGCCCACGTGATATCCTGCGGTCAGAAAAGGCGCAATCCAGCATATGCTCTGGCAAGCGCCCCTTTTTCCGAGCAGCAGGGTCAGAAGCAGGAACAGGAAAACAACCAGGCAATAGACAATGTATTTCATGGGAGCATCAACCGAAATGCCGCTTTCTGTCAGGTGCAGGGGCGAGATGCCGCGAATTCCGCCGGAAAGGGCAAACATGGCAAGCAGAATGACAGCCCACAGGCCGAAAACCGAGTAGCGGAATATTCTCATTTTTCCGAAGTTGACATTCCGTGCATTGGATTTCAGGCATATGTCACTCAAGCTGCCCATCGGACACAGCCAGCCGCACCAGGATCTTCCGAGAACCATGCCGGACAGGAAAAGAGCGAAGAATACCAGCAGGCTCCCCGTGACGAGTCCCTGGATTGCGCCATCAATGGATACATAAGGTGAAAGATAATTCATGGTGATGGGGAACAGCAGCAGAGAAATGATCATCATGGTATTTCGGACTTTCCGTTTCATGTTTTTTCCCTCCCTTTCAAATACGCAACAGCTTCTGCAGACCAGTCCAGATATGCACGGTAAACCTTCTCCCCAAAGGAGATGACCTGCAGGATGTCCTTGTGGTTGCCGGCAGGGTCCCCGATTATGGCCAGTTCCCTCTGGAATTGTTCCAATATGTCCAGTTGTCTTCTATGTGAATCCGAAAAGTCGGTCAGATGCCGGATCATGATGCCAGCCTCCAGTTCTTTTGAGAAATACATTTTCAGGAGCAGTTCAAAGCGTACGCTTTCCTTTTCGACCGGCTCCGCCAACCACTCCATCAACACGCTGCGCCCGGATTCAGTAAGGGCATGCTTGACTTTTCCCTGAACAGCACCTTCACAGGGCATGGATTGAATCAAGCCGGATTTTGTCAGACTCTTCAATTCCGGATAGATCTGTCCATAACTTTCGTTCCAGAAAAAGTGAAACCGGATGTCAATGATTCGCTTGATCTCATATCCGGAAAGAGCACTTTCGCTCAACAGGCCAAGAATGACATATTTGGTCTTTGCTGATTTCATTCCGACCTCCAATCCATGAATCACAATTCAGGAAGCAGCTCAATTCAGGAAATATCATGGCTCAAACAGGAGAAATATATCTATTAGATATATAATCTCAAACCAAAGAATG
>JAIFNI010000313.1 GCA_020047785.1 Clostridia bacterium
GCTCTACGCGCAGCTGCGTTCGTCCTGGACGGAACGGAACGAACCGACACTGGACCTGCGGGATCGTGTGCTCATCGAAGAAGCAGATGAGTCTGACCTGCCGGAGATTCTCGCCCTTCAGAAAGAGGCATATCAGTCGGAGGCGGCCATCTATGGCTATGCAATTGCACCGATGACCCAGACGGTGGAAGACATTCAGGGAACGTTCAAGGAGCTGCTTTTTCTGAAGGCGGTTCTGAACGGAAAAATCATCGGCTCCATCCGGGCGCGCGTCGGGGAAGGCACCTGTTTCATCGGTCGGCTTGTTGTGGCTCCGGACATGCAGCATCAGGGCATCGGCAGACGCATGCTTTCCACCATGGAGACGCTCCATCCGGGCATGCGTTTCGAGCTGTTCACGGGCCACCTCAGCCAGCGGAACATAGAACTGTACGGCAAGGTCGGATACAAACCTTTTAAAACAGTCCGGGTCGGCGAACATGAATCTCTGATTTATCTGGAAAAACGGCCGCACACATGATGGTTGACAGGATGGAGACAATCCTGCTATAATGGCAACAACTTAATCACGATGCGATGAAGGAACCAAGGCTTTCGAAAACGTCTCCCAGAGAACCGGTGGTTGGTGCGAACCGGTGTGGCGTTGAAAACCGAATCACTCCCGAGCAGATTCTCCGATGGATGGCTGAGCCTCCGGTAAGGGAATCCGGTTGATCCCGTTATGGATCCGGGTTTGTCATGAACCTTCGAAGGCCCTTTCCGCGAGGAACGGGTGAAACAGGGTGGTATCACGGGTATTATGTCCTCGTCCCTGCAGAACTAAGAAGTCTGCAGTGCGGGGACTTTTTTGGATCGTTTTTGAGATTGATGCGTCAGCCGGTTCGGCATGACGATGAAAGGGAGGTGTACAGCATGATTGCAGCGGAAGTCATTGTCCATTGCCTCGCTGAAGAGGGCGTCGATCTTGTGTTCGGATATCCCGGTGGTGCGGTGCTCCCCCTGTATGAAGCCCTGCGCGGCGGGGTTCTGCGGCATGTGCTGGTGCGCCAGGAACAGGCGGCCGTTCACAGCGCCAACGGCTATGCGCGCGTCACAGGACGTGTCGGTGTCTGCATCGGCACATCCGGCCCGGGAGCAACCAATCTGGTGACCGGCATTGCGACAGCCTATATGGACAGCATCCCGCTCGTTGTCATCACCGGTCAGGTGAAGACCAGCTACATCGGGCGCGATGTGTTCCAGGAAGTCGACATCACGGGCGCAAGCGAATCCTTCACGAAGCATAATTACCTGGTCCGTGACGCGGCCCATCTGCCGCGGATCATCAAGGAGGCGTTCCATATTGCCAGAACCGGCCGTCCTGGCCCGGTTCTGATTGACATCCCGTCCGACGTGCAGGCTGAAACCCTCAAGTACCATTACCCGAAGGATGTTTCCATCCGGGGATACAAGCCGACGGAAAAGGGCCATATGGGACAGGTCAAACGGGCTGTGAAAGCCATCCGCGAGGCGAAGCGCCCACTGCTGTTCGCCGGCGGCGGCATCTTTCTTTCCAATGCGCAGCAGGAACTGGCCCAATTTGCGGAGACAACCGGAATCCCTGTCGTGCACACGCTCATGGGCACGGGATGTCTGCCGACGGACCACCCGAACCTCATCGGCATGATTGGTTCCCACGGCTTCAAATACGCGAACAAAGCCATGGAGATGGCGGATCTGCTGATCTTCGTCGGCGCGCGCATCGCGGATCGGGCAACAGGCGGCATTCAGGAGGATCTGCTTGCCAATCGCGACATCATCCATATCGATGTGGATCCGGCGGAAATCGGCAAGAATGTCGGCTGTGACATCCCGGTCGTCGGGGATGCCAGGTTGGTGCTGCTGCAGATGCTTCCCTTGGTTCAACCATTGCCGCTTGAAAAATGGCGGGCGGATTTGAAGGCTGTCAAGGAAGCCGAGCAGACTCCCCTCGAGTTCGGAGCGCTTGTCAATCCCAAACATGCCATTCGTGTACTCTCGGGGATGCTGGACGATCATGCGGTTCTGGTGGCGGATGTCGGTCAGAACCAGTTCTGGTCGGCCCGGAATTTCCAGATTCATGGTACGCGGAGATTCCTCTGTTCCGGCGGTTTCGGCACGATGGGCTACAGCATTCCCGCTGCGGTTGGCGCCAAAATGGCGGACCCGTCCAGAACGGTCGTATCGGTGATGGGGGATGGCAGTTTCCAGATGAGCATGTACGAACTCGGCACCATCAAGGCCAACAAGATCGGGCTGAAAATGGTCCTTTTCAACAACAGCAAGCTTGGCATGGTCCGGGAACTGCAGGATAACCGGTATGGGGAGCCGTTCGGCGTCATGCTCGATGACAATCCGGACTTTACGGCGCTGGTGGCAGCATATGGATTTCCTGTCCGCAAGGTGGAAACAAACGAGAAATTGGAGGAGACATTCCGCGAAATGCTGGCACATGAGGGTCCGTTCTTTGTGGAATGCATCGTCGATTCGAAGGAAAGCACACTGTAACAAAGGCGAGGGAAGAAAAGGGGGCGAACATGAATCGACACATTTTGTCCGTGCTCGTGGAAAACCAGTCCGGTGTGCTGAGCCGGGTTTCCGGTCTGTTCAGCCGACGCGGGTACAACATCGACAGCCTGACTGTCGGTGAGACGGAGGATCCGAAAACGTCCCGCATGACCATTGTGGTGCGGGGGGACGACTACATCCTCGAACAGATCAAGAAACAGCTGAACAAGCTGATCGATGTCATCAAAATCATCGAGTTGAAGCCCAATCAGGCCGTATACAGGGAGCTCGCGCTCATCAAGGTGGACGCGCCGCCGGAATCCAGGTCCGCCGTCATCAGCACCATCGACATCTTCCGCGCGAAGGTCGTCGATGTGGGCAAGGAAAGCCTTACGGCGGAGATTACCGGGGACCAGTCCAAGGTGGATGCCTTCATTGAACTCATGAGTCCCTTCGGCATCCGTGAAATTGTCCGCACAGGGCTCACCGCCCTTGAACGAGGAAGCCGCGAAATCAAGGAACACAAAAAGTATGAGGAGGAATGAACCAACATGGCAAAAATGTATTACGCAGAGGATTGCAACCTGTCCCTATTGAACGGCAAGACCGTCGCCGTCATCGGCTACGGCAGCCAGGGCCACGCCCATGCCCTCAACCTGCATGAATCCGGAGTGAACGTGGTGGTCGGCCTTTACAAGGGCAGCAAGTCGTGGGCCATCGCCGAAGCGGCAGGGCTGAAAGTGGCAACTGCAGCCGAAGCGGCAGCCATGGCCGATGTCATCATGATCCTCATCAATGACGAGAAGCAGGCGAAGCTCTATACGGACAGCATCGCAGCAGGTCTCACGGCAGGCAAGTCCCTCGTGTTCGCCCATGGGTTCAACATCCATTTCGGATGCATCAATCCTCCCTCCGACGTCAATGTTTTCATGGTTGCCCCCAAGGGTCCCGGACATACGGTCCGCACCCAGTTCCAGGAAGGCCGCGGCGTGCCGTGCCTCATCGCGGTTCATCAGGATGCCACCGGCAATGCGAAGGATCTTGCCCTTGCCTATGCGGCCGGCATCGGCGGAGCCCGCGCCGGCATTCTCGAGACCACCTTCAAGGAAGAAACAGAAACCGACCTTTTCGGCGAACAGGCTGTTTTGTGCGGCGGTGTTTCCGAACTGATGAAGGCCGGATTCGAAGTGCTCGTGGAAGCCGGATACCAGCCTGAATCCGCCTACTTCGAATGCATGCATGAAATGAAGCTGATTGTGGACCTCGTCAATTCCGGCGGACTCTCCATGATGCGCTATTCCATCTCCGACACGGCCGAATACGGCGATTACATGATTGGCCGCCGTATCATCACCGAGGACACGAAGAAGGAAATGAAGAAGGTCCTGCAGGAAATCCAGGAAGGCGTATTTGCCCGCAACTGGATTCTGGAGAACCAGGTCGGCCGCCCGAACTTCAACGCCCGCCGCCGCATCGAGTCCGAGCACCAGATCGAAACGGTAGGCAAGGAACTCCGCAAAATGATGAGCTGGTTGAAAAAGTAGAGCGAAGGTCGGGCATTACTCCCCAAAAACAACCCCCGCTTGTGCCGGGCGGGGTGCGGTCATGCCGTACCCCCTCCGGCCGGGTGGAGAACAGGAGCCATACATGCAACGGAAAATCCGCATCTTTGATTCGACGCTCCGGGACGGGGCACAAGCGGAAGGCATCTCGTTTTCCGTGGAAGACAAGCTGAAAATCCTCAAAGCCCTTGATCAACTGGGTGTCGATTATATTGAAGCTGGGAATCCGGGCTCCAATCCGAAGGACCTCGAGTTTTTTGACCGGGCTAAGAGAGAAACGCTTCATCATTCGAAACTGGCTGCGTTCGGCAGCACACGCCGCCGCGACATCCGTGTGGAAGAGGACGCGAACGTCAAGTCCCTCCTGACGGCCGATACCCAGACGATCGTCATTTTTGGAAAAAGTTGGGATTTCCATGTAACGGAGATCATCAAGACAACCCTGGATGAAAATCTGAACATGATCCGGGAAACCTTGTCCTTCTTCCATGAAAAGCGGAAGGAAGTCATCTACGACGCGGAGCATTTCTTTGACGGATACAAGGCGAATGCCGAATACGCCATGAAGACACTGGGCGCCGCTGTGGAAGGAGGCGCATCCTGCCTCGTTCTCTGCGATACGAACGGCGGTACCTTCCCGGATGAACTGCAGACCATCGTCGAGGCGGTCAAAGCCGCGTTTCCGGTGGAAGTGGGCATCCACTGCCACAACGACGCGGGCATGGCTGTCGCCAATTCCGTCCTCGCGGTCCTGGCCGGTGCCACCCATGTGCAGGGAACCTACATCGGTTTCGGGGAACGCTGCGGCAACGCGAATCTGTCCACCATCATCGCGAATCTTCAATTGAAACGGGATTATGACTGCATCCCGGCGGAGAAGCTGAAGGATCTGACTGTCACAGCCCGACGCATTGCGGAAATCTCGAACATCGCGCTGAACGAGCGGGATCCTTACATCGGGCACAGCGCATTCGCCCATAAAGGCGGCATGCATATCGACGGTGTCACAAAAGCCACCCGCTCCTTCGAGCATGTTTCTCCTGAAGCCATCGGCAACGAACGGCACTTTCTCATGTCGGAAGTCAGCGGACGCAACACAATTCTGGAAAAAATCCGCCAGGTCGCACCCCGTCTGGACAAGAACTCCCCGGAAACGGATGCGATCATGCAGCGGTTGAAGGAGCTCGAGCATATGGGCTACCAGTTTGAAGGCGCCGAAAGCACTTTTGAACTGATCATCCGCAAGCAGCTCGGGAAATACAAGCCGTTCTTCGAACTGGAGCATTTCAAGATCATCGGGGAGCAGCCCTCATCGGGCGAGTACAGTTCCTCTGCCATCATCAAGGTGAAGGTGGACGGCACCTCGGAAATCTCCGCTGCGGAAGGGGACGGCCCCGTGCATGCGCTCGATCGGGCGCTCCGAAAGGTTCTGACCACCTTCTATCCGGAGCTTGCGAAGGTGAAACTGACCGACTACAAGGTTCGT
Organism: Clostridia bacterium; assembly: GCA_020047785.1. Taxonomy (GTDB): domain Bacteria; phylum Bacillota; class Clostridia; order DSM-8532; family DSM-8532; genus JAEWSN01. The sequence continues at coordinate 5,575 of JAIFNI010000313.1, forward strand.
GTGCTCGATACCCGTTCGGCCAGTGCGGCGAAAGTCCGGGTCCTGATCGAGTCTACGGACGGAGAAAGCGTCTGGACCACGGTCGGCGTATCCACCGACATCATCGAGGCCAGCTGGATTGCGCTGGTCGATTCCATCGAGTATATGCTGCTGCGGGAATTGGAAAAGAAAATGAGGGTATACCTGTAGGAATCAAGACAGGTATCAGGGAGGATGGCATCATGGTGTACAAAATCGCACTTGTCCGCGGAGACGGAATCGGACCGGAAGTGGTCGGGGAAGCAGTCAAGGTCATGGAGATCATTGGCGCGAAGTATGGGCACAAGTTCCAATTTACGGATGTATTGGCGGGCGGATGCGCAATAGACGCAACCGGCGGTCCGTTGCCCCAGGAAACCATTGATGTATGCAAGGAGAGCGATTCCGTGCTGCTCGGTGCCGTGGGGGGATGGAAATGGGATGTGCTGCCCGGCAGCCAGCGCCCGGAGCGGGCGCTGCTCGGTCTTCGCGGTGAACTCGGCCTGTACGCGAACATCCGTCCGGCCATCTTGTATCCGTCTCTGAAGGNNCCGGCCATCTTGTATCCGTCTCTGAAGGAGGCATGCCCGCTTCGCCCCGATCTTGTCGAAGGCGGGCTGGACATCTGTGTTGTCCGTGAACTGACAGGCGGCATGTACTTCGGAGACCGGGGCCGTCGTGAAAGCGAGAAGGGCTACGGGGAAGAGGCATACGACACGGAAGCATACAGTGTGGCCGAAGTGGACAGAATTGCCCGTACCGCCTTCGATATCGCCATGAAGCGCGGCAGAAAACTCTGCAGCGTGGACAAGGCCAATGTTCTTGAAAGCTCCCGCTTGTGGCGCGAAGTTGTCCTGAACGTGGCGAAGGAGTATCCGGACGTGGAACTCAGCCACATGTACGTGGACAACGCGGCCATGCAGCTGGTGCGCAACCCGAAGCAGTTCGACGTCATCGTCACCACCAACATGTTCGGCGACATCCTGTCCGACGAAGCCAGCATGATCACCGGCTCGATCGGGATGCTTCCCTCCGCCAGCCTCGGCGTGACCGGCCGCGGCATGTATGAACCCATCCATGGCTCCGCGCCGGACATCGCCGGTCAGGACAAGGCAAATCCGATCGCCACGATTCTGTCCGTCGCCATGATGTTCCGGTACTCCTTCGGCCTTGAAACCGAAGCGGCCGCCATCGAGAGCGCCGTGACCAACGTGCTGGAGGCAGGGTACCGGACCGGCGACATCATGAGCGCCGGCATGAGATTGGTCGGAACACTGGAAATGGGCAAGCTGATTGCGGAAGCGCTCTGATGCAGGAGAACTGAAGCATCATGCAGAAAGCCATGCTGAACCGGCAAACAGGAAGCAACATGCAGAAAATCACGCCGAACGGCAAACAGGAAGCAGCATGCAGAAAATCACGCCGAACGGCAAACAGGAAGCAATATGCAGAAAATCACGCTGAACGGCAAACAGGAAGCAACATTCGGCAATCACGCTGAAAGGAGACCCGGCATGAACAGCAATCAAATCAAAGTGGGCGTGGAGCGCGCCCCTCACCGTTCCCTGCTGAAAGCCATGGGCATGACGGACGAGGAAATCTCCCGCCCGATTGTCGGTGTGGTCAACTCCTTCAATGAAGTCATTCCCGGGCACATCCACCTGCGCACCATCGTGGACGCCGTGAAAGCCGGCATCCGCATGGCGGGCGGCACCCCGGTCGAATTCCCGGCCATCGGCGTGTGCGACGGCATCGCGATGGGGCATGCGGGCATGCACTATTCTCTGGCTTCCCGTGAATTGGTGGCGGATTCCACGGAATCCGTGGCACTCGCTCATTGCCTGGATGCCATGGTCATGGTGCCGAATTGCGACAAGATCGTTCCCGGCATGCTGATGGCGGCGGCCCGCGTGAACATTCCCACGGTGGTGGTGTCCGGCGGTGCGATGATGGCCGGCAAGGTGGGAGAGCGTTCCGTCAGCCTGACCACTGTATTTGAGGCAGTCGGCTCCGTGAAGGCCGGAAAAATGGACATCGAGGAATTGAACGAATACGAGAATTTCGCCTGCCCCAGCTGCGGCTCCTGCTCCGGCATGTTCACGGCCAACAGCATGAACTGCCTGACGGAAGCCATCGGCATCGGTCTGCCCGGAAACGGGACCATTCTGGCTGTCATGGCGGAACGAATCCGCCTGGCAAAGACGGCCGGCATGAAAGTCATGGAAATGCTCGAGAAGAATATCCGTCCGAAGGACATCATGACCCGCGCGGCGTTTGAAAACGCACTGACCGTGGACATGGCGCTGGGATGCAGCACCAACAGCATGCTGCACCTGCCCGCCATCGCCCATGAGGCCGGTGTGGCCTTCGATCTGGAATGGGCGAACGATATCAGCGCGAGGACGCCGAACCTGTGCAAACTGGCACCTGCAGGACCGCACCACATTGAAGACCTCTATGCGGCAGGCGGGGTGCAGGCCGTCATGAGGGAACTCGCCGGCATCGGCCTGATCCATACGGATCTGCTGACCGTCACCGGAAAAACGGTGGGGGAAAACATTGAAAAGGCTGTGAACAGGAATCCGAATGTCATCCGCCCGGCAAGCGCACCATACAGCGCAACCGGCGGCATTGCGGTCCTGAAGGGCAATCTTGCCCCGGATGCGTGCGTGGTGAAGCGCTCTGCTGTGGACAAGTCCATGCAGCAGTTCACGGGGACCGTCCGCGTGTTCGATTCCGAAGATGCATCCATCGAAGCCATTTTCGCCGGCAAGGTGCAGAAGGGCGATGTGGTGGTCATCCGCTACGAAGGACCGAAAGGCGGACCAGGCATGCGCGAGATGCTGATGCCCACCTCGGTTCTGGCCGGCATGGGTCTGGACAAGGATGTGGCGCTGATCACGGACGGCCGCTTCTCCGGGGCCACCCGCGGGGCCTGCATCGGGCATGTTTCTCCGGAAGCCGCCGCAGGCGGGCCGATCGCATTCGTCAGGGACGGCGACAGGATTTCCATCGACATGGAGGCCTGTACGATATCGGTCAATGTTTCCGAAGCGGAGTTCGCGGAACGCAAAAAGGGATGGCAGGCGCCGGAACCGAAGATCAAGACCGGCTATCTGGCAAGATACGCGAAACTTGTCACCTCGGCCAACCGGGGAGCGGTTCTCGAGTGATCGGGTGGTCGCGGAAGGATTCCCGCGTGATCGGTCCATCGGATGCAGGACGCGCGTGACCGGCCAATCGCGGTGCGAATCTCGCGTGATTGGTCAATCAGGGGTGGTTCTCGAACAACAGGAGGTCAAATGAAGCTGAATGGAGCTGAAATTCTTGTCCAATGCCTCATCGAGCAGGAAGTGGACACCGTCTTCGGGTTTCCGGGCGGTGCAGTGCTGTTCATTTATGATGCCTTGTACAAATACAGGGATAAAATCAAGCATTATCTGACGTCACATGAACAAGGCGCATCCCATGCCGCGGACGGCTACGCGCGCGCAACCGGCAAGGTCGGCGTATGCATTGCCACATCCGGTCCAGGCGCGACAAACCTCGTGACGGGCATCGCCACAGCCTATATGGATTCCATCCCGATGGTCGCCATCACAGGCAATGTTTCGATGGGTCTGCTTGGGCGGGACAGTTTCCAGGAAGTCGACATCCAGGGCATCACGATGCCGGTGACGAAACACAATTTCATCGTCAAGGATGTGGAACAGTTGGCTGATACGATTCGGGAAGCGTTCCGCATTGCGCAGGAAGGACGGCCGGGACCGGTCCTCGTGGACATTCCGAAGGACATTTCCTCGCAAGTGGTTCGCTATGTACCGGCGGAAAAGGTCAAGGTGTCTCCTGTTGTCTCCATGATTCATGAGGCGGACCTGGAAAAGGCCGCCGAACTCATCCATCACAGCAAGAAACCGTTTCTGTATGCAGGCGGCGGCATCATCGCATCCAATGCTTCTGAGGAGCTGCTTCTGTTCGCGGAGGCGGTGAATGCCCCCATCTCCACCTCGCTTATGGGAATCGGCGGTTTCCCGGCGGACCATCGCCTTTTCACCGGCATGATCGGCATGCACGGTTCGAAGACCACCAATCTGGCCATTTCAGAGTGCGATCTCCTGATCGCGGTCGGAGTCCGTTTTTCGGACCGGGCCACCAGCAGTGTGGCACATTTTGCTCCGCACGCCAAAGTGCTGCACATCGACATCGATCCGGCGGAAGTGAACAAGAATGTAAAATCGTTCCACCACATCATCGGAGATGCGAAGAATGTGCTGTCCCGTCTGACCCCTCTCCTCAAACCGATCGATCGGACGGAGTGGGACGCGCATATCCTCGGCTTGAAGGAAAAGTATCCCCTCATGTACATGGATGTCTGCGATGTGATGCCGCAGACCATCATCCGCAAAATCCGGGAACTGGCCGGTCCGGATGCCATCGTGGCGACAGAGGTCGGGCAGCACCAGATGTGGACCGCCCAGCACTACGGATTCACAAAGCCGCGCACCTTCCTGACATCGGGCGGTCTCGGCACCATGGGGTATGGACTTGGCGCTGCAATCGGTGCCCAAGTGGGCATGCCGGATCGGAAAGTCTTCAACATCGCAGGGGATGGCAGTTTCCGGATGAACCTGACGGAACTGGCCACCGCCGTCGAGTACAACCTGCCGATCATCGTCGTCATCCTCAACAACCATGTCCTTGGCATGGTGCGGCAATGGCAGGACATGTTTTATGACCGTCGTTATTCGCACACCACCATCGACCGGGCCACTGATTTCGTCAAATTGGCGGAAGCCTTCGGCGCACTGGGCCTCACCATATCGAAGCAGGAAGACATTGAGCCGGTGCTGAAGAAAGCCATGTCTTCCGGACGCACCACGGTCATCAACTGTGAGATCGGGCAGGACATCAAGGTATTCCCGATGGTCGCGCCAGGCAAGCCGATTCAGGATGTCGTGATCGAGAGCGATTTGTCCTAGGAATCGCATGAAATCAGCACCATATGGCTGTAACCCCGGAGGAGACCGAATGAAGCCAATCATCACGCTCACACTCAATCCTGCCATTGATCAGGTGATTGAACTGGACCGCCTTGTGGTTGGCTCCATGAACCGGGCCTTGACCAGCCGGCCCATGACGGGTGGCAAGGGAATCAATGTCGCGCGTGTGCTGAAAGGTTTCGGCATGGAGGTTCTGACTGCCGGGTTTTCGGCAGGGAGCGGAACCGGGATGATTCATCGTACCCTGGAAGCCGAGGGCATTCCGGCACATTTCATTGAAGTGCCTGGGGAAGTGCGCGTCAACCTGAAAATCCATGACGCGTCCGACGGAAAGACCACCGAGATCAATCAGCCAGGTTTCAAGGTTGACGGGGATGCGGCGGATCGGCTGATGTCCCGGGTGGAATCCCTGCTGGAGATTGGGTCCGCGCTGGTTCTGACCGGAAGTTTGCCGGCCGGCATGCCGCGGACCGCCTATCTGAAGCTGGCCCAATTGGCCTGGAATCGGAACATTCCCGTTTTTCTCGACGCGGATGGTGAAAATCTGGAAATGGGTTTGTCCGGTCAACCCTATGCGGTGAAGCCGAATCGCGACGAATTGGAGCGATATGCCGGAAGCCGAATGGAAGCGGATTCCGACTGGGTTCATGCCATGCGGAAATTCAGGGAGAGCGGCGCGGAATGCATCGCGGCAACCATGGGTCCGGGCGGGGTGATGATGCTCGATGGAGATACTGCCTGGCATGCAGGGGGGTTGCCCATCGTACCGGCCTGTGCGACAGGCGCGGGCGATTCGACACTGGCTGCCATGATTTATGGATGGCATCACAGACTTCCGCCGCAGCGGATTGCTGCACTGATGAGTGCTGCGGGCGGCATGACGGCGGCCAGGCCTGGTCTGTCATTCTGCACCCTTTGCGAGATGCTGGAGTCGGCCGATACCGTAGTTGTTCGGCACATCCCGTCTTGCCCGGAATGACAGAATTCAGTATAATGAGGAACAGCAGGAAGGACGTGGCACAGCTTGCCGGCGTCCTTTCCGTTTTTCGCACCAATTTGACAGAGGTGAAACCGGCAGAACCAGCCGGATTTTCGTTGCATACGCATGGAGGAATGGGAAATGGGCAGACTTTTCGGCACGGACGGCGTCCGTGGGGTGGCCAACACGGAATTGACAGGGGAATTGGCGTTTCAGCTTGGACGGGCCGGCGCGCATGTGCTGGCGGGGGAGACCCATCACACCCCGAGGATTTTGGTCGGGAAGGACACCCGCCGTTCCTGTGACATGCTGGAAGCCGCGCTGGTCGCGGGCATCTGCTCTGCCGGCGCGGATGCGGTCCTCACGGGCGTGATCCCCACTCCGGGCATTGCCTGGCTGCTGCGCCATGGTGGTTACGATGCAGGCGTCGTGATCTCCGCGTCCCACAATCCCGCTGAATTCAACGGCATCAAATTTTTCAACGGGGACGGCTACAAACTGCCGGACGCGCTGGAAGGTTACATTGAGAGCATCCTGCTGGACACACAACAGGAGATCCCGCATCCCATCGGGGCGAAAGTCGGCACCATTTCCCGTCTGCGGGAGGCGCAGGAACTGTATGCCACGTTCGCAGCCGGCACCATACGAGACAGGCTTGACGGCTTTCGCGTGGCCATCGACTGTGCGAACGGCGCCGCCCACAAGGTGGCACCGAAGGCCCTTCGCGATTTGGGTGCCGATGTTCTCGTGATGAATGACGCGCCGGATGGCATGAACATCAACAGCCATTGCGGTTCCACCCATATGGAGAACCTTTCGGCCTTTGTCCGCGCCCACAATTGTCAGGCGGGTCTCGCGTTTGACGGAGATGCGGATCGGATGCTCGCTGTCGACGAAAACGGGGATCTGGTGGATGGCGACAAGATCATGGCCATCATCGGACTGTCCCTGAAGTCACGGAACATGCTGGCCAACAACACCATCGTGGCCACGGTCATGAGCAACCTCGGACTGGATGTGATGGCCCGCGAAAACGACATCCGCATTGAAAAAACGAAGGTGGGCGACCGCTATGTGCTGGAAAAAATGATTGAGGACAACCATGTCATCGGCGGCGAACAATCCGGCCACATCATCCTCCGCATGTTCAATACGACCGGAGATGGCCTCGTGACCGGACTGCAGCTCCTGAAAGCCATGAAGGACGCCGGGAAAACCCTTTCGGAACTGGCATCCGTCATGCAGATTTTTCCGCAGGTTCTGAAAAATGCCCGTGTCAGCAACCAGAAGAAGCATCATTATCTCGATGACAAGGTCATCGCCGCCAAATGCCGGGAACTTGAAGAGACGTTTCATGGTGAGGGACGCGTTCTGATACGCCCTTCCGGAACGGAACCGCTGGTTCGCGTCATGATTGAAGGCCGCGACCAGGCGTTCATCACGGAAAAGGCGGCGGAGCTTGCCAGACTGATTGAACTCCGGTTGGGATGATTCCCGATGCCGATACGGCTGGATTTTGGGCTTGATTCTGATGTAGCTCGCTATTGCGCGTTTACATGCTGTGCCATTTACACACCGGAATCAAGTTTTGATAAGAATGATACTGCGCGATGGGTTTTGATGTAGAATGTCCCTGTTGCATGGGATGCGGTCAATGAGGAGCGGAGTGCGCTGATGAATTCCATGAAATACAAATACCGATTTGTCGGACATGGCGTTTTGGCATTGGGTCCCCGGAACGACCGCAGTGTGATGGTGGACGTCGGCAACATGCTGTGCCCTGGCGTCTTTGATCACCATCAGTTCGTCGGAGGCACGAGTCCATCAGGAGGCAGTGGCCGCTCCACTTCGAGCCTTGTTCCGGGTTCCATGCATCTGATTCCGAATGATATCGATACGTTCATCACGCACAGAGCACCTGACTTTGATGCCTGGCTCGCGGTGTGGCTGATTCAATATGTACATGAGAACAAGTCCCTTCCGCCTTGTCATGAAAAAGTGATTGATTATGTCACGAAGCTGGACGCAGGCTTGATGCAGGTCGACCGGTACAACCTGCGGACACCGGTTGCTGTGGCCGCATCCATTCCCCTGACGCTGGAAGGCGTCGCAGAGGATAGAGCTGAAGGGGTCAAGGGTTCCGCAATGGCGGAAGAACCTGCTGAAGTCAATGGAGCTCTGGAAAGTGAACAGGAAACCGGTCAGACTCTTGATGAACGATTGATGCTGCGTGGCCTTGCCCTGGTGGAGTACATGTTCAGAAGACTGTGGACGCTGCCGGAGATGAGCCGGGAGCTTGACATTCCTTATTTCATGGAGCCGGATTGCCCGTTTGAAGCGGAAATACGGCTTGCAAGGGAAGACCTGGCCCGTTATCACGTTGATTTCATGGATAATGCCTGCACCGAACAGACAAGCATTCGGGTGAGAAACACCAGAACAGGTGCCAATGAACATGTGGATGCGCTGATATGGAAAAAACCGCCCGGCTGCGAGCTTCACAAGCACTGGGCACGGTCGGACACACATGCGCCCAGGGGGGCGGGGTTTGTCATGACAATCATTCCCCAGAGAGGGATGTGTGGTATCATCGATCCATCAGGGCATGTGCGCAACCGGGTCATCCTTTCTGTCAACCCGAACACTCCATATGACCTGTATGGTCTTGCCAAGGAACTGGAACGTCTGGAATTGATGAAGGAAGAAATCGCATACGGAAACGCCCCTTCCGGTTCCCGCAGGGGAGAAATGATCTCAAAGGGCAGTCATCCCAGATTCCCGGATGATTGGTGCACCAATGATGATCCATGGTATGATGGTCGGTCGGACGGATACACCATTGTGGATTCTCCCAGAAGGTATTCCCTCCTGAGCCTTGATGAAATGGCTGATGCGGCCGGCCGGTTCACCATACCGAAAGTGAAGGCCACGCATTGCAGGGTTGTCTATCCGTTCAGTTTTCATGCAGCCAAAACCGCAACTGGATATGACCGGTTATGCGGTGCACTCGCCTTGTCGGACCATGCAACGGAAATTGGGCTGGAAGCTCTGGATGTTCCAAAGGATGCCTTTTATGCGCATTTCAGGGATTATCTTCA
>JAIFNI010000175.1 GCA_020047785.1 Clostridia bacterium
CCAGGACTATCCGCTCTCGCACTCTGCTTCGCACAGTGCTGCCGCGGTTGTGATTATTGCTCCGCCCAGGACTATCCGCTCTCGCACTCTGCTTCGCACAGTGCTGCCGCGGTTGTGATTATTGCTCCGCAATAATCACTGCCAGCAGTACCGCGAGAAGTGTGTGACTTTGAAGGATTCGGGTCTGTAGGAAACCCATGTGTTGCGGGTGGTCACTTCATCATACAGAAGGCCTTTGTATGCGTGAACCTTGATGGTGACGGGTGCGAGGAAACCGGTGGTGTCGGGCAGGAATTCAATGACTCCATGGCCGTTGGAAGCAAAGACCTTCGCCTTGAATGTACGGGGCAGTTCAGAAGCGGGAAGGAAGTTCCTGGGGAATGAAATTGTGACAAAGCCTACTTTCACGTCGCCCCCTCTGGCGGTGACTGTGAAGGTTTTCTCATAGACAACAGCCGTTGCGGGAAGGATCCTTGCAAAAGAGGCGTGTGCACGGATGTCTGCTGTTTTTTCAGTTCCGGCTGCGGGGGAGGCTGCGAATGCGCTGAGGGAAGATGCTGCAATCATGAGGGAAAGCAGGAGAGCGGATACCAATTTCTTCATAAAAAAACCACCTTTCACGTTCGTCCTGAAAAACTTGGTCGTCATGGTGACGATCCGCCCTTCCATTTTCAGACAGAAGGGCTGCTTTGGTTCGGCGGCCTGGCGATCCTGGGATGTTTCATCCTGTAGACCCATGGCTTTGCGCCGTTGCCTTTCGACAACTTTGCCTTTTCGTCAAGGTTTCGTTTTCCAATCCGCTCCATGCCGGCAAGCCGGAGGTGGAATCGGTTTGTCCGGTATGACCCGCCGACAGAACAAACGATTTTTTCGTTTCTCTGCCCTCGAACCGGTACATTCCCATTGTACTGGGCTTTCAGAATTGGGACAATGGGTCTGTGGTCCTGTTTCATGATAGGACCAATCGTGTATCATAGAAGCATGATAAAGCAAACAGGACATACAGGAGCCATCGCATGATTTGTTTCAACTGCGGATATCGTCTCCCTGATACCGTTGCCGACGGCTGCAGCCTGTGCGGGATGAAAATGCCGATCGCCTGTCCAACGTGCAAATCCCCGAATCCGAGGCATGCAATACACTGCCTCGCATGCGGCCATGTTCTCGCAACGGTGGAACAGGGTGCATGGAACCCAGATGCAGGGCTGTCTTCCGGGGAAGCACTCGAAGAAAGCAGGCGGAATGTTGCGGTTCTGTTTGCAGATGTTTCCGGCTTCACAGCCCTGTCGGAAGTGCTGGATCCGGAGGAGGTCCGCAGCATCATCAATGATTGCTTCCAGACCATAACCCGTCCTGTTTATGAACTGGAGGGGTCCATCGACAAATACATCGGCGATTGTGTCATGGTCCTGTTCGGCGCCCGGGTTCCGCATGCGGATGATGCGCGTCGTTCGGTATCCTGTGCCCTCCGCATGCAAACGCTCATGGAATCGTTCAGTCAGGAGAGGCTGTCCGGAAAGGGACTGCAGCTGCGCCTTTCCATCGGGGTTCACTTCGGGCTGGTAGTGACAGGCAGTGTGGGCAATTATTACGACAAGGACTACACGGTCATGGGGGATACGGTGAATCTGGCTCAGCGCCTTCAAAGTGCCGCGCCAGCCGGAACCGTCCTGGTGAGTCGAAGCGTTTTCGAGGAAACAAAGGAAAGCTTTCAATATCGTGACATGGGCGAACTGACCGTCCGAAACCGAAAGGAACCTGTCGGGAGTTACCGGCCGGAATCGGAATCCCTGTTGACGGACTCGGAGCAGGTGCTGCTGCTGGAACGCGATGAAATTCTTGAATCCGCGAATTTCCTGGTCGATGCCATGCATGCTGGCAGACTCGTGGAATACCATGTGTCGGGAGAGTCCGGATACGGAAAGACGGCACTGTCCCATGCGCTTGTCCGAATGCTGCAGGGATATGCATCGGCTTCTCTGAAGGTGACGACCGTCACGTGCGGAACAACGGACAGAGGCAGGCCGCATAGCCTGCTGTCCGCGCTGCTGCATGCGATCATGAACATAGAAGTATCGGGAAATCCGACAGCAAAAAGATATCGTGTGGTTTCCTACTGCTTTTTCCTGTTTCCTGAACGTCCGGATTCCGAGGTGGAGCACCTTGCTGATTTTCTTGGCATTTTCATGGGTCTGGAACGCAGCTCCGATCTGCAGGATGTTCTGAATGCGATGAATCCGCAGGATTTGGAACGGGAACTGATCGATCAGCTGCAGATGTTCTTCCGGCTGGTTCTGATCCATCGTCCTTCCCTGCTGGTTCTGGATGGATTGCAGTGGGCGGACGATCGGTCCATTGTCTTGCTGGAGGCTCTTCTCCCCGGGCTGACCGGAATTGGGTCGATCTGGCTGTTCCTGCACCGTCAGGATAAGCGCCTGGCGCATGCCCCTTGGAGGGAAACTCCTCCCGAATCAGTCATGCAGGACAGTGGGAATGGACGAATCCGGATTTATCGAACGCTGGAGCCGTTGTCTGAAAACGGATCCGCAAGACTGGCTGCGCAGCTTCTGGGCATGCTAGACATCGATGATCTTTTCCGGGAGGCGCTGGTCCGGATTGCACAAGGGAATCCTCTTTTCATACGGGAGTTTGTGACCGCTGTGAGCAGACGCGGCGGCTATGCGGAAGAAGATGGTATCGCCTGTCTGCGCAACAAGCAAGGCATCGATCTCGCAAAGGGCATAGGAAACATCATTCTGGCCAATTTCCAGGATCTGCCTCCCGACACGGTGGCGGTTCTGCAGGCTGCTTCCGCCATCGGGTCAACCTTCCAGCTTGCATGGATGCGGGAATTGGCCTCGGTGGTTGACCCGGAAAAAGCGCTGGAACCGGCTGTTCGGGCTGGCATTGTTTCTGTCGGAACCATTCATGCCGGCAGCGGAGCGCTCCGGAAGGAAATCAGCTTTGTCCATGACATGGCACGGGAAGTATTGTATGAAAGCCTGTTGCATTCGCGTCGGCTGGCACTCCATGCGAAAATCGCCGCCCATTTGGAAAAATTGGCGGGACAGGGAGAGACTGATGTGCCGGCCTTGCTGGGCATTCAATTTGAAAAAGCGGGGAACAAAGGGAAGGCGGCCCGATATGCCTATCGGGCGGCAGTCCTGTACCGTTCCGAATACGACCTTCCCGCTGCGCGCGCGCAGTCCGTCAGGTTTCTCCTGCTGTTGGGATTCTCCTTGCCGGATGCGGTTTCCTTCACGATTGGGGAGACACCTGTCGAACCGGTCAGAAACGTGCAGATGGAGGAAGACACCGCATGGGGGAATCGACAGGAGGTAGGCAGACTGCTCGGGGCCGATGGAAGTGCGATGGTGGGTGCAGTTCTGCGTGCACTGTCGGAACATGCCCGTTCTGCCGGATATGGGGGTGCCTCGCTGCTGCTGCTGCGTCAGGCGCTGGTCTGGTCGGGTGCATTGCGTGAACGATGGGAGCTGAGACTCTCCATGGCGGATGTCATGCGGGAAAGCGGCTTGTATGATGAAGCACTCGCCCTCCTGGCGGAACTCGAGCCAAGTCTCGGAGGCGATATCGGGCTGCATGGACGGCTTCTGCTGTCGCGATGCACGTTGTTCCGGATGAAAATGGAACCTTCCGCGCTGGAGATGGCGAAAGCCGCCGAACGAATGCTCAAGAAGGCCAAGGACTATAAAAGCCTGACGGAAACCATGAGCCAGATGGCAGGCATCCATTTCTCGCGTGGGGAACCGGCGCGCGCAAAACTGGTTCTCGCAAGAGCGCTCGGATACGCGGAACGCTCCAGGGACCTCAGTTCCATGGCCCGCATATCCGGAAATCTGGGAATCCTGCACCTGGCGGAGGGGGATGTCGCGTCTGCCAGATCTGTCTTTGCCAGAGCAGTGGAGTTGGCGGCCAAAGTCGGGAATCTGCACAGTCTTCTGTCAAGTCAAATCAATTTGGGTATCCTGAATATGGAACAGGGTCGGTTTGAGCGGGCGGAAACACTGCTTCTGGACGTGGTGAACCGTTCGACGCGAGCCTCCCTCAAGTATCAGACTTGTCTGGCCTGGCTGAATCTGGCTGATTTGTCCGCGGAACGCGGGCTGCTGGACGATGCGGATGCACGATATGCGAAAGCGCACGAATTGGCAGGACTGCTCGCTCTTTCCTGCGAAGAAGCCTTGTGTGATGTCGGACGCGCCAGGGTGCTGCTTCGCCGGGTTGATTCGGATGGGACAGGGGGAAGAAATGCCGAATTGATCAGGGAGGCATCCTCCCTTCTGACAGAAGCGCTTCCCCGTCTGCGTGAAGCGGAAGAAAGTGTCGGCATCAGCGATTGCATCCGTTATCAGGCCGAAGTATCCATGAAAAGATCTCTTGAGGGTGGCGTGCCTCTTGCGGCCCGCATAGCGGAAAAAAACCAGCCGATGAATCTGGATGAGGCCGTGGCACTTGCAGAAAACGCCCTGCAGATTGCAACGGAAGCGGGAAATGGCATGAGACGGGTCAAGGCGCTTCGACTTCTGGGATTCCTCAGCGAGTTGTCAGGAAGGACAGAGAAGGCGCTGCAGCAGATGGAACTGTCTGTTCGTGAAGCGGAACGGCTTGAGTCGGAACTGGAGGCAGCCAAAAGCGCATTCCACCTTTCCGCACTGCATCACGGCATGGCACAGGAAGAGAAGGCGGTGGAATGGTTCAGACTTGCAAAGGAACACGCGGCGGACGTGGATGCATGTCCTTGGCGGGAGCGGATTCTCGGATTGAGTTGATTCTGTATTGGCGGCCGGACCCTGGACTTGATGGGTCGAACTGGCAACAGCAGGCGGGAAGATGCGGATTCTCGCGGAAAGCCTCGAAATCCGATTTACAAACGGAATGGATTTGTTTATAATGCAGAGGTGCCCGTCATTCGGGCCCATAGCTCAGCTGGGAGAGCGCTGCGTTCGCAATGCAGAGGTCAGGGGTTCGAACCCCCTTGGGTCCACCAAATCCGTAACCACCTTTTGATAGAATGCGTTCTGTCGGAAGGTGGTTTTGGTTTGCGCGGAAATGGTTTGGCCATTGTTTCCGAAAATCATGTAGGAGATTGTAAACGGTGCCGGACAATGTGAACCGGATAACGGTGGGTGCGTACGTCAGGCCATGTTTTCCGATCTGTACGGGGAGGTTTCCGTCCGGCCCGATGATGCAGATGATGCGTATGAATTCGCTGAACTCAGCATGATTCTGTATCACAATGACCGGATACGGACAAAAGCGAAAAGTGGAGCGATCATCTGCTTCGCCGACCTGTCCACCTTTGTGATGAAGCCGGATAGTGTCATTGTCCTGGATACACGGGTTACAAAGGAGAGCAAGTTCAAGTTAATCGCCGGAACCATATTGGTCAACATAAAGAGAATTCTGGAAGATGGAAATGTCGACATTGAAATGACCCAAGCTGTTGCCGGAATCAAGGGAACAACCCTGGTGTGTGAGGAATCGGATGGAAAGTCCACCCTGAAAGTCCTCGAAGGAAGTGTGGAGCTCACACCCGTAAATGGGGAGCCAATCCTCGTTCAGGGCGGAGAGATGGTCACTGCGGAAAACGGGAAAATCGGCAAAATCATGACCTTCTCGCCTTCGAAGGAATTGCTTTCCTGGCCGGAGAAGGCACAGAACAATATTCATCAGGCGCTCAGTGAAAAGGGAGTAAGACTGGAAGAGGAACGGCAGACTTCCGGGGTTACCGCTGGTACGCTCATGCTGGTCATTGCGGTAGCGAGCATTCTGTTGCTGATCTTCGTTTCTGTGGTTCATGGAAGAAAAAAGAGGAGGTCACGTCAATCAAGAGGCAATCCTGTGCAATTTGATGCCGGAACGGTCCCTTTTTTTTTGAGTAATTGACATATGCCAATAACGGGCATACGATGGGTCGGGAGTAATTCATGAGAAACAAGACCCATAGGGATAACACGCAAATTTAAAGAAAGAGGTGCATGAAATGCGAAAAACAGATGTATTGGTGATTGGCGGAAGCGCCACGGGACTAGTTGCCGCGATGACGGCCAAATCCAACTATCCGGACAAGGAGGTCACGCTCATCCGCAAGGAGGAAAAGGTAATGATCCCTTGTGGCATTCCATATATTTTCAGCACCGTGGGGAACAGTGACAACAACATTCTGCCTGATGGCGGACTCAACAATCTTGGTGTGAAGATTGTGGTTGATGAGGTCATCACAGTGGACCCGAAGGGAAAAATCTGCACGACAAAGGACAGCGGAGATTTCTCCTATGAGAAGCTCATCATTGGAACCGGCTCGCTTCCGGTGGTTCCGCGCTGGCTGAAGGGAACGGATCTGCAGAATGTCTTTACCATTCCCAAGAACAAGGTATATCTTGATGAGGCACATCAGAGACTTGATGGGATGAACAGGATCGTCGTCATCGGGGCCGGGTTCATTGGGGTCGAGGTTTCTGACGAGCTCAACAAGGCAGGCAAGGACGTAACGCTTGTCGAGCTGCTGCCGAATATTCTTGGGGCAACCTTTGATGTCGAATTTGCCACGGATGCAGAGAAACTCCTTGCCTCCCGTGGGGTGAAAATCAAGACCAATTGCGGGGTCAGGGAGTTGCTTGGCGATGGCAGCGTCAAGCAGGTTTTGCTTGCCAATGGAGATGTGATTGAGGCCGATGCGGTCATTCTATCCCTGGGTTATGCGCCGAACACGGAGTTGGCTAAGAACATGGGCTTGGAGCTGAACGCGTTTGGGTTTATCAAAGCGGACCAGTACCGCCGCACAAGCCTGCCCGATGTGTTTGCCGCCGGGGATTGTGCTGAAAAAGTCGATTTTTCCACAGGGAAGCTCAGCCGTGTCATGCTGGCGTCTACAGCCTGCACCGAGGCACGCACGGCGGGACTCAACCTGTATGAACTGAACACCTATAGCACGTTCAGAGGAACAGTGGGTATCTATTCCACCTGCATTGGAGAGTCGTCCTATGGTGTAGCGGGGATTATCGAGTCGGCAGCTGTCGCGGAAGGCTTCCACATTGTCACTGGCTCCTTTACGGGTGTGGACCGGCATCCCGGAAAAATTCCCGATGCCCATAGTGAGACCGTGAAACTCATCGTGGCCAGGCAATCCGGTGTCATTCTGGGCGGTGAGGTCATGGGTGGGAAATGCGCGGGAGAACTGGTCAATGTGATTGGACTCGCAATTCAGAGCCATATGACGGTTCACGATCTGGTCATGATGCAAATCGGCACACAACCTTTGCTCACCGCTTCTCCCGCCGGATTTCCGCTTATCAAGGCAGCGGAGGCCGTGACAAAACAGCTGCGTGTTCATTGATTCGGCAAGGACTCATTTTTTTCCCTGAAGGCCCCGATGCGTTCAGCAAACGTATCGAGGTCTTTCTTTTTTATATCGTGTGCACCAGACTATCGATGAGATGAGAAGAATGCTTGCAAAGAATGAAAAACATACATTTCCGATGTTGTATAATGGGTGCGACCTGAGGTCGCCTGATAAAGTGAAGTGGCGCAAACAACAAAGAAGAATGGCGTACAACAAAACGACTGCTGCGCAACTCGTAAAGAGCGGCGTTACGAATGCTTGAGCATAGTGCTGTGAAAGTCGCAAGCTGCATTCTTATGGGGGAAAGGGGCCGTAAGGCCCCCGACCAACCAGATAAATACACGATAAGAGATGCAGGACTGGGTGAGTTTGGAAAGCACGGTCTTCTTATAACGAAGGAATTTGGACCCAGTGTCCGACTTGCTGCTGTATTGACAGACATAGAGAATCTGCCTTTCAACAATTCGGACAGACAGGCATGGATCAAGATTTTTTGTGATTCATGCAATGCATGTGTTAGAAAATGCCCTGCCAAAGCTATTTATAAAAACCCCGTGATATTCGAAAAGGGAAGTGAACAACATATTGATTATAAGAAATGTGCTGTACCTTTCAGCAAACAGCACGGATGTACAGTTTGCTGAAAGGAATGTTCATTCTTTAAGAGTGACGATGACAGAATAAAAAAGGCATATTTATAATCGGTTTTCCAGTCTTTTCATTACCTCGCCTCTTGTCAAGGCACTTATTAATCGAATCAAGTCTTCCTTGGATATGTTTTCACCACTTTTGAACCAATGTGTCAAAATTGCAATCATTGCCGAAAGCATGTATTCAAGCGTATAGTCAAGCTCTACAGCAGTTGATGCATCTCCGCCAAAGTGCTCCAGCAACTTGGACTTCATGCCGTTTTTCATTTTTGCCGCAAATGCCGGATCCCCATTGTCACCAAGCAGAACAGTGTAATATTTACTTCCGCTTGAATAAAGTTTTATGAAAGAATCAATTGGTATGGGGCAGTCACTCGGTATTGGCGAAAGAGGAGGCATATCCTCTATGTCCGGCAGCAGGGACTGTTCAATGTGATCAAGCACCTCATAGACATCGATGAAGTATTC
>JAIFNI010000116.1 GCA_020047785.1 Clostridia bacterium
GCCGGAGGAGCAGAGGAAGCCAGCTTGCCGGTAGAAATCAGTCTGCCGGATGAGGTCAGCCAGACGGATGAAGCCGGTGGATCCGAAGAAATCATGGAGAAGGAAGCAGCCGTTTTGATGCCCGCCGGTTTCCCTCCGGATGAAGGGTTTCAGCCGGAGTCGATTCCAACGGACGAAAACAATGCACAGGACGTCTCTGACAAATCATTCACCCTTGTGACTGATGGAATGGATAGGTATGCCGGGGACGGAGTCCTTTCGAATGAAAAGATCGATATATTGCCTCCACCGGCCGGGAAGAACCCATCGCGGAAGCACAGATTGAAAGATGCCCGTCATATGGCCAACCCGACCCTGGCGGCCATGAACTTTTTCAAGGCGCTGATCGGTTGGCTGCCAGCGCTGCCTGCAAATCGGAAGGCGGACAGACGAAAGCAAACCGCCACCGGCATCCAGCCCCCCAAAAACGCCATCATGCCGGACTCTGAAAGCGCAATCATGCCGAATCCTGAAAGCGCCATCATGCCGCCCACCGGCGATGAATCCATTCCCGGCGTTGAAGGCGGCGTCCCGTCCGTTCCTGCAGACATGGAAAGCTTCATTCGGAAAGACAACTCTCTCCGGGTTCCGGTGGAACAGGACGTGGGGACATCCGAGATGGAAATGGCTGCCCTGCTGGGAACCGGTGCAGAGGATGAGAAGGACATTGGTGCTGCAGGGACAGCGGTCGGACCTTCCAAGGTTCGTCGGATAGAGGCAAAGCCCCTTTCAGACCGCATGAAGAACCTGATTTTCTGGGTCGCGGTTCCCCTTGTTCTCGTCATGCTTGTGGCTGCGCTGCTTCAGTTCGTGCTTGGTCTGAGGGAGCGCAGGGTGGAAGCGGGTCTGCCGGTCGAATCGGAAGCATGGCGGTATGAGCCATGGTTGCCGCAGGCGGATGTCCCACCGGTTCCGGTGTCGATCAAGGCGGCGGAAGGCGTATATTTGCCGTAGAACGCCATGCTGCGCCAGATCGAATCCCCGGATGTCCGGGTGGAACACAGGATGTCGAACCCATGACGCTTTCATGACAATCCGCACCGCATTCTTTTCCATCCCCCGCATCCTGTGCTACACTGTTTGGGACAGAAACCATTCGCAACGCCTGTGTTGATGCACCGGCGGAATGGAAAAGGAGCACAGCATGATTCGTCACAAAGGAAAAAGACTCTCCGCCCTGCTTTTGGCAGGCGTGATGGCGCTGATCCAACCGATACCGGCAACGGCCATCACCTATCGCGACATACAGGGCTCACTGCCCGGAAATCCGGTTATTGCCGAGACAAGAGAATTGGCGCACGGCATTGTGTATGACACCTGGAAGAGCATGAACAATACCGGAAAGGCAGTCGTCTTTCATACCCTCACGCTGGATCCGGCCAACCCGGAGGCCGGCGCTGTCGCCTGGCACGGAGCCACCGTCAATGAACGCCGGACACTTTCCTCCCTCGCCGCAGATGCCAGATCTCAGGGGATGAATGTTGTGGGAGGCGTGAACGGCGATTTTTTCAATCTGGCCAGCGGCACCCCGCTTGGCCTTGTGATTCGCAATGGGGAAATCCATTCGTCCGAGGGGAACAATTATTACGCAATCGGTTTCCGCCAGGATGGTTCAACCGTCATGGGCAATCCTTCCATTTCATATTTTCTTTCAAAAAACGGGCTGACGCTGAATGAATTCCACTACAACAAGGACGAGAGCAATTTCGGTCCATTCGTCTATTCTTCGCTGTATGGTGCACGGGCAGGCTCCGATGAGGCGGGCGTCGATGTGGTGGTGAACATGTCTGACACACGCCTGGTCGTCGGCGGCGCCATAGAGGGAATCGTCGCGGAAGTGTTGACGGATACGCAGGGAACCCCCATCGGACCGGGACAGATGGTTTTTTCGGCAAGAACCGGCATGAATGGATACATGAATCTCACAAGTCTTCTTCCAGGAGATGTGGTGCGTTTGGAGACCCGAGACGCAGACGGTCTTTGGACCGGCGTGACCGAAGCAATCGGCGGTGCGCATCGTCTGGTGGAGAACGGCGTTCCTGCGGCAGGTCTCAGTGCCGTCAACGTGAATCCTGCGACGCTGATCGGCCGCAAGGCGGATGGGCGCGTCGTTCTGCTTGAAGTGGACGGCAGGCAGGCAGCCTGGAGCAACGGCATCACATATCAGGAAGGTGCGCAGCTGATGCTGCAGCTCGGCTGCACCGATGCCATCGTCTGTGATGGCGGCGGATCCTCCACCGCGACCGTCCGCTTGCCCGGAGACCCGGATCCGATCGTGGTCAACCGGCCTTCCGATGGTACGGAACGCAAGGTTTCCAATGCGCTCCTGCTGATTTCGAAAACCTTGTCAACCGGCATCCCGGATCCGGCCACAAGACTTCTTCCCGCCGGTGCAGCCTCACAGCTCCATCTGTATCCGGGCAAGAGCTATCTGCTCCCCGGAGCGGCAGCGTCCTGGCAGGTGAAGGCAACCGATGCCGGGTATCATGCCGCCGAAGTTCCGGTCGGCGTGATGTGGACCACCGACGGCGGTTCTTTCCTTCCGGACGGAACCATGACCGCCGGCCCCGTGCCCGGTCTTTACTCCGTGACGGCGATGGCAGGTGCTGCGTATGGCCAGGCCACCTACATCATTCCTGACCATTTGTCGGAAATACGGGTATCGAGACCCACCCTGACGGTTGCACCGGGAGAATCCGTCGATCTGTCGGCGTCCGGCTATATTGAGGGAGTGAAAGTAAAAGGAGTTGACACGAGCTTCGTCTGGCAGGCCGATCCAGCAATCGGCTCCGTGACGCCGGATGGCGTGTTCGCGGCGGCCAATGCACCGGAAAGCACCGGCTTCGTTTATGTTTCCTGGAATGACACGGTGGCACGGGTTCCAGTATACATCGCACGCAATCCGGTGGATGTGGAGGCGTTCGAAGCAACACCGGACTGGGTCGCATTGCTGACGCCTATCGGCAGGGGGGCGGTCCGGACCGTGCTTGACAGGGACAAGGCCATTTTTGGAGATGGTCTTCTTCGGCTCTTCTATGATTTTACCCCGAAAACCACGGAAGAGAAGGGTGTGGCAGGAGTTTTCGCCGGACCGAAAGGTCCTCCTGATGCGGCCGGTACCCAGACAATCCAGCCTGTTCCGCTGGAAGGCATGCCAACGGCCGTCGGCTGCTGGGTTTATGGGGACGGGGGACGAAACTGGCTGCGGGGGAAGCTGATGGATGCGGCCGGCCGTGAAATCGACCTGGACTACACAAATGAATACAGGCCGGAAACTGGAGCGGGCGGAATAGACTGGACTGGCTGGAAATACGTTGAAGCGGCCATCCCCTCCGGTCTTCAGGCACCCTATTCCCTCACGGTTCCTCTTCGCCTGCTTTGCACAAGGGAAGAAATGAAAAAAAGCGGCACGGTCCTGATTGACAGGATCCGCGCCGTGTATGGCCTGAAGAACGATGACGTCTCGTCGCCTGAAGTTCTGGCTGTTTGGCCTGCAGCGGGCGATGTTGTGAAATCGGGCATCCTGACCCTGACTGCCGTGGCCGGCGATGCGGCCGGAGGAACGGGACTCAATCCCGAAAGCGTTTTCCTGACAGTTGACGGTATCGGACAAGACGGACTGCAAGTCATCCCGGAAGGGGAAGGATACCGGATCAGCCGGGCTTACGGACCTGAAGCCCCGCTTTCGGGCGGTTCCCATATCGCAGAACTGCGCATCGCGGACAAATTCGGGAACAAGGCTCTGAAAACATGGTTTTTCCATGTTGACAATGCCAGCCCGCAGACGACACTCCTGCTCCCTGCGCATGTGCCTTCGGGAGGTACATTCGATGCGGTTGTCCAGGTCCGGAATCCGAATCCCATGAAGGCGATGAATCTGGAGCTGATTTGGGATCCGACCCTGCTTGAACCCGTCGACCTGGATGCGAAAAGGAAGGGCATCCAGATGGGTCTGGAGAAATGGGTGTCCGCCGGAAAGGTTTCCGTCAATGAGGCGGACCTGAAAACCGGAATCTGGCGCATTTCCGTTTCCGGCCTCGACAGCACGGTGAAAGCTGTCGAACGGAAGATGCTCACGCTTCGTTTCAAGGCGAAGACGACAACAAACGGAATGGCCGCAATCGGAAGCGCCACCGCCTCCATGCTGGCTGCACCGATGAAGGCCATGCAGACATTCGGCATTCCGCAGAACGGCATTCTTGTCGAGCCTGCCTACACCCTGGATGTGCAGGGAACGGTCGCCGGTTCGGCGGTACGGGTGACGGTCTCCGACAGGAACGGGACACCGGTGGCCGGAGCGGGCATTTTCCTGGAGGGTTCGGGCAAGGGAGCCGCAGCAACGACAGACAAGTACGGTGTTGCGGAGAGCAAGTCGCTGGCGGCCGGCATGGCGGGAACCCGATTGTCCCTGCGTGCCGTGAAAAGCGGCCTTTCATCCGCCTCGGTGCCGATTGTGCTGCATGCGGCAAGCGAAGGGGCGAATCCGCTGGCAGTATCCGTATCCCCCATTTCACAGCCTGGCGGGATGTCGGTTCACTGGCTCTCGCCGGCTTCTTCCGGCACGGTTGTGCAGGTGGTCGAGGCTGAAGGTTACAGCGGAACCTTTCCATCCGATGCGAAAAAGGCAGTTGCGTCCAATACAGCCACCACGCTGACGGATCCGGTCTCAAAGGCCAAACTGTTTGAGCACAAGGCGGTCTTCTATGGATTGAAATCCGGAACGGCTTACAAGTGGCGGATTGCCGACGGTTCAGAGGGAAGCGGCAAGACCGGCGGATTCACGACCCCTGTTTCCGAGGTCGGCCAAACATTCACGTTCGGATTTGTGACGGATCCTCAGGCTGTTGATGCGGCTGGCTATGTCCCGTTCAGAAATCTGGTCCAGCGCATGCTCGGCAAGGCGCCGGATCTCTCTTTCATCCTGCTCGGAGGAGACACGGTGGACGATGGGAGCAAGACTTCGCAATGGTGGGGCTTTTTCCAGACGGCGGGCCTGTATCTGCAGCGTGTGCCGTTTTTGGCCATTCCCGGGAACCATGACTACAAGAATGATTCAAAACTTTCCGCCTTCAAGGCCTTTTGGGGGTTGCCGGCCACCGGACCGTCCAAGTATGCGGAATCCGCCTACACCGTGCTGAATGGGGATGCCCGCTTCTACATGCTCGACACGCAGGGAGATCTTGATGCCCAATTGGCCTGGCTGAAGAAGGAACGTGCGGCATCGACAAGCAAATGGAACATCATTGCCATGCACCGCGGCATATATGGCGGCTTTTACGATGAAGCGGAGTTCCGAAGAAAAGCAGCGCCTGTATTTGATGAAATCGGCATTGATCTTGTCCTCTCCGGACATGATCATACCTGGCTCCGGACAACCATGAAGGGTGGAAAGAAAGTATTGCCCGGCACCGGGACGACTTACATTGCGGGAGGAAGTTCCGGCGGGAAGTTCTATGATGCGAAGAAACGGAGCTGGACGGATGTGCTGTACGACGGGAACACCCCCGCCTTCACCTTGGTTACGGTTTCTCCGGATAAGCTCCTGATCAGCGCTTCTCACGTCGAAGGAGCCAAAACAGTTCAGCATGATGCATTCACCATACAAAAATAATTTCACGGATGCGTGACAATGCGGTAGAATGGGACTGCGGCGTGGTAATCCTGGCGGACATCCGGGCCGTGAGATCAGAAGGACAGAAACGGAGACACAAATGGACAACAGCCTGAAGACCTTTATCCGACACGCCCTGAAGGTGGCGACCGACTATGTGGCCATGCTTTTCGTCTTCGTTATTTTCAGTTTTCCCATCATCAGCCTGTCCGGTGACAACCCGAGCACTCCGGTGAGGTGGTTCTCCGGGCTGTTGTTCCTCGGGTTGTTCTCCCTGGTCTACAAGGACCTGTGGGAAATTGCGGTCCGTGAGCGCCGCCCTCAGTACGAAATCAACCCGAAACCGCTGCGGGGATTGCTTCTCGGGCTTGCCGGCATTTCACCCGTGGCCCTTGTGCTGATCGTCATAGCCGTGCTGCCGATGACCGGATTGGAAATCCTTCAGCTCCGGATGCTTCAGGCGGTTGCTGTTCCATACTATTGGATCGCGAAACTGATGGACGCGTCGAGTCCCATGCACAGGGTTCCTTTCGTTGTCCTGCCTTTCCTCACCGCATTCATGGCTTTCATCGGTTATTGGGCCGGTCTGAGCGATTTTTACCTGATGCAGCGTGTTTACAAGCTGATAGGATATACACCGAAAAAGCGCGTGAGAAAGCCCCTGAAGAAAACACGCAAGGGGTTCTGGGGGATGTAGTCCGTGAACGATTTTCTCCTGTTTGCTCTTGTTTCATCCCTATGTGCGGCCATCACCGGGATTCTCCTGTTTCTGCTGCTCGCGCGCCGGTTGCCTTCTGTCGGTGAGCGTCTTCGGATTGCCGTGCCCGCATCCGTTCTGGCGGTTGCATTCGCCTGTCTGGTCCCATTCGCAGCGGCGGTTTTGCGCGGTGGAACCGTTCTGCCTCCCTGGACGGCATGGTTGCTGCCCTTCGCGGCTTTGCTCATCCTGCCCGCATGCTGGCGAAGCGTGCTGAATCGGTTGCCTTCCGGTTCCCGTCTTTTTGTGGAGCAACAGGAGGAAACACCCGAAGACGCCATGAATCCCTGGGGGACGTCGGACGAGATGGATCCCGGAAGGATTCTTCAGCCGGCTGTGCCTGCAGCGGCGCATCCTGAAAAACACCATCACGATCCGGGTGAGGGAAACAGGAATCTGCTCGCAGACATCGTCCTGCACCGCAGGGTCAATCAGGAGTCCGAGGTTGGCACGGCTCCGGCGGAGAAGCCGTCAATCTGCGCAGAATCTGGGTTTGTTCAGGAAGAACCTCCGGCACGCGAGCCGTTCGAATTTGTTCAGGAAGAACCTCCGGCATGCGAGCCCTTGGCGCTTGTGCCGGAAGAACCTCCGGCACGCGAGCCGTTCGGATTTGTTCAGGAAGAACCTCCGTTGGATGAGCCGGAGGATGTTCCCGCGGATACGGCGGAACAACCGCATCTTGCTCCCTATCAGGCGCCTGCAGGCGCGAACCTGTCCAATCTTCTGTCCTTCGCGCTGGATGCGCGTCAGGATGGAAGATTGCAGGATGCCGTCTCCTGGTTCCTTGCCATACTTGCTTCGGACCCCGGTTCTGCCGTTCGGGACGGTGTGTTTCTCGACCTGTGCGCCTTGCTCCTTGAAGCAGGTTTTGCGGGAAAAGCAAAGGCATTGCTCGCATCGGAATATGCATATGGAACTGAAACCGGATTGATCCAGGCGATACGAAAAGAACTTGAACGTCATGATTCCATGGAGAATATCCGATTTCCGGATGCATGATACGATTTTTTTTTTCAGATACCTGACAATTTTCCCTCTATATCCAAAAAAAAACCTGAATCGGTTCGTTTCCTTTCATTTCACGGCACATTCGATTGTCAAGGCCGGATCTACCTGATAAGATAAGGATAACTGCCAGATGCCGACAATCCGCAGAAATGCGGCGACGGAGGCTTTTCGGCACAACGCGCAAGGGGGTACGCTGGGGATGAAGACCTCTCAGCAGATTATCGGACTTCCCGTGGTAAGCATTTCGGACGGGAATGAAATCGGCAAGGTGAAGAATGTCATGATCAACGCCGTCAAGGGTACGGTCGATTTCTTTGTCATCGACAGTGCCATGCGTTCCCTGGCTGGCGGCGTGGTGCCGGTCGGCAAGGTTCTCGGCATCGGTGCCGATGCCCTGACCATCCTGGAAGCGGATGATGTCAGCGATATCGTGAAGATACCGGCCGCCATCGACTTGCTCCAGAAGAACATCACCGTGCGCGGAACGCGTGTGCTGACCCGCAAGGGAAGCCTGCTGGGCGAGGTGGGGGATGTCTTTGTGAACGAGGATGAATCCTGTGCCATCATCGGCGTCGAATTCGTTCCGGGCAACAGCAAGGTGACAGCGGGAATCATTCCGAGGAACAGCATCATCACCTTCGGAAAGAATCTGCTGGTGGTGGAGGAAGGGTTTACGGAAAATCTGCTCCCCATGTCCGTCCATGAGGCCGACGCGGCGATTGCCGCCACGGTTGCGGAACCCATGGCAAAAGCGGACCTGGCGCAGTCGGAACCGGAAACTGTCCCGCATCCGACAGCGATGGCGGATGCGGCAGTTGAAGCGGAGTCCGTATCGGAACCGGAGATCTCGCTTGATGGACTGTTCGGCGGGCAATCCGAGGATGACGCGAATGCCATGCTGGCGGATCGCAGAATCCAATATCTGCGCGGCCGCAGACTGACCCAGACCATTCTCGGACCGGATGGGGAGCTGGTGGCCAATGCCGGTTCCGTCATTGATGACGCTTTGATGGAACGTGCCCGTCAAGCGGGCCGCCTGGTTGAACTAGTCATGAACAACGA
>JAIFNI010000190.1 GCA_020047785.1 Clostridia bacterium
CGCTTGTCGGAAACCGTGACCGGAAACTTTCGTCAGGCGACCTCGTGTTTGTGGATGTCGGTTTTGGTGTGGACGGGTATCACACGGACAGGACACAGGTATACAGGTTCGGCGTGGAACCGACTCCGGAGATGGAACGTCTGCAGTCCCTTTGCATGTCGATTCAAACAGAAGCAGCTTCAGCACTGCGCCCGGGCAATCTGCCCTCCGCTGTCTACCAGGCCGCCCTGGACCGGGTCGGACCGGAACTTGAACCTGATTTTATGGGATATCGCGGTCAGAGGGTCCGCTTCCTCGGACATGGCGTCGGATTGGTCATCGATGAATTTCCTGTATTGACAAAAGGGTTCGATCAGCCCTTCGAAGCAGGCATGACCATTGCACTGGAGCCGAAGATGGGGCTTGCCGGCGCCGGCATGGTCGGCGTGGAGGACACCTATGTGGTGACCCCGGAAGGTGGCCGCTGCCTGACCGGCGGAGGGCAGCCGATTCGGTTTGTCCCGGCTCCGAAGTGACGGTCTTCCGTCAGTTTTTCAACGGTTCGAGCACATGGCCGCTCCACGAAACTGCGTCCAGATAGGCCGGCGTGATCTCCTGGTCATCCATCCCGAGCATATTCGCATATCGGGCAACTTCCTTCCAATTCCCTTCCTCATGACAGATGACAAAGGATAAAGAGCGACAGCCATTTCCGCAGTTCGGTCATGCCAAGCATGACCAGTGCCTGGCGCACGGACTCGATTTTCGAGATGAGCCCGAACGCCGATGAATTGACCAGTCTCAGCAGTTTGTATGACAATGCGACGTCCTGCATCACGATTTCCGACAATTCAACGAGGGGTTTGTACTTGGGATCATCGACATAATCGTCCAGCGAGATCATGTATCCCTTCTGTTTCAATACCCGGCATGCTTCCACAATTTCAAACGTCGGTTCAACGCTCTCAAGGATTTCCACCACAAGGATCTCTTTGGGAAAGAGCGTTGCCACGCCTTTCTGGAGCAAAGGTCCGGTAAAATTGACAAAAGCTCGTTTGCCATCTGTCAACTTCTCAATCCCGAGTACATTGAATCCGTTGATGATGACGTTTGCCGAGGCTTCATCGCTGTCCGTATCCGCGAGGAAGCGGTTTTCCCGCGTCTTCCGATAAAGAAGCTCATACCCATACACATGTTGATGTCTGTCGAACACTGGTTGTCTGGCAATGAACAAATCCATGCAATCACCGTCTTCCACAACCTGCGGGTCATGATGCTGCCGATTTGAATCAGGCTCAGCAGCCCTCGTAAGAGAAACTGTCGAAATCGGCAACCATCCTGCCGGTGGGGTTTTCCCCCTCCGCATACATCCCGATATAGGTTCCGACAAATCCCCCGGCGACATCGGTGCTGAGCATGCGTGCATCTACACCTTCCGCCAGTATGGCCATCCTGGATTCGTCCAGACCGCAGAGGAAACGCAGATTCTGTTCCTCCGCTTCCACTTTCAGGAGCAAACGCAATCCGTCCGCTGGAATTTCGTCCAGCGAGGACAACTCCGCTTCAGCCAGAAGTTCTTCCTCCCCCTTTTCGCAGCGGATCAAACGAGCCCAGCATGCCTCACCGGAGCGGATGACGACAAACAGCATGTGGAAGGCATCACTCTGCAGCAAGGCCAGCCCCGCCGCCTGACCCTCTCCATCGGGGCTGAAGGAGAGCTCCGTTGTCACGGTGAAGGTCATATGCTGTTGACGGCGCCCGATGAAACAGGGATTCTCCTGCTCTCCCAGAAATACAGGACGCAGGTGCAGGCGAAGAAAACCCGGTCGTTCCGTCAGACTCCACCAGGTTTCACGCGGCGTACGCAGGAAATTGAAGGAGAAAGGCAACCGTTCCGAATCAAATCCATCATAATCGCAGATATAGGTCGGCATGTGAGAAACAGCTCCGGAAAAAGCTGTCACACCAGGGAGGGAAGGACGTCCGGAACTCCCGCAGCATCCGCCGCTCTTTTCGGCACATCCACCAGTCTTGTCGGTACTTCCACCGGTCTTGCCGGTACTTCCACCGGTCTTGCCGGTACTTCCACCGGTCTTGCCGGTACTTCCACCGGCCTTGTCGGCACATTCGCCGGTCTTGGCGGTATATTCCACGACCTTTTCGGCACATCCGTCGCACTGGGAAGACCGAGCCGCGAAGAGAGGCCAAGTTGCAGAACCATTGCTCACAGCGTTCATATTCGGGACAGGATATTGAAACTCCAGCTTCCCGGTCCCCGGGCTGACAACCGGCCATTCATCTTCCCAAACAACAGGCGTCAGAAAGGTTTCACGCCCCAGATTGCGGAAATGGCCGCCATACGGACGGGATGCGAGACAAACCATCCACCATTCACCGGTCTGTGTCTGCACCAGATCGGCGTGACCTGCATTCCAGATCGAGGCAGTCTTTCCGAGATGGCGTTGGGTCAGAATCGGGTTGGCCGGATTTCCTTCATAGGGTCCCTTCAGATTTTTGCTGCGCGCGATGGTGACGGCATGGTGGTATTCCGTACCGCCTTCCGCGATGATCAGATAGTACCATTCCCCTATCCGGTAGAGATGCGGCGCTTCCGGCCAATGGGCCTGTTTGGCGGCACCGCGCCACAATCCGTACCTCGGCCCTGTCAGCTTCATGGTTTCAAGGTCCAGTTCACGCATCCATATCTCGTTGTCGCCCCAATAGGCGGCATCCGGTGAATCGGCCGTGCCGGTGACCCAGACACTGCCATCCTCCTCGAAAAACAGGGAAGGATCGATACCCGGGGCATCCTCGAGCCAGTAAGGATCCGACCAGGGGCCGGCGGGATTTTTTGCTGTCACAATGAAATTGCCCTGTTTGCCGACGAGGGTGGTAATCATGTAAAAAATGCCATCATGATGACGAATCGTCGGCGCAAAAATACCGTGGGAATGCTGTACGCCATCCAAATCAAGCTGGGACGGACGGTCCAGCACGTGCCCGACCTGCTCCCAGTTCACAAGATCGAGACTGTGGAAAACCGGCACGCCGGGAAAATACGAAAAAGATGAGGTCACCAGCCAATAATCATCCCCGACACGACAAATGGACGGATCGGGATAAAAGCCGGGAAGAATGGGGTTGCGAAAAGTGTCCGACATGGGTACCTCCCAACCGGACCCCGCCTCACCGCACCGTGCGGAGAGCCCGGAAAACCGGTGCCGCCGGCAAAACAGGCAGCAGGTTCATTATACCATGAACAGGGATAATTCAATCCGCCACAAGCAGCTCCCTGTATTTCAGATACTGATCCGCCATGGCCGGCACCATCATCTTGTTCTCGATCAGAGATGCCATTTCAGCATCATCAACCCAACGGTAGCCGACAACTTCGCCCGGCTGACAGACGACTTCCGGCTGAAGCGCGTCGGTAAGAACCCGATAGGAATCGGTGAACCACGTGCGATATTTCATGGTACCCAGCAGTTCAAATTGTTCCTGTGGAAATGAGAGTCCGGTTTCTTCCGCCAGCTCGCGGCAGGCACCCAAACGGCTGGATTCACCGGCCACCACCGCCCCGCCCGGACACTCCCAATATCCGCCCCACCCCTTGTCGGGATGACGCAGGGTCACGAGAATTCGGCCGCTCCCGTCCACAACCCAGATTCCCACAACTGTATGATAGTCTCCATCAGGCAATTCGACACCCCTGGGATGGAGGCGGCCGAGTGGCCGTCGCGCTTCATCGGTGACATCAAACCATTCGGGCCGTTCCGCGCTGGTTTGCGCACATTCCCCAGCGGGGGCTTCCCTGAAAATGTTCGTCCATGTTGTGTTAAGCACCATTTCCTCCTGGAAGGTGAGGATGCCCTCATTCGTCTTCGTATAGGCCAGGCACGTCACTGCACCGCGAAAAGTGACCGCCTGTTCGAATCGCCGCGCCACATGGGTGCCGACAAGGCGTTTTGCTTCCTCCACCGTCATCCATCGTACTTCCGTACTTTCTTCGCTGGGGGTTGGATCGCCTGATGCATACCTGCATAGAAAATCCATATTGAGAATCGGAGGAATCACCTCGACACCACTGTGCCCTGCACGGGTTGACAAGTTGCTGTAAAGGCCGACCAGGTCAAGAACGTCCACCTCGATGCCCGACTCTTCGCGAATTTCTCTTTTCAGGCCAGACAGGACAGATTCTCCGCGCTCGATGATCCCTCCGGGGAATTCCCATCCCTTGCGCGGGTTGAGGACCATCAGGACCTCATCTTGATCATTGAAGACGATGCCGCCGGCAGCAATGACGTGGGTGGGCAGTTCCATGATTCATCTCCTTGAATCGTTGTCATCCTTAATTTGGCATGAACGAAGCAAATGTGACATATACTCTTATACGCCAAGTCAACAAACAACGCAACAGCGACCAATTGAAATGTGATCAATTGTCATGCATTCAGATGTTCCTGGATAAATCGTTTGACAAAGACCGGATGAAAATCTTTCAAGCGTCCCTTGAAGATCAGTTGAAAATCCATCAAACGTCCCTTGAACATCGATTGAAGAGATTCGGAAGTGAATATGCAGGAAGGCCCTGCGCACTGTCCGTCATGAGACACAAGACCCAATCCCCCAACACGGTCAGCGCGTATAATGGAATAGCATGAAACCAAATTCCATGAATCCTGGAGGTCCTTCATGACTGAGAAAAAAGCGTCAGGTCGAAACGCCGGCCTGCTTTCACGGACCGGAAGAACATCGATGGTCCTCTTCTGTATTCTTTTTACCTTCCTAAGCCCGGCTTCCCTTCGTATCGGCGCGGCAGAAACGGTTCTCCCGAACGGCACCCCTTCATCATGGGCGGATGCAGGCATTCGACATCTGAAAACCGTCATGCCGTTGCCAGAGAACTATCTTGACGGATATCAGGCCACCATGACCCGTCGGGATTTCACAGAATTGCTGGTCCGATTGTATCTTCAGATCAGTGGTCTGGATCCGTCTTCCCTCCCGATGTCCAACGATGCAGTCTTCCCCGATACAACGGATGAATGGGTTCGGAAAGGTCATGCGCTCGGATTGGTCGCAGGCTTCCCGGATGGCCGTTTCCTGCCTGAGGGAACCCTGACCCGGGAACAGATTGCCTCGATGACCATCCGCATGCTGGAGAAAACCGGCATTGCGTTTGATGAAACACGTCTGTCTGCTGTTCTGTTCCCGGATGAAGCACAAGCCGGAGGCTGGGCAATTCGCAGTCTGCGCCAATGTGTCCGGAACGGCATTCTGAAAGGGGACACACGCGGCCGTCTGCTGCCGAAAAATCTGCTTACGCAGGAACAGGCACTAGTCATTGCAGACAACGTGCTGGCGAACCTTGAATTGTTACCCATGCAGGCTGGTCCTGCTTCCGAGGGCGAATCAAACACCGGACCCGGACCGAACGCTTCAACCATCACCCTCTCCCTCAAATGGACAAAAGGCGGTGCCTATTCATCCTGGGCGGAAACGGGATGGTATTCCACCCCGGCTCTGCTGGACATCAACGGAGATGGCACCCGCGAAATCATCGCATCCGCCTATTCGGTCGCCGCGCTGGACGCCGCGACCGGAAAAACAATCTGGCGCGCCCCCAGCGGGCATGCAGCCGGTTCAAACGCAAGCAGTGTTGGACGCACCTGGCCTGACATCCTCGTGGCGGATGTCGACAAGGATGGAAAGGATGAGATCGTGACGGCGCATGGCGAAGGCTATGTTTCGGTATACAAGTCCGATGGAAGCCTCAAGGCCGGATGGCCGAAACGACCCGTAAAAAGCGAACTCCGTTCCCTGAAAGTGGCGGATCTCGACCTGGACGGCACCATGGAAATCATCGTCGGTGCCGCCATCGGATCAAAAACCAACACCTGGGTGTACGAACATGACGGAAGCCTCCGGAAAGGTTGGCCGCAGACCTCCACGGACGCCGGATACGCCTGGGGAGTATACAACGACAACATCGCGGTCGGAGACCTATCCGGGGACGCGAGGCTCGAAATCATCGTACCATCGGACGTTCACTATATCTGCGCCTACAGGGACGACGGGACGCCGCTTGCGGCAAATCCCCTCTACGGAACGAAGAAATGGGGCGCGGTCGGCGTCTGGGAGGATCTTGCCGTGGAAATCCGCGGCTGGGGAGAAGGTTCAGGGCCCCGTACCGAACGCTATCGTCCGAATTTCGCGCATGGACCCGCTTTGGTCGCGGATGTCGACCACAACGGAACCCGGGAAGTGATTGCCGTAGGAAACGTCTACGACTGCGAAGGCACCTACACGTCCAAGTACACCGGCCTGTTCCTCTTCAACGGGGACCGGTCCCGGTTCAAGACCGCCGCATACAATTGGCAGTCTGTTCCCCGCGATACCGGTGCCCCCTTGTCGGAAGATTATGACGAAATCGAAAACTGTCAGCCGAATCCCGTCTCGATTGATTTGAACGGGGACAAGGCCGACGAAATTCTTTTTTCTTCCTACGACGGCCGCATCCACTGTTACTCCCTCGATGGAAAAGAACATGGAAACTGGCCTTATGACCTGGTTTCCAATCAACCGGCATGGGGCGGAAAAAAAGCCGGTATCGTTTTCGCTTCCGCGCCGGTGGCTGCCGACCTGAATGGAGATGCGGTTCCCGAAATCATCGTTTCCACCTGGACAAACAAGACCAGTGGCATCAACGGTTCCGTTCTGGTGCTGGATGCTTCAGGCAACAGGAAGGCGGAGATGGAGATTCCGAACCCGTTCCAGGTTGCCGCTGGTAACGGCGCGCTCGCTTCTCCTCTTGTCGCCGATACCGATGGAGACGGTTTGCAGGAAATCATCATCAATACAGTGAATGGCGGCTTCATGGCATTCGATGTGACGTTGCGTTGACCGTTTTCACTTCCAACTGTCAGGGCAACGCTTCAGTCATTGCAACGACTTTCCCATCGCCCTGACCATTGTTTCCGCCATTCTCCGAAAATCTCGTCAATCCAGTTTGACAGAGAAAGCCAAACCATACGCCTTTGCCGGAACCTGCATGTCCTTCGTCAGGAACGTGCTCCACCCCATGTCGCTGCCAATGCCGGCGTGGGCGGCATCCAAGTGCAGCCAGGTCTCCTTCCGTTTCGGAAGTTCGTGATCGTGCATGGCGGTCCGGTAGTCTCCGATGGGATTGTGATGCACGTCAAAATGGAACGGGACAGCGGATGAGAACCGGATCTTCCGCCCCTCGGCGTTGGCGAGTTCGAGCCAGCGGGTATCTTCGTGTCCGCCATTTTCAGACGGCGGGATGAATGCGAAGTGTTCGTCGGAAACCGTGGTGCCGAAGACGCCCATGCGCGCACATTCCTTGCGGTCCCGGTAGTTTTCGACAGGTCCCATGCCGTAGTAGGCCAACGATTCGAACCCTACCGGCAGGACCAGTTCCACACCCACGCGAGGCAGGTCGCCCAGGACGGCAGGGATATCAAAGGTTGTGCTGAAGTGAAGCGTACCCGTTCGGTCCAAGGTGCAGCTGGTATGGAAAAGTACAGTTTCAGACCGTGTCGCAAAGAAGAGCCTTGTCCAGATATCAATGACTGCTCCATGCTGTCCCAACGGTTCCACGGTCAGGGACTTCAGTTCAAAGCGCGTGAACGACTCCGTCAGCGGGTTCCAAACCCTGTCCCGTCCCCAGCCCGGATGGGCGTCAATCCCGGAAAACGGGCGGGAGAGGCAGGCGGACGGTCCAGCCTGAAGGTAGGCAACTCCATTTTTCTCACAGCGGCACAGCGAACCGGTGCGCTTCTCAAAAGCCAGCAGCAAATCTCCCTGACGGATTTCATATGAATCGGATGTATCAGACAGGGTGACGGGATGTGGTACGAAACCGGAAATCTCCCTGTTGCTGTCCTTTCCAGATTCAACCTGCGCAGCACCGCTTTCAAGCAGGAACTGGAAGCAGCCCAGTTCAAAACCCTTCGGCGCAAACGACATATCCTGCGCGTACTGCACGGACAGGTCCACCCGATATTCAGCATCGGACCTGCTGTTGCGATCCGTTTCAAAACGCATTTCGGTTGTTTCGCCAGGTTGCAGCAGAGGCATTTCAAACACACCAGAATCAATGATCACGCCGTTTTCCCGGATGTCATAGCGCGCCTGAAAGAGCGAGGTGTCCCAATCATGGCAACGGTTGCGCAGGATGAAAGACCCGGGACGCGGCACCCCGGCCCAGGCGCTTGTGATGGGAACCGCATCGAACCGCACAGGGCAATAAACCTGCTTCATCTCGAGGGCGGCCGGCTTCGGGGTCAGATCGGGCAGCACGATGCCGTTGTTGGTCATGAACAACGGGCATTCCCAATCGGTCACGCTCTCTCCAAAATCTCCCCCATAACCCCAGAATTCCTGCCCGTCCGTAGTTTTTGCCACCAGGCACTTGTCCTGCCAGTCCCAGACATATCCACCCTGGAAACGAGGGAAGGTC
>JAIFNI010000218.1 GCA_020047785.1 Clostridia bacterium
CGCGCTGGACGGCCGAGGGGAAGAAGAGACGGCAGCATCACTCGGTGACCCGGTTTGCATTGCCGGTGACCTGATGGCCGGCCGGGCGGCATCTGATGGCACAAGTACGGAAAATCATCCGGCCGGTGCAGGCAACGCACCCCCGCCTGGCTGGAACCCGGGTGCAGGCAACGCACCTCCGCCGGGCTGGAACCCGGGTGCAGGCAACGCACCTCCGCCTGGCTGGAACCCGATCCCCGGCAGAATGCCCCCACCGGGTTGGCGCCCCCCATCATCTCGTCGAGGCTGCCTTTCGGGATGCCTGTTCGGTTCCGTCATGCTCCTGCTCAATCTTGTTTTCATTCTGGGTCCGGTGCTTGCTTTGTTCGGTGTCCTGCTGGGTGCATGGTGCACGGCGCTCGGACTGTCAATCGGCGGCCTCACGGCACTGGTCGCAAGCCTGGCGGCATTCTCCGCGCCCGGCTGGGTCCCCGCATCCCTCTCCTTCGCCACGGTCCTCGCGGGGTCGGTGATGCTGATTTCCGGCGGCATGCTGCTCGGAATGGGACTCTGGCACCTCACAGGCTGGATGTTCCGAATGACCCTTGCCTATGCGAAATGGACAATCTCGCTCATCACGACAAGGAGGTTCTGATATGAAGGCAGGAAAAATCGCATTATGGACTTTTGGCGCACTGCTGCTTTCCGGCACATTATTCGGGTATGGTCTGGCGGAGGATGCACGTCGGAACAACGGTGGATTCGACTTTCACCTCGGTGACTTCGGGAATTTCGGACCTGGAGAAAGCATCAAAATCGATCAGACAGAAAATACGGATGCAAGTCGGTTCAAACGCATCGAGATCCGGACAGACAGCCCGGACCTCACAGTCACCCCACAGCCCGGAACGGAAGTCTCCGCCCGTCTATCCGGCACGGTGCGGACAACTGCACCCAAATCGGTTCCGTCGCTTGTCCGCGAAGAAAAAGGAGACACCCTGATCTTCCGCCTGCAGCGGGAACAGACGGGCATCATCGGGTCCTTCAGCAGCAATCTGCAGCTGGACGTATTCCTTCCGGAAGCGTGGCACGGGGAACTGATTCTGAGCGGATCTTCCTCAGACGTCAGTCTGCCCGGTGGAACCTTCTCCCATCTGGCCGTCACGACTGATTCCGGGGATTTGACCCTCGGCACGCTCGCAACGGAAGGGCGATTCGAACTTGAGACCGCATCCGGGGAAATCAGCCTCGAATCGGCGGACTGCGGGCAAGCCACCCTGAAGACCCTGTCCGGCGACAAGGACATCGGGGTCATGACAGTCAAGGGCGCTCTCCAGATGAACTCCGCATCGGGTTACACGAAACTGGGCTCCGTGACTGCAGGAAACTGCAGCATCAACAGCCAGTCCGGAGATATCCGGATCGAAATGATGACAGCGGACGGAATCCGATTGTCAGGCGCTTCCGCTGTCTTGACTGGGAACAGTTTGTCCGGACGTGTGGATGCCGAAACCGCTTCGGGAGACGTTACGCTCTCCTTTGAAAAACCTGGCGACCACATCACCGTGATGACCTCTTCCGGCAGTGTGCGGATCAGGGTTCCTGCCGAAACCGGGCTGGACGTGGAGGCAGGGAGCACTTCAGGCTCCGTCGGCGGCAGCTTGAAACTGGAAGGCGGAACGAAAAAGGAACATGTCTGGACGGGAACATCCGGAGACAAAGCCGTGCGCGTGAATATCAGCACGGCCTCCGGAAACATCACGCTGGATTAAACCAAAGAAAACGAATCCGTTCCGGCATCTTGCACAGGCATTGACTGGTCTTTCCGTTCCGGCACATTACACAGGGATTGCCGAGACTATCAGATAAAAGGTCTTTCCATCCGGGCTGCTGCTCTCCCAGGCAATCCTCGGCATCGCAAATCCGGCATCCGTCAGCCAGGCGGACAGCTCGTCGCGCGGGATGCCGCTCCAGGAATCATGGTTGGCCGTCCGGTACGCCTCATCGGCATGCGGATCCAACTCCAGGATGGCAATGCTTCCGCCCGGGGACAGGGACTTTCCGAATGAACGGATTGTTTCCGCAGGATCCGGCAGATGATGCAGGCAGAGGGAAGCGTAGACACATTGGACAGATCCGTCCGCCACAGGAACATCACCCGTCTCGCACAGCCGGGTCTCAATGCCAAAAAGTCCGCGGGCAGCGGCCTGCCGGTTCAGCTCCGTCAACATGCCGGAGGAAACGTCCAGTGCCAGCACCCTGTGATGCCCTGCCGCCAGCCAGCGCGATATCAGACCGGTCCCCGCGCCGTAATCGAGGGAAAGTCCATTTTCCGGCGGCGGGCAATGCTGCTCCAGCGCCTTTCGGAGACCGGCATCGAGATTGGCGTCCTGCTGGGATTCATACCCAGGCGCAAGCGCATCGAAATAGCGTTTTGCCTCCTGTTCGCTGTCCGAATATGCGCGGGACCGACCGGTTCCAAGCCAACCGATCAGGGCGTTCCGGGAAAACCGCCACTCGCGTCCGATTTTCCGGGCGGGGACATCTTCATCCCGCAGCAGTTTGATGAAGGTTTTCATGCTGACGCTGAAGAGGCTTGCTGCCTCTTCAAGCGTCAGAATGGTATCCGGAGAGGCTTCCAGGCCAACCTGCTCCCCCGCGTGTGCATGGCTTCCGGCCGAAACGGCGTGCGCATCTCCGCGCGGTTCCGCGCTCATTCGCCGGCCCAGCTTCCCAGATAAGCTTTCTGGGCATCCGTGAGGGTGTCGATCCCGATGCCGAAACTTTCCAGCTTCATCTTTGCGATCCGGGCGTCAATGGCATCCGGAATGCCGAAGACACCGGGCTTGAGGTTCTTGTGGTTTTCCACGATGTACAAGGCGCTCAGTGCCTGAACAGCGAAACTCATGTCCATGATTTCGGCCGGATGGCCGTCCCCGCAGGCCAGGTTCACCAGGCGGCCTTCCCCGAGGAGGTAGATGAACCGGCCATCTGCCATTCGGTAGCCGGTGATGTTCTTCCGGCTCTCCTCCACAGCCACGGATTGCGCCTCCAGCTCCGGAATGCAGATTTCCACGTTGAAATGACCGGCATTCGAGAGGATGGCACCATTCTTCATGCGGGCGAAATGTTCCCCATGGATGACCTTTTCACAGCCGGTGACCGTGACAAAAATGTCTCCGAGCGGTGCCGCATCCTGCATCGGCAGGACGCTGAAACCGTCCATGATGGCTTCGATCGCCTTGACAGGGTCGATTTCTGTGACGACCACTTTCGCGCCGAGTCCCTTCGCACGCATGGCGACGCCTTTTCCGCACCAGCCATATCCTGCGACAACAACCGTTTTCCCTGCCACGATGAGGTTGGTGGTGCGGTCGATGGCATCAAAAACAGATTGTCCGGTACCATAGCGATTGTCGAAAAGATGCTTGCACATGGCGTCATTGACCGCCATCATCGGGAAACGGAGCACCCCCTCGCGTTCCATCGCCTTCAGGCGCAGAATGCCGGTTGTCGTTTCCTCACAGCCGCCCCAGACCTCGGGGACGAGGTTCGGAAAGGTCACATGCAGGGCATGGATGAGATCGCCGCCATCATCGATGATGACATTCGGACCATGCTCCAGGGCCTGCTCAATATGCTTTTCGTATTCTTCAGGCGTGGAGCCGTACCAGGCATGCACGTCCAGCCCGTCTGCGGCCAGTCCTGCAGCCACATCGTCCTGGGTGGAAAGAGGATTGCTCCCGGTCACGGACATCTGTGCCCCGCCCGAAGCCAGAACTTTGGACAAATAGGCTGTTTTGGCCTCAAGATGAACCGACAGGGAAATTTTCACACCGGCAAACGGTTTTGTCCGGGCGAATTCCTCTTCCAGACGGGATAGGATGGGCATGTTCCGTTTCACCCAGTCGATCTTGCGGCGGCCTTCAGCCGCAAGGGAAATATCCCGAATATGACTTCCTTCTTTTCTGCTGTTCATGCGGAGCCCTCCTTGCCGAACAAAGACAATCCCTTCGTTCCTACGCACCATTATATCGTCCAAAGTGACACCCGACAAGATGAATCGCCTTCATTTTCACCATATGTGCAATCAAATTCATTTAAAAACATATTCCAGCAGGTCGGCACCTTGGTGTCCCTTTGCGGTTCCCGCAGCCGCTCCCCTCCGGAAACAGCAAAGCCGGCTGTCATCTGCCGACAGCCGGCTTTCGGTTCGTCTTCCGATTCAAGATCAGATTCATGACCAGATTCATGACCAGATTCAAGATCAGACAGTGGCTTCCGCCTCGGCATCCACCTCGGGAAGCGCGCTGCGCACGGCCCGGATCACAGCATAGGTTTCATGGGTCTCGTCATGAAACTTCAATCCTTCCGGCAGATTCAGGTCGGTTACGGTGAGAACGTCCCCCAGATTCCGCCCGGATACGTCCACAATCAGCACATCCGGCATCAAGGCTGTTTTCCCGACGACATCGATTTCCGATTTGAAGATCTGAAGCTGCAGCAGGCGGCTTTCCAGATGTTCCTTGCCGTGATAGGAAATCGGCAGCTGCATCTTGATTTCCTGGTCCGAGGTTACCAGTTTCACGGCCACATGTACAACTTTCCGCTCCACCGGACTGATCTGAATTTCCTTGATGAACCCGAACTTCTTGTCCCCGTCCAGAGAAATCCAGACTTTTGCATGCGCGCCATGCTTCAGAATGACTTTTTCAAGCGCTGTGGCTTCAAACTGAACCGGGATGGAGGTGGTTCCCTCCGTATTGAGGATGCCCGGGACCATGCCCGCCTTCCTGATCTTCTGCAGTTTATCCGTTCTTTTCACAGCTGTAAGCAATGTTTCCTTCATGGATGACTCCTTCAGGCTTTCGCCAGGCTTTCGCCGATTCATGGCAATTAATGACATTTTATGAATATTATCACTCACGCCATACACCATTATCCCACAAATTCCTGCAGGTTTCCCGACTTTCGAAAAGAAACCGTTCCAAAGAAACCAGTCCGCACAGGAATCAGTACCGGAATCTGCACCGGAATCCGCACCAGAACCCGCATCTGATGCCACTCGCATCCAATCCGGGGAATCCTGTTCTTTCCTTTGTCAGGTCAATATGATATGCTTTTTCAATTATCCGGTCTGCACGGGATCTCTCCGACAGGAAGAAGAAAATCGGACAACGAGGTGGACAGCATGAGTGGACATTTGGATGCAGGCGGGGTGGCTGCCGGATTCGGCGCCTATGTCCTCTGGGGAATTCTCCCCTTCTACTGGAAACTGCTGTCCGCTTTCACACCGGAAACGATTCTGTGCTTCCGCATCCTGCATGCCGCAGTGTTTCTTTTCGCCCTGGGATTCTTCGGGAAGCGCATCCCGACGATGCTGCAGAAAATGCGCGTCCGGCGCGTCTTCCTCCTCGTCGCAGCCAGTTCCGTCCTGATAACCGTCAACTGGTTCACATACATCTGGGCAGTCAATCATGCCTTCATCGTGGAGTCCAGCCTCGGATACTTCATCAATCCGCTGGTGTCGGTTGCATTCGGCGTCCTGTTCCTGAAGGAGCGCGTGACGCTGCCTCTTCTTTTTTCCGTTTTGCTTGCCCTTTCGGGCGTGACCGTCATGGCGGCCAGCTATGGCAGGATCCCCTGGATATCGCTGATACTGGCATTTTCATTCGCAACCTACGGACTGACGAAAAAACTGGCAGGGTTGGACGGCGCCACCAGTCTGACGCTGGAAACCTGGCTGCTTCTGATTCCGAGCGCGGCATTTCTCCTTTATGGTGCGGCTAACGGACATCTGACCGTCAGAACGCCGGGAACGGGCACCATCCTGCTGAGTCTGCTGGCGGGTGTCATCACGGCCATCCCGCTCATGCTGTTCGGGCATGCCTCGCAGAAACTCAGCCTGAGCATGCTCGGGTTCCTCCAGTATGTGTCCCCCACCCTTCAGTTGATGATCGGCGTTCTGGTATATGGAGAATCTTTCACCGTGCGCCATTTCATCGCATTCGGCCTGATCTGGGTGGCCATCCTGGTCTTCAGCGTGCCGCAGCTGGCTGCCGGAAGGCAAAAGCGCATGATGGAAGTGAAATGACCGAAAAAACGAATCGTTCCTCGGGCCCCCTTGTTTCCACCGGCTCTCCTGTCTCCTCAGGCTCCCCAAAAGACCCCTCCGGTTCAGGCTCCCCACTTCGCCACAATACCGGCCACCAGGCCGGAGAAACGCTTCTCCACCATTTTCCCCGTCGCCATGACTTCCTCATGCGTCAGAGGTTGGTCGAGAATTCCGGCTGCCATGTTGGTGATGCAGGATATGGCCAGCACACGCATGCCCATGTGTCGCGCGGCGACCGCTTCCGGGACGGTTGACATGCCGACCGCATCCGCACCCAGCACACGCAGCGCCCTGATTTCCGCCGGTGTTTCAAACGCCGGTCCGCGGCAATAGGAATAAATTCCCTTCTGCAGGTTGAATCCATTGATTCGGGCAACATCAGCAGCCAGTTTCACCAGCTCCGGATCATAGATTTTCGATACATCGGGGAACCTGGGTCCCAGCTCATCTTCGTTCGGTCCACGAAGCGGAGAATCCGCCCAAAGGCCGATATGGTCCGTGACAGCCATCAGATCGCCGGGCGTGAAACCAAGATTCACGCCGCCGGCTGCGTTTGTGAGAAACAGGTTCCTGACGCCAAGTCTGAAAAAAACACGGACAGGAAACACCACGGTTCCCATGTCATACCCTTCGTAATGGTGGAAGCGTCCTTTCATGCAAACAACCGGGACGCCCTCAAGCTTTCCGAAAATCAAGGTGCCGGCATGGCCGGGAACGGTCGTCTGCGGAAATCCCGGAATCTCCGCATAAGGAATTTCCATTTTATCGAAGATGCTGTCGGACAGGGCTCCGAGACCCGAACCGAGAACAACCGCCACATCCGGCACCCACCCAATCCTGTTTTCCAGCCATTTTGCCGTTTCATCCAACCGTTTCGTCAAATCCGACATCTTGTACATCCTCCGCCAGAGATTCACCAATGTGTTTTCAAACATATCCATGAACGAATCAACCGAATCCATCAGACACATATGCAAACGTATCAACCGAATCCATCAGACACATATGCATACGAATCAACCGAATCCATCAGACACATATGCAAACGAATCAACCGAATCCATCAGACACATATGCAAACGAATCATCCGAATCCGTCAGACAAATCATACGAACGAAAACAAAGACATTTGGCTTGTCACATCCAGCCCCTTCATGCATCCGTGGATTTCCATGATTTCGAGTACGGACTTCGAGATGCCTGCCCGTATCTTCAACTCTTCCTGCGAAATGAACGGTTCTCCGTTTCTGGCCTCCACGATGTTCTTTGCAGCCGATGCACCAAGTCCCTGCAGCGAGGTGAAGGGCGGCAGGATGCCCTCCGGCGTCATCTGGTATTTCGTTGCGTCGGATTTGTAGAGATCCACCGGCAGCAGCCTGATGCCTCGCGCGTACATCTCCTGGCAGAGTTCCAGGACAGTATACAAATCCTGCTCCTTCTGCGTGGCCGCCTTCCCCTTCATTTCCACTTCCTTCATGGCGCGGCGGATGGCTTCCGGTCCCTTCACGACGATGTTCGCATCCAGACCGTCCCCACGCACGGTGAAGAACGCCGTGTAGAAGGCCATGGGATGATAAACCTTGAACCAGGCGATGCGGAAGGCCATCATGACATAGGCCGCAGCATGCGCTTTCGGGAACATGTACTTGATCTTCTTGCAGGAATCGATGTACCAGTCCGGCACCCCTTTCTCGCGCATGAGTTCCTCGTATTCCGGCGTGAGCCCTTTCCCCTTGCGGACATTCTCCATGATTTTGAAGGAGGTCAGCGGCGGCAGATCGTTCTTGATCAGATAAATCATGATGTCGTCACGCGTGGAAATGACATCGGCCAGGCCGGTTACACCCGCCCGCACGAGTTCCTGCGCATTGTTGAGCCAGACGTCCGTGCCGTGTGAAAGCCCGGATATCCGGATCAGCTCCGCGAAGGTGGTGGGCATGGTGTCCACCAGCATCTGGCGGACGAACTTCGTTCCGAATTCAGGAACCCCGAAGGTGCCGACCTCGCTGTTGATCTGATCCGGTGTGACCCCGAGCGGTTTGGTGGACCGGAAGATCTCCATCACGCGCTTTTCGCCGATGGGGACTTCCTGGGCATTCAGTCCTGTGATGTCCTCCAGCATGCGGATGAGCGTCGGATCGTCATGCCCGAGGATGTCCAGCTTCAGGATGCGGCCCGATATGGAATGATAGTCGAAATGGGTGGTGATGATGTCCGAATCCGCTGCGTCGGCCGGACGCTGAATCGGGGTGAAATCATAGATTTCCATGTTTTTCGGGCAGACCATGACACCGCCCGGATGCTGTCCGGTGGTGCGCTTGATGCCGGTACAGCCCGAAGCAAGGCGATCCCGCTCCGCC
>JAIFNI010000262.1 GCA_020047785.1 Clostridia bacterium
AAACCTCGGGCACTGTTGGGTCGAGAATCTCACCTTCGTATGCCGTGCCGAACCGTTCCCGTTTCAGGAACCAGGATTCAGGCAGGTTTTCCACGGTCAGGAGCGGGCGGCACCAAAGCCCGGGACGTGTTCCAATCTCGCGCATTTGGGTTGCAAGCATGGCCATATCCGGAAATCGGCTGTTCCCACGGTACCAGGGCCCTCCGCTGCAACTGGCGCCTTTGATGAAAATCTCCTGCCAGCAGGCATCCACCACCATGAACGGCCGATTGCCGGAAGCGGGAGCCCAGGATGCGATGCGCGCGGCATCCTCCAACATCGCGTTCTGCGAACTGACGCCGTAGGCATAGTACCAGTTGTTTCCGCCGTATACCGGTTCGGCGGGGAGAAGCGGACTTTCGCACATCATCCGGCAAAAGGCGGTCGCGGCGGCGAACGGAGATTCTCCCTGCCTTCCCGGTCGTTCGACAACCGTGGCCGCTTCCAAACAACGGCCGTTCAACACGACACCACTTCCGCCGCAGCGGACATCCAGACAAAGGGAAAGCCCTGCGGCATCCGCCTGCCAGAAGCAGAGTGCATCCGGGCCTGTTTTTACACCGTATCCTGTCGTGCCGGTTTCTCCGGATGCAAGAAAATACCAGGGCATGATGCGTTCCGGCACGAGTCCCTGCCAGGAAAGGTCACCATATCCACGTTCCCAGTGATCCCCCAAGAACCTGGTATTCTGTGCCCATGACCCGGACCAGCGGACAAACAGGCGGAAAACCGGTGTTGCGTCTGCTGTCACGCAGATGGTGCGGGTGTTTCCCGGAAATCCGTTTCCGGGCTCCCCAAGCTCCAACACGACATCACCCGCACACCATGAACGGGATGCGGCGGATTCCATGGAGCTCCAACCCTGTTCAGTCTGAAGAAACACGGAAGCGGGGGATTCCATCAGGAACGAATGGCGCATGGCAACCTCTTTCCGCACGAAACGAAGGGCGGTGGATGGCCGCCTCTGGAAACGCGCAAGGAAAATCATGCTCCCATTGTAGCAGAATGACCCCTTGCACACCAAAACCATTCGATGCGCATTTGGGACCGTTTGGCACATCCCGCCGATGATGGAAGAGCAAACCTGCAGACCTGTCATCATTCGGCCCACACCACCATCCCGGAAGAGGATGGTGCACTGTCGACGGACGATTTT
Source organism: Clostridia bacterium (assembly GCA_020047785.1). Taxonomy (GTDB): domain Bacteria; phylum Bacillota; class Clostridia; order DSM-8532; family DSM-8532; genus JAEWSN01. The sequence continues at coordinate 1,196 of JAIFNI010000262.1, forward strand.
GTTTGCGTTGTTTTAGCTTCTGCCGACAGAAAAGCCGTATTGACAGGTTTATGCTTTCTCATATTGGATATATATTTTTATTGATTATCGACGACAGCATATTTTGCTTCTGTAACCGAGACCTATCCAAAAGCAGCCCAGGACCGGGAACGAATATTCCCATTTGAAACAATCCAGCCGTGGTGGAGGAAAAATGAAACGCTTGTTGGGCGTCTTTCTGACTCTCGTGCTCATACTGACCATGATGCCAGGCTATCTGGTGTTCTCCGATGCAAACGATTATCAGCCGATTGCCGTGAGTGGCTTCAATGCGGATCTGATTGCGGAGAACACCAATGGTGCTTCGGCGGAAACTGCTACCACCACCTCCTTTGACGGTCTGCATTCCTGGTCGAACAATGTCATGTATTCGGTTGATTTCAGAGGGCCGAAGAATACAGGTTCGCCCCCTCCATACGGCTTGCCTTCCAATGGTCAAATCATCAGCAGCCAGAACGCGGGTGTCACATACCAGCTGGCCCCTTACAACGGAAACAATGCACTGCTGCTCATCAACAACAACGATATCGGAGTTGTGACCCTTCAAACTTCAGGCGCTTATGAAAAAATCATTATTCTGGCCTCCAGCGCGGAAGGCCAGTCAACCTTCGATGTGACCCTGCATTTCAGTGATGAAACGAGCGTTGATTCAACCTTCACGGCTCCGGATTGGTATGACGGGCCGGGTTATGCCATTCAGGGAATCGGTCGTGTCACCAGAAATGGTCAGTTCTTCGCCACATCGGGTCAACCGGCCGATGAAGATGGCGCTTTTTCCGGAAATGGAAGCAATCCGAGGCTGTATGATTGTTTTATCGACAATACAGCAAACAAGACGAAAGTATTGACACATATCCGTGTAAGAAAAACATCCGACACGGGCAGAACGGCCATACTGGGCATTTCAGGGCAAAAAAACCCGGCTGCGCCCTCCGCGCCGGTTGCGAACGACTCGACCCATCCGGCTGTGTCATCGTTTGATGCCAACTGGGGCTCGGTCGTTGGCGCAGATGCCTATGCCCTCGATGTCGCAACGGATATCGGGTTTGCCAATATGGTCTCAGGCTATAACAACCTGAATGTGGGGAATGTTGTGACATATTCCATCCAAGGGCTGACCGGTGGGACAACCTATTATTCCAGAGTTCGCGCGGTGAATGCGAGTGGCGCAAGTTTCAGTTCCAATGTGATTTCCACGACATTGATCGCACAGAGCGATGACGCCACGCTGAAGGCGACAACGAAAATCAAAGGGGTGGTCGTAACGGACTTTGGCACACCTGCTGTGACCATTGCAGGAGTGACTGCAGGGTCTGTCACATTGACGGCAATGCAGGGAGCGGACACTTCCAATACGGATGGATATCTCACCGCGTTTCTTGCCAATGATGATGCCGCAGTCATCAATCGGATCGTGAAGTATGCAAGTGGGGCTGATTCCGTGGGTTTTGCGACGGATACGGCCTATGATGGGAGCGCAGCTGTTGCGAATGGAGATTTCTTCGTCGTACAGATTCTGGCCGAAGACGGAAGCGGACTATTTCATGTGATCACGGCGACGGTCAATGCTCCTTCCAGCAGTGATGCGGCCTTGGCATCCGTACTGGGCCAGACTTTTGTGACTGGTCCGGAGGCTGGCACGATCCCGGCTCCGAAGAGTGCGGGCATCCATGTACCCTATGGGACATCATCCATCACGGCTTCAGACATCATCAAACAGGATGCGGGCGCAACGATATTCTTTTATGGACTGGACAGTTCTTATGCCACGCTTGATTCGGGCAGCATCGAATTGTCCGCAGGATCTCAAACCAACATTTATGTCATGGTTGAGGCCGAAGACAGTACCATTGTGTGTTACAGAATAACCATCAACCGGGCGGCGGCACCGTCAGGCGGCGGAGGCGGAGGCAATGACACGACAGGGACCCTTGATCCGACACCTCAGCCGATTCCTGAACCAACACCTGAACCAACGCCTGCAACAATGGACACTACGGGTGTTGTACCGGAAACAACCGCATCGACAGAGAACATCGGCCAGGTGGGCGAGAATGCGAAGGAAGTCCCGGACGAAACCGCTTCAAGCGGGGAAAAAGACCCGAGAGAAACAGAACCATTTGTGGATGAACCAAGCAGGGAAAGGGACGGTTCAGAAAAGACACGTGATGAACCCACTGGGCAGACCCGGTCCGATGAAGGCAATACCGGACAGGACACGGATATGATGGGTCCGGCGGATATTGATGAATCCATGAATGATGCTGCTGCGGTCAACGATACCGCTGATACCGATGAGGCTGGCAATGATGTATCCGGAGAACCGTTCACTGACGAAGGTGCCGGCATTGAGGAACGATCCGATTCCGTTGAGAATGACCCTGCCGATATGCAAGGTGATCCCCTTGCAAGCGAAGACCCCATCCGTTCACAGCCGAGTGGTTTGGCAGGTGGAGCGAGTGGGGTACTCGGGGATATTTTCCATGGAAAGACGCCTGCTGGGCCAATCATGGACTTGCGTCTGGATATTGCGATTGGAACAAAGGTTTCGGATAAGGAAGCGACAGTATCAGCCAGAGGGCTCAGACCGTTTTCCGAAGTAACCCTTACCCTTTATTCCAAGCCGCGTGTGCTGGGCAACGCGATAGCGGACGCAAACGGGACAGTGTCCATCAAGGCTGTATTCCCCAATGGGTTGCCCGATGGTCCACATACAATCGTCGCGGATGGGATGGGTCCGGATGGACAGCCCATTCAGGCGATCTCGGCATTTGAACTGGACAAGACCGGGAATGTGATAGCCTTCGCACCACCGTCCCAGATACTGGCACCCATCGTGCAGGGGGACCCTCGGCTGCTCCGTGCCCTGGAGGCAAACAAGCCCCTCTATGATGCACAACGCTACCCTGGCACGATTGTTTCGCTGATTGTCATATTTGCGGGCCTTGGCGGCATGGCAGCGATAGGCGGTATGAAAAAACCCGGCATGGTCGGGAATCGGGGAAAAACCTCAGGTTCGGCAAGTGGATCCGTTACTGCCGGTGATACGGCCGGTGAGGAGGGGGAACTGATAGAAGCCGCAGGGATCGTCGTGGAAGAAAGGGAAGAGGATCTCGGTCAGAAGCCGATGAGGTGGGGAGATCGCAGCATTTTGTGGAAGGTGCCCGGAACCGCAAGAACGGATCAATGGAGTGCCCGGGTAATCGATTTTTTTGCGGGAATATCCTTGCTGCTTCACAGACTGGTTTCCGATGGCTCCTGGGCACGTGCGATGTTCGGTTCGGGCGGCTTCCTTCTATGGGTCCTTGGGGTCTTCCTGGGCTTGTTTTCAGCATTTCAGACCGATTGCATGGCGCTGCCGCCCACGTTTCCAATGGTCGCCATGATGGTTGTTCTTGGCATACTGGATGGTGCGGCCGGAGCGATTGCCTGGCTGATCCTTGCAGCGGCAGCCCTTTTCACCGGTCATGTTGTTGTCTGGGATGATGTCAGGACTTTGGCGGGTATGGCGGCATTGTTCACATCCATGATGTATCTGGTCGGAATGAGGCCTGTCAGGCGCAAAATCGAAGACCGACGGAAGTATTTGTTTGATAGAATCCTTGACTATATCATGCCGGCTGTCATTCTTTCCATCGCTGCGACAGCCATGCTCGAAGCCATCAATGGACTCAGCGGGCTGGAATTGTTCACGGAGGATCATGGCCTGCAGATCAAATTTGTTGCGATTGCCGCGCTCTGGCTACGTTTGGTTATGGAAGACGCAACCACCTTCTTATTCCCGATTCGGTGTGAAAAAGTCCGATCTGAATCGACAAGGGAGCAGTCCCGCCTTTTTCAGTGGGGTGCGATTCTCGCCTACGAGGGGATGTTTGTGTTGATTTCCGGACCCTTTTTTGGATTCAGTTTCGCCCTTGTCTGCATCATGGCAATGGATACGATTCCTTGGATGCTGTCGTTTGCTGCGGACCGTTTTCCAAACTCGAAGTTCCTGTTCAAATGGTATCCCGGTTCCACATCCATCCATATGCTGACTGTACTGACCATCCTGAATCTGATGCTCTCGGCCTGGCTGATACATGAAAACACTGATTATCAGCAAATATGCCGTGCATTTGTCTTCCTGCTGATTCCGTACACACTCGCGGAAATTCCCGGTTTGTTCGGGAGGGACGGTGACAAACTGCCGGATTCCTGGCTGAATCGTATCGTCGAAACCGGCGTCTGGGTATTCTTTTCCCTGATTGTGCTTGAGATTGTACAGTTGGTATGAAGTCAACCGTCCCCTGGCCTGGCAGCTGCACATATCAGCACAAGCAGGTGGGTTTCCCTCATTCTCCGCAGGAACAATCATTCTTCATTCCGGGATGATGTTTGTTCAAAAGGTGGCTTCCACCGTGTGGATACCGTCCTTGAACCATGGGATCAGGTTGCCCTGGACCAACGCGCCATCCACGATGAGGCTGGAGATACCCTTGGATTTCTTCCCAGGGTTCTTGAGCATGATTTGATAGGTGGCGCCACGACAGACACGCGCGACCGTGAACCCGTCCCAGTCTTTCGGGATGCAAGGATCAAAGCGCAGGCCTTCGTGCTCGGGCCGGATGCCCAGTATGTATTTGGTCGAGGACTGGTACATCCAGCTCGAGGTGCCGGAAAGCCATGAATTGCGGCCGAGGCCGAAGTTCGGATGTTCGTCGGCCAGAATGTTCTGCGCATAGCAGTAGGGTTCGCACTCGTATTCGTCGACCGAATCGTTCTTGGCCGCCGGATTGATGCGGGAATAGTAGGAGAAGGCCTGGTCTCCGTCTCCGAGCATCGTTTCGGCCATGATGGCCCACGGGTTCGGGTGGAGGAAGATGCCGCCGTTTTCCTTGGATCCCGGGGGATAGGTGGTGACGCCACCCTTCTGCGGATCGAATCCATTGTAGCCCGGCCAGGACAGCTTGATGCCCTTGTCGGTGGCGAGATGCTTTTTGACGGCATCCATGGCCTTGCGTCCGCGATCGGTGCCGTCGGCAAATCCGGAGAGCACAGCCCACGACTGGCCATTGAGCCACAGTTTGCCGAACTCGTTCCGAGCGGAACCAACCGGGTTTCCCTTTTCGTCGAAATAGCGCACAAACCAGTCCCCATCCCAGGAACACTCGTTGTAAATCGTCTTCATCTCCTCATACCAGGCATCGAACGCCCCTTTCTGTGCCTCATCCTTCTGGAATGCACAGAGTTCGGAGAGCTCGCGCAGCGCGCAGCCGTACAGGTTGGCCGTGAACTGGCTTTCCGCCCCGGTTGGCAGGTTGACGGTGTCGTTCCAGTCCGCGAATCCAAGGAGCGGCAGGCCATGCTTTCCGACATTTCCATGCGTGAAGGCAACCCCGCGACGCATGTGCTCGAATACAGTACCGGATTCAAGGGGCTTGTCCTGCTTGTCCTTTTCATAGAAGGGTATGACCTTGTCGAGGAAGGCATAATCGCCGGTTTCCTTCACGTAGGCGTTGACGGCCAGGATAATCCAGAGGTGGTCGTCCGAATAATAGTGCGGACGGTCCTCATATTCCATGGAGTCTCCGCGTCCGGCCACCATCGTCATCGGATTGAACTGGTGATATCCCGAGCCGTCTGTGCTCTGCACGGAAAGGAGCTTCTCCATGAGTTCCCGGGCTTCGTCCGGAATCTGGGCGAGTACGCCCATCGTGTCCTGGGACGAGTCACGGAACCCGATACCGCGATCCGAACCGTAACCCAATTGATACAGGGAGAGATAACGCGACCAGGTCTTCGTGGTGTAGCACTGGCGCGGGTTGTGAAGGTTGAGCATGGAATTGAAGGCGGCATCCGGCGTCTTGACCCGGACAACAGAAAGGTAGTTGTCCCAGAAGACCTTCAGTTCCGCAAACGCCTTGTCGACTTCCGCATCGGTCTGGTACAAGCCGCATGCTGAACCTACCGTGGAAAGGGCACCGGTTTGGAACAATTGGGTGATGGCACTGACCGTGGCGCCGGGCTGGATGGTTCCGAGTGCGATCTGAAGAGCCGCGATGGTATCGCCACGAACCGAGTCTTCTGATGACAGTTTTTCATTCCGCAGGCTCAGCGGATTGGCCCATGTACCATACTCGTTGTCTCCCAGGAAACGCTTGCGATCGGTTTCATACGCAACCGCGGGCAGGTTGGCCGTGAGTACGTTCACTGCATATTCCCGTTTCATGAATGCATAGGCGGCAATGGCGGTACGTCCGTCCTCCAGCTTCACCCCGAGGGATTGCATGGTCTGGGGTACCCAGTCCGCATTTGTGAGTTGCTTGAGCGCATCGAAATGGGAGAATTCGACAACAGGAACCAGATCCACCGAAACAGCTTCCGCACCGATGTTGGTGATTTTATAACGACGGACGAGTTCGCTGGCGCCACGCGGAATGAACGCGAGCACATCGTAGCGCAGGCCGCCGATCTCTGTGATCCAGCGGGTGTAGTACATGCCGACATGGCATTCGAATTTGTCGCAGGCGCCCAGGCAGGGAACCCAGTAGGGGGACACAATGGTTGCATCCTCGGCTGCCTGTCCGGTTTTCCGGATGCGCACGTAGGCAGTCTCACCCTTGAAATCGCCGGAAGGAAGCTGGGGAATGTACTTGGTGAGACGGTTGAGCGCCGGGTCACCCTTGCAGATCTGGGAACCGCCGGTATGGTCCAAAAAACCGCCGAAGGAAAGGGTTCCAACATAATTGATCCACTTGACCGGGGTTTTCGGATTGGTGATGACATACTCGCGTTCGACATCGTCAAAATGACCGTACTGCATACAACCTCCCTGGACGAGATTTTTTCCTCGTTATCACGATATCATTAGGATACTAGCTAGTCAATGCGATACCGGTATGGGGGTGATACCGCGATGGTGGTTTGATGGAAGGGAAAGTCCACATTGCGTGGGAGGAACGACTGAACTTGTTCTGAGGAGAGGGGTATCCGATTTTTGTCATTCAGGGCAGGATCGAGTGAATAGAACATTGATGTTATGGAGTGTAAACGGCATGTGAGGCAAGTACCGCATATCCTGACCCTCGGTCTGTGTCATGCTTCGTTCTTTTCGCAGCGAGTCCCAGTCTTTGCATGCGCATTTTCTTCCCTGATGGTTCGCAAAGTCAGCAAGTGAA
>JAIFNI010000193.1 GCA_020047785.1 Clostridia bacterium
GAAATAACCTGCTCTATGAATTTCAGAAAACAATGGCCAAACCTGCCATTCTTTTCTGAAAAAGAGCAGGTAATTTCTTTCCGGCGACTTATATGGAATCAGCTGTGGAATGAAGGAGGAAAGCCATGTACAGGCAAACCATGCTCCCCCGCTGGCGCGGGTTCAACCTGAGCGGTTCGCACAAGGACGGCGGCCGTTTTCTGGAAGAGGATTTCCAATGGATCGCGGAACTCGGCTTCGATTTTGTCCGGCTTCCGCTCAGCTACCGGGACTGGATCAATGACAACGACCCCTTCGCCATCAATCCCGAAAAGCTCGATTTCGTGGATGAGGCCATCCGTTTCGGAGAACGGCATGGCATTCATGTCTGCGTCAATTTCCACCGTGGACCCGGGTTCTGCGTGAGCGGCATTGAAAGGGAGCCCTTCCGCCTGTTCGAGGACAAGGTGGCACAGACATGCTTCCTTGAGCATTGGGCCTTCTTTGCGGAACGATACAAGGGGCAGTCCCCGGAATTGCTCAGCTTCAACCTGCTCAACGAACCGCGCTGGGTGGCTCCCCGCGAACATGCGGAGGTGATGCGCGCCACGGTGGCACGCATCCGCGCCATCGACCCGCAGCGGCCCATCCTGCTGGACGGGCTCAACACGGGCAATGACCTGCCCACCGACCTGATCGACCTGAGAAGGCAAGGCGTCTCCTTCAGCACCCGCGGATATGTGCCGCTTGGGGTCTCCCACTATGATGCCACCTGGGGTCATCATCAGCAGTTTGAAAAAGGTGCACCTGCCTGGCCGAACGGCCGGAACCGGATTTCGTCGACGGACCACTATGACGGCCTGTGGGACCGCAATCGTCTGGAAGGGAAGTTCAAGGCCTGGGCAGCCATTGCGGAGGCCACCGGAACCGGCATCTTCTGCGGAGAATGGGGCTGCTACAACAAGACGCCGCACGATGTGGCCCTGCGCTGGATGACCGACATGGTGGACATCCTGGCGAGCATGAACATCGGCCATGCCCTGTGGAATTTCCGCGGACCCTTCGGCATCCTCGACTCGGAGCGGACCGATGTGGACTATGAGGAATGGCACGGACACAAGCTTGACAGGAAGATGCTCGCGCTGCTGCAGAAACAATGAACGGACAGGTCTGTCAGGACGCATGCAGATTGCTGCGTGAAGCGGATTGCTTCAGACAGGAAATCCGTCAGTCGGAACAGAAATTCGGCAGAAAGAGTTGTGAACAGGAGGCGACACTATGTACAGGCAGACAGTCCTGCCAAGGTGGCAGGGATTCAATCTGGAACAGCGGATGGGGCAATCGGGCGGCATCTATTCCGAAGAGGATTTCCGGATGATGTCGGAACTGGGTTTCAACTTTGTCCGTTTGGCCTTGAACTACAAGCAGTGGATCCGGGAGGGGGATTGGAACCGGATCGTCGAAGACAAACTCACCCCCATCGACGAGGCGGTTGCCTGGGGCAAAAAATACGGCCTCCACGTCAACCTGTCCTTTCACAGGGCACCCGGATACAGCATCAGCACCGCCGGTTACGAGCCCTATCGGCTGTTCCGTGACGAAGAAGCCCTGCAGGCCTTCCTGCTTCATTGGAGAACTTTTGCCTCCCGCTACAGAAGCAGCGGCGATGAAGTCAGCTTCAACCTGTTGAACGAGCCCCGCGGCATTCTGGGACAACCCCCCGGAATCGGTCCGGCGGAACATGCCGTCGTCATGCGGAAGGCCATCCAGGCGATCCGGGAAATCGACCCGGACCGACTCATCCTGCTGGACGGGCTGGATGCCGGAAAAGTCCCGCTCCTCGACTTTTTCGATCAGGCCGCGAACAAAGTCGCCCTCAGCATGCGGGCGTACGTGCCCGGAGGCGTCACGCACCATGGCGCATCCTGGGACGGCAATGAACGATATGACGCCATCGCGCCGAAGTGGCCGGGCGGCCTGTCCGTGGACGGGGAATGGGATCGGGAAAGACTGCATGACTATTTCAAGGTCTGGGGTGCCTTTGCGGAAAGTGCCGGCATGGGCCTGCACTGTGGGGAAGGCGGATGCTACAACAGGACGCCGCATGCCGTAGCCCTCGCATGGCTCGAAGATGTGCTGATTTTCCTGAAAGAGATCAACACGGGACTGGCCCTGTGGAATTTCCGCGGACCTTTCGGCATTCTCGATTCCGGACGGACCGATGTGGCCTATGAAGCATGGAACGGGCATCTGCTGGACCGGAAAATGTACGAACTGCTGCGGAAACACTGGTGACGGCAGGGGGATCATCCCCCTGCCATACGCCTTCTGCAGGATAAAGCCAACAAGGCATCACCTGTTTGCATGAAGAAGAGGCAAAAGGGGATTCCAACTCAAGGCGCGTGAATCGCCAAGCCCTCCGCCGCGCGCATCGCCTCCATCACGGCTTCCGACAACGTGGGATGTGCATGGACCATCATGGCGATGTCTTCGGGCAGAAGCTCCGCCTGCGCGGCGAGCAGCACCTCATGAATCAGCTCCGTCGCATTGGCCCCACAGATGTGGCAAGCCAGAATTTCCTTCGTATCCGGGTCGTGCAGCACCTTGACGAGACCTTCCGGCTGCCCGATAGCCACCGCCTTGCCGGTTCCCCGGTATGGAAAGGTTGCCTTGGCATAGGGGACGCCGGATTCCTTCAGTTTATTCTCCGTGGGGCCGAAACTGGCCACCTGCGGCTCGCAATACGTGGCCCCGGGAATGCGGTTCTGCGGAAGGCGGGGAACGGGGTTGTGACCGGCCATATGCTCCACGGCGATTTCCCCTTCTTTGGACGCCACATGAGCCAACAAGGGTGTGCGGATGATGTCTCCGATGGCATACACACCCGGCACGCTGGTTTGATACCAGTCCCCGATCGTGACGAAGCCGCCCGGGTCCAGCGCAATCCCCGCTGCCTCCAGTCCCATGCCGCCCGTATTCGGCAGGCGCCCCACCGAGACGAGCACCTTGTCCACTTCCAGACGGGTTCTGACACCCTTGGCATCCTCGAGGGTGATGCCGAACACCGTCCCGTCATCCTGCCGTTCCACGACCTTCGTAGAGACAAGCATGCGGATGCCCCTCTTTTTGAAAGCCGCAACCAGCACCTCCACCACCTCGCGGTCCTCAACGGGCAGAATGCGGTCGAGCACCTCCACCAGGGTCACCTCCACCCCGAACGCATTCATGATGTGCGCGAATTCCACCCCGATCGCGCCGGATCCGATGATCAGAAGACGTTTGGGCAGCTGCTGCAGCATCAGCGCACCTGTGGACGAAAGCACGCGTTCCTCGTCAAAAGGGAACTCCGGCAGGGCACGCGGCCGGGAACCGGTGGCCAGCAGGACATGTCTGCCCCGAAACACCCGGTTGTCCTGGAGCGTGACCTCCTGCGGCCCTGTCAGGCGCGCCTCTCCCTTGACAATCTGCACCCTGTTCTTGTCCAGCAGGAACTGAACTCCCCGGGAAAGCTTGTCGGCCGCCTGCCGGGATTTTTTATATACCTTCTCATAGTCCAACCCGGAGGCATCCACAGCAATGCCCATTGCCTGCAAATCCGGTATCTGTCGGAAAATCTCCGCCTGATGGATCAGCGCCTTCGAGGGAATGCACCCGATGTTCAGGCACACCCCGCCAAGCTTGTCGCGTTCCACAAGCATTGTCTTCATGCCCAACTGGGCTGCACGAATGGCTGCCACATACCCGCCGGGGCCGGCGCCAACCACAATCAGATCCGCATCATATGCCATGCCAAACTCCTTTGTCACCAAGCAGAAACAAGTCCTCATTCCCTGCAGCAAAGCCAAATACAGCTGCTATTCCTTGCAGCATCTACATCAAGGCCATGCCCATCTTTCAGCCTTCACAGAAGCACCCGGATCGGGTCTTCCATCATGTCCACAAGATCCTTGAGGAAGGCAGCCCCCACTGCTCCGTCAATCACACGGTGATCACACGACAAGGTCAGTGTCATCGCCGAGATCACTTCCGGCTTGTCATTCTCATCGATTCGCTGTACGCGAGCGATTTCACCGACTGCCAGAATGGCGGAACCCGGCGGGTTGATGATGGCGGTGAACTCCTCTATCCCGAATGAACCCAGGTTGCTGATGGTGAAGGTTGCGTCGGAGTATTCCTCCGGCCGCAGGGTTCCCTGCTGCGCCTTTCCTATCAATACGGCCAACTCGCCGTCTATTTGGCGGATTCCCTTATGCCAGCAGTCCCGCACCACAGGGGTGATGAGACCGTCCGGCTGTGCAACCGCAAGGCCGACGTCCGCGTGTCCGAACCGGAGGATGCTGTCTCCCTGCCAGGAGGCGTTCACCTGCGGATGGCGGCGGAGAGCCTCGGCCACGAATTTGATCAGGAAGGCATTGAAGGAACGTTTCTCGCCCTTCGCCGCCAGGGCCTTGCGTGCCACAATCAAGGCATCCATGCGGACGGTCTTCTTCAAATAGTAATGAGGAGCCGTATACATGGATTCGGCCAAACGCTTGGCGATGATGCGACGTTTGCCGGAAAGGGGGATGACTTCATCCGTTCCGGAGGGTGCCGGCATGGAAGTGCCTGACAATGGAGTGACCACGGTGCCTGATGCCGTGGCTGTGCCTCGGGCTGTAGTGCCAGTCACCAATCCTGCGGCGCCTGGTGCAGGACTGATCATGCCGGTGCCGGCAGGCGTCCCTGCGCTGCTTTGCGCCATGGCCTGCTCCACATCGCGTTTCACCACGCGGCCACCGGGTCCGCTGCCCGGGATCCGATCCACTTCCAGACCATTCCGGGATGCCAGGGTTCTTGCCAGAGGAGAGGATCGCTTTCTGCCTCCAGGCGGGAGCGTATCCGCTTCTGAAGAAGATGCCATGGGTTCTTTCGAGGCGGAGGTTTCAGCAGGCGCATCGACAACTGTCGACGGGGAACCGTCCGAACCGGAAGGACCGGTTTTTCCTCCTGCGCCGGAAGCCTTCTCCGCCTTTGCTTCGGAAAGCAAAGCGGAGACATCCTCTCCCTCCACGCCCATCAGCGCGATGGTGGCGCCAACAGCCGCCCCTTCCCCTTCTTCACACACCATACCCAGAAGGTATCCGCCTTGGGACGCCTCATAGGACATCACTGCCTTGTCGGTTTCCACGTCACACAGGAGATCGCCTTCCGATACCTTTTCTCCAACTTTCTTGTGCCACTTTGTGATCACACCCGCCTCCATGGTGGGTGACAATGCCAGCATCAATACCTTTTCCGCCAACGGGATCCCTCCATTCCAGCAGCTTCCGCTTCCACAGAAGTCTATCCATCCAATGCACGCGCGCCGGGGATTCCTTCACACGTCACAGTCAGAGTCACAGTCAGAGTCACAGTCACAGTCACAGTTACAGTTACATCCACAGTCAAAGACACAGATACAGTCACAGTCACAGTCAAAGTCACAGTTGCAGTTGCAGTTGCAGTCACAGTTGCAATCACGGCAACCGGACTTCCCTACACCTTGTACAGCACGCGCTTCGCCGCTGCCACAATCTTGTCCACACTCGGCTGCACCGCCAGCTCCAGCCTGTGGTTGTACGGCATGGGGACCTCCTCGGACGACACCAGTTCCACCGGTGCGTCCAGCAGGTCAAAGCAATTTTTCGAAACCAGCCAGGCCACATGAGAGCCCACACTGGCGAACGGCCAGGATTCATCCACCACCACGCAGCGGTTGGTGGTTCCGACCGACCGGTAGATGGATGCCTCGTCCAGAGGCCGGATGGACCGCAAATCCACCACCTCCGCGTCGATGCCCATGCCCTCGAGGGTTTTTGCAGCCTCCAGTACCATACGCAGCGGCTTGCCATGGACCACCAGCGTCACATCCTTGCCCGGGCGCTTGATGTCCGCCTGGCCGAAAGGAATCAGATATTCTTCCTCCGGCACTTCCCCGGTTGTGCCGTACAGCATCTCCGCTTCCAGAAAAATGACCGGATTGTCATCCCGGATGGCGGTTTTGAGCATGCCTTTTGCATCATGAGGGGTTGCCGGAGCCACCACCTTCAACCCTGGAAAATGCGCGTAGATGGATTGCAATGCCTGGGAATGCTGGGCCGCCAGAAATTCCGCCGGCCCGTTCGGACCACGGAACACAATCGGCATTTTCACCTGTCCGCCCGACATGTAACGCATCTTGGCCGCATTGCTGATGACCTGGTCAAAAGCCATCAGGGAAAAATTGAGTGTCATCCATTCCACAATGGGACGAAGCCCCACCATGGCGGCGCCGATGCCGATGCCGGTGAACCCCTCTTCTGTGATGGGGGTGTCCAAGACCCGCTTGGGTCCGTATTTCTCCAGCAATCCCTGACTGACCTTGTAGGCACCGTTATACTGCGCCACTTCCTCGCCCATCAGAAAGACGGACGCGTCCCGGGCCATTTCCTCGTCCATGGCCTGCCGGATTGCTTCACGATAGGTGATGATTGCCATCTGTACGCCTCCCTTCAGGCGAAAATGTCTTCATACAGTGTTTCCAGGGCCGGTTCCGGACTGGCTTCCGCAAAGGCGACGGCATCTTCGGCCACCTTGCGCTGCGCTGCCTGGAGTGCCTCATATTCAGATTCCGTCAGCAGCCCTTCCGCCATCATGCGGTTCTTCAGCAACAGAATCGGATCCTGCTGGCGATAGGCATCGAGCTCCTCCCGCGTGCGGTACTTCCCCGGATCGCTCATGGAATGCCCTTTATAGCGATACGTCTGGATTTCCAGCAACGCGGGCTCTCCAGAGACTCTTGCTTTTTCAGCAGCCGCTTTCACCGCGTCGAACACGGCCAGCACATCCATGCCGTCCACCTGCCGTCCGTCGATGCCATACGCAGCCCCCATGCTGGACAGGTCATGCACGGAGGACACCCGCCTGAAATCCGTCCCCATGCCATATTGGTTGTTCTCGCAGATATAAATGACGGGCAGGTTCCAGATCTTCGCCAGGTTCAGGCTTTCATGGAATGCCCCCTGGTGTATGGCCCCGTCCCCAAAGAAGCAGAGCACCACGCCATCCTCGGCGTTGTATTTGATTTTGAAGGCCACCCCAGTGGCAACCGGGATGTGACCACCGACGATGCCGTTGCCGCCGAGCATGTGACGATCCGCGTCGAACATGTGCATGGATCCGCCTTTTCCTTTTGAGCACCCGGTTTCCTTCCCGAACAATTCCGCCATCATGACTCCGGGTTCCATGCCGCAGGCCATGGCATGACCATGATCCCGGTATGCGGTCAGGACATAGTCTTTTGTCAGGTCCAGCGCGGCAATGGCGCCGACCCCCACCGCTTCCTGACCAATGTACAAGTGACAGAAACCGCCGATTTTGCGCAAGCCGTACATCTGTGCAGCTTTTTCTTCCACGAAGCGGATGGACAGCATGGAGGTCAGCAACCCCATCAGAAAGTCCAGTCCGCGATCCTTCAAATTGCGTTCGCTCATCTCTCTCCCTCCAGTTAAGGATGTCGTCTCAGCCGTAGAAGGACACCGTGTGCCGTTCATTCTTCATGGGAATGAACAGGGATGCCTCCTCAATGACCGTTTCCAGCACTACGGAATCCGTGCCCGGGTTGATCTTCCAGAACACGGCAAGCTTCTGGCCGACCGCCTCCATCATCGCAGCCTTCACCGACGGATTGTCAATGAGATTGACCCTCCCCTTCACGGTGATCACTTCCCGAAGCGTCTTTCCCTGAATAAGCCATTCCACTTTCGTGTCCTTTTCCAGCTGTGCCGCTTTCAGCGAGTGGGGCGATGTCACGGCAAACAGCCCGTCCGGCCATTCATCGAGCACCACCGGCGTCATCCAGCGCATATGCGGGTAGCCGTCTTCTGAAACGGTCGCAAGGACTCCGGTTCTGGAATCCTCCAATACCTGTCGGATTTTGTTCATCATTTCCCGTGTCGTCATGTTTCCGCCTCCCACCGTGCAATCGGAACAGGCAAGCGCGAGTTCCCTTGCAGAATCAGCTTTACTTTTGACTTACCCGAATTTTCCCGACAGACACGATCTCCCAAAATATTCACGAATCAGCAAGATTCAGGATGAAACCGCGTGATTTCATGAAAACGCCTCCGAAACCACATTTGCGCAATCTCGGAGGCAGCCTCATCATTTTGTTGTTCCTCGCAGGATTCACTCGTATGCAATCAGGCTATCGTTTGGCAAGTTGGCAAACTCTTTCCGGATGCAAGCACCAAGCAGTTATGCTAAACACCATAACAATCATCGGCCAGTTGCTGATTTTTACAGTTTCAATTTTATGCTTGCCTCAGCAAAACTGCTTGATAGATCTCTTTAGCAAGTATTGGGAAAATAGTTTTCTGGAAGTTACTGTCATCCATATATCTTGTTACAATATC
>JAIFNI010000093.1 GCA_020047785.1 Clostridia bacterium
ATCGGATTATTGTAGCAGGTCTGAACCATGCGTTTCCCTGGATACCAGTTCTTGCGGAGGAGTCATCGGATGATTTGTCCCGAATGGACAGCAGATTGCTTTTCGTGGTGGACCCACTCGACGGGACAAAGGAATACCTCAAACGCAATGGGGAATTCTCCGTAAACATTGCCCTTCTGGTTGATAATCAGCCGTTCGTCGGCCTCATCCGAATCCCTGTGACCGGTCAAACCTATCATGCGATTCATGGAAAAGGAGCCTGGTCCATTGAACATGACGGAGAACCACCCGTCAGCATTCATGTTTCGGACAAAACCGAGAATCTATGCATGGCCATCAGCAGGTCGCATCCATCTCCCATGCTGGAGGAACTGATGCAACATGAACGTGTTGCGCAAACCATTGTTTCGGGATCTTCCATGAAGGGCTGTCTGATAGCCCGAGGCGAAGCCGACGTTTATTATCGCTTTGGCCGGACCATGGAATGGGATACGGCAGCCATGCAATGCATCGTGGAAGAGGCCGGCGGTGTCATGAGGCAGATGGATGGTTCGGAAATGGTGTACAACAAACCGGTTCCGGAGAATGCGAATGGTTTTTTCATTGTCAACAGGCTGGAGAACAGATTGCACCTGTTCAAACAGGAATGAGATATCACTAATGGAAGAAGGATACAGCGGAGTCCGGCAAAATCAAGGCTGCTTCAGCCGCAACGCCCCGGGAAGAACTGAAACATCGATGACGCGGGCAGAACTCAATTCTCCATCGATATTGACCGGCAGATCTGCGGTACATTCAAGATGCAGGGTTGAAAACTTCCGGATGGATACTTCCTTCAGATGTGTGTGCTTCCCTTTCATGAAGAGCGGGAAAAAGCCCAAAATGCGTCGCCGCGTCAATGGTGAAACCAGGCAGCAGTCCAGAAAGCCGTCTGTCATGCTGGCCAGGGGTACGGGCTGCATGCCGCCTCCATAGAAGCGGCCATTGGCGAACGCGGCGAGCAGAATCGTTGCAGTTTCTTTTTCGCCCTGGTCCAGAGAGAAGGTCACTTCGTGCAGGTTCCTTTTAACCAGGGCTGTCAGGACGCCAAGCACATAAGCGAGTGAACCTGGAACCAGTGGGAGCGACTTGTATCCACGCGTCAGGTTCACCGTTTCCGCATCAAAGCCAACAGAAGCGATGTTCAGAAAAAAACGGTCATTCAGCTTTCCAAGATCGGTTGGGACGACGCGAGCGTCCACAAGGCTCTCCAGAAGAAGCAACGGATCATGCACATCGGTCAGGGAGCGGATGGCATCATTTCCTGTTCCGCAGGGAAGGATGCCCAGAGACGCTTCGGTACCAGCCAGCCCATTTACAATTTCATTCAGCGTACCGTCTCCGCCGACCGAATATATATGAATATCGGGTTGGGCCGCTACAGCTTCGCGGGCCAGAACCGTCGCGTGACCTGGTCCCCAGGTTTTGAGGATGCGCCAGGTAAGCGATGTGTTCTCGAATCTGGTGCGGATATGCTCCGCCATAACGGTCGCATGGCCTTTTCCGGCTGCCGGGTTGACAATGAAAAGATGTTCCAAG
Source organism: Clostridia bacterium (assembly GCA_020047785.1). Lineage (GTDB taxonomy): Bacteria > Bacillota > Clostridia > DSM-8532 > DSM-8532 > JAEWSN01. Next base: position 1,579 of record JAIFNI010000093.1, read on the forward strand.
GCGATTCCTCCAGAATCATGCATTGCCTGTCCGATGGGATGACAGGACCATGATGCTCATTATACCACCTTCGTGCTCCGGACAGAATCGGATCAATGCCCGCGTGGATAGGGAGTTGGGTGGGGAAGCGGATTGGAGATGCTTGGGTGGGGAAGCGGATTGGAGATGCTGGGGTGGCTTGCCCCATTCCTGACCTTCCTCTATAATGGTTTCATGGAACGGAATCAGACCCTCATTGCGATAAAACGTTCTGATTCTTGCTAATGCTGTTGTTCTTCTTCCGGCAAGAATCTTTATGGTTCGGCACCAGGGATAAGATGGGTTTCGAGCCGGCACATGGGTGAAATGAATTCCAAACCGGGACTGGATGGTGCAGAATGCTCCAATGGTATGAAGATGCAAAATCAATTGCAGAGCGCGATCCGGCCGCCATCGGTCCCTGGCAGGTTGTCCTTCAGTATGCCGGCTACAAAGCGGTACGACTGTATCGGATCGCAAACTGGTTCCACCGGCATGGCAGGGTTTTCATTGCACGCGCTATTTCCCAGCATGCAAGACACAGAACCGGCATCGAGATCCATCCGGGTGCCACCATCGGGAAAGGGCTTTTCATTGATCACGGGATGGGTGTGGTGATAGGGGAGACCGCTGAGATTGGTGATTATTGCACGATCTATCAGGGCGTTACGCTCGGGGGTACGGGCAAGCATTCGGGGAAAAGGCATCCGACCGTCGGCAACAATGTGCTGATAGGAGCGGGTGCAAAAATTCTTGGTCCTTTTTCCGTGGGGGATAATGCAAAAATTGCCGCCAATGCGGTTGTACTGAACGAAGTTGAAGAAGACACGACAGTTGTCGGTGTTCCGGCTCGTGCCGTCCGAAAGGGTAACCACAAAATACGTTCTTCCTTCGAACTGGACCAGATTCATATGGGAGACCCTGTTTCGCAGGAATTCTGCAGAATGCGGGCTGAAATGGATCGCCTGAAGTCGGAACTGCTGGAATGCGAAGGTACCGTGTCCGGGATTCGCGATCGGAATAATGCGATACGATGTCTACGCGACTGGAATCCTGAAATGAATGATGGAATGAATAATGGAATCAGTGCTGAAGCCAATCCTGAAATGAATGATGGAATGAATTATGGAATCAGTGCTGAAGCCAATCCTGAATTATATGAAAAAAATGGCATTGATGCGACTGAATCATTGGAGGATGACAGATGAAACTGTATAATACACTTTCCCGAACCAAGGAGGAATTTGTTCCGATTGAACCCGGCAAGGTGCGCATGTATTCCTGCGGACCGACGGTTTATAATTTTTTCCATATCGGCAATGCCCGGCCTTTCATTGTTTTTGATACACTTCGCCGATATCTGGAATACCGGGGATATTCCGTGAAGTTTGTTCAGAATTTTACGGATATCGATGACAGGATGATTCAGTTTTCCAGGAATGAAGGACTGACCCTGAAAGAATTTGCGGACAGATACATCGCGGAATACTGGAAGGATGCGGAAGGTCTGGGGATTCATCCGGCCACCGTACACCCGCGTGCCACGGAAAGCATACCGGAAATCATCGCACTGATTGAAACACTCGTAGCAAAAGGTCACGCCTATGAAATAGACGGCGATGTCTATTTCAGCACCCGTTCATTCGATGGATACGGTAAACTTTCGCACTATAATCTTGAAGAACTGGAGTCAGGCGCACGCATTGATGTGGACGAGAGAAAACGCGACGCGGTGGATTTTGCACTCTGGAAAGCACAGAAGCCGGATGAACCAGCCTGGGATAGCCCGTGGGGCATGGGCAGACCTGGATGGCACATCGAGTGCTCTGCCATGGCGAATCAACATCTGGGTGAAACCATCGATATTCACAGCGGTGGACTGGATCTCATCTTCCCGCATCACGAGAATGAAATCGCCCAAAGTGAAGCGGCTTCCGGAGAGCCTTTCGCACGCTATTGGCTACATAATGGATTCATCAACATCAACAATGAAAAAATGTCCAAGTCGCTCAACAATTTTTTCACGGTGCGCGACATCGTGCAAAAGTATGATTATGAAGTCATCCGCTTTTTCATGCTTTCCGCCCACTATCGGAGTCCCATCAACTTCAGCGATGATTTGCTGGAAGCAGCCAGGAATGGGCTGGACCGGCTGTATGAGTGCAGGGACAACCTCCGGTTTCTTCTGGAAAAAGCCGTTGATATTCCGGAAACATTATCGGAAACCGGCTTGGAAGCCAACTCGGCTGCTGTTCTTGAAAACACGGTGAGTTTCGCATCAGATACGACCAATATCGTGGAAACATCCGATTTTTCCGTATACCGTGAACGGTTCATAGCCGTCATGGATGATGATGTGAATACGGCCGATGGTGTAGCGGTCCTGTTCGATCTGGTTCGAGACATCAATACCCGCATAGCGGAGTCCCGGAAACAAGCATCCACCGAGAGTGGCACGGTTTCGCCGAAAGTGCTGAAGAAGGCACTTGAAATCCTGATGGAATTGTCGTCCGTTCTTGGTCTGCTTGCACGGGAGGGTGATGCGCTGGCCGTTGAAGTGGAGGCCTTGATCACCCAGAGACAGACAGCCCGAAAGGAGAAAAACTGGGCGGAGTCCGATCGGATTCGCGACAAGCTGAAAGAAATGGGCATTGAGCTTCAGGACACCCCGCAGGGGGTGAAATGGTCTGCAGGTCCAGCAAAGTAACTGGATGAACGATCTGCTGATCTGGTAAAGAATTGAGCAAATAATCCCTTCTCCGATTCAGAGAGCGGGGCCTTGGGAGATCACACAAAAATGGCAAAAAACAAAACGAAATACGTCTGCAGCGAATGTGGATACGAAAGCGGCGGCTGGTTGGGCAAGTGCCCTGCCTGCAGCAGCTGGAACACGCTTGTGGAAGAAGTTGTGCTGAAGGATGGTGCAAAGGCGGGACTTGGCACTTCAAGCGCCTATGCGGCCAAGGCCGTTCCGCTCAATGAAATCAAGACGGAGTCCGGCATCCGATTCGATACGGGCTTCGGCGAGTTGAACCGGGTTCTGGGCGGAGGTGTTGTCCCCGGATCTCTCGTTCTGGTCGGTGGAGACCCCGGCATCGGAAAATCCACACTCATCCTGCAGATGTGCGAGGGGCTGGGACCTGAACGGAAAACGCTGTACGTGTCCGGAGAAGAATCCGCGACCCAGATCAAGATGCGTGCAGACCGGCTCGGGGTAAAGCGCGACGGCATCCTGATGCTTGCCGAGACTGCGTTCGATCGCGTGGAGGATGCCATCAGCAAGGAAAACCCGAGTGTGGTGGTGGTCGACTCCATCCAGACGATTTACAGCAGCGACATCTCCAGTGCCCCCGGAAGTGTCAGCCAGGTCCGGGATGTCACGGGGAATCTGCTTCGTATCGCCAAGCAAAAGGACGTGACAATCTTCATCGTCGGCCATGTCACCAAAGAAGGTGCCATTGCGGGACCGCGCGTTCTGGAGCATATGGTGGATACCGTTCTTTATTTTGAGGGAGAACGGCATCAGGACTACCGCATCCTTCGGGCTGTCAAGAACCGGTTCGGGTCCACCAATGAGATCGGGATTTTCGAGATGAAGGAGGAGGGGCTCGTGGAAGTGATGAATCCTTCCGCGATGATGCTGGATGGCCGTTCGAAGGACCAGCCCGGTTCTGTGGTGGCCGTCTCCCTTGAGGGCACGCGGCCAATGCTGCTTGAGATTCAGGCGCTTGTCAGCCCCACCAGCTTCAACAATCCCCGCCGCATGGCAACCGGCCTCGATTTCAATCGACTGACCATGCTCATCGCTGTTCTGGAGAAGAAGGTCGGGATGCAGCTTCATACATTCGATGCGTATCTGAATGTCGTGGGCGGAATCCGGCTTGATGAACCAGCGGCGGACCTGGCCATATTGGCGGCGGTAGCATCAAGTTACCGGAATCGGGCGGTCGACCCCGGAACCGTTTTTTTCGGAGAGGTGGGTCTCACCGGTGAGGTTCGCTCTGTCAGTCAGACGGACAAGCGTATCATGGAGGCTTCCCGCCTCGGTTTTTCCAGATGTTTCATACCGGCGACGGATGGGAAAACTGCGATCAGACAGGTCAATGGCCTGGAGATTGTACCGGTCCGCACAGTGGAACAGGCATTGGATATGATATAGACTTGGTTTCTCAGGATGAACGTGGACAGGGCGGATTCACGCAAGCTGTATGCGGTAGTTTGGATTCAGACAGTTTGGATTCGATCAAGGTGAGTTCGAACAACGTAAACATGGCAGGGTGGATTTGAACAGGTGGAAACAGTCAGCGTGTATGCGGGAATGGAGTGCCTTTGATGGGCCAGGAGTTGAAAACATACGCGTTGGACAATGCCGGAGCGTTATTTCCTGCCGTCGCCGACGAATGGGACAGTTGCGTGTTCCGCCTTTCGGTCGAAATGGTACGGGTAGTGGATCCTGTCCTGCTGCAGCAGGCCGTTTCCGACTGCAGAATGCGTTTTCCTTTTTTCTATGTGCGTCTGGTGAAAACAGCCTTCCGCTGCTCGTTTCGGACCAATCCCGAACCGTTGCTGGTGACACCGGAGCCAAAGCAGGTCAACCGCCATCAGGACGGTTCAACCAATCACGGTCACTGCGTCGGAATTTTCTATCATGGATGCCGGATTTCCATCGAAATGTTCCATGGCCTTTCCGATGGTTTCGGAACATTGTGTTTTTTAAATGCCGTCCTGTTTCGTTATCTGGAGTTGCAGGGACACATGCTTCATCCTGAAGAATTAGGGGTCACAACCCATCAGGAACCCGTTTTTGAAGAGCAGGAAGATGCCTATCGACGCTACGGAAAACCGAAGGAACGCCGGAAACATCAGCGGAGGCAACGGCCGGAACATCAGGCGGAACATCAGGCGGAACATCAGCGGAGAAAACGGTCGGAACATCAGCCGGAACAGCCTGATGTCGGTCATTTGCACAGCTTGAAAGATCTTCTTGCCACCATACATTCCCACCGCATCCAGGGTTCTTTTGCCATGCAGGCTGATGGATATCGTGTGATGGAAGGCCGCCTTCCGGTTGAACCGCTTGTTCTAGCCGCACGGCGGGCAGACGCCAGCATCACACAGTTTCTTGCGGCAATTCTCACGGAATGCGTCATGCAAATGAAAAACACAGCCGCTCAGAGAGAAAGACCCGTGAATATCTGCATCCCTGTCAACCTTCGTCCCATGTTTCCGTCCGGAACCCTGAGGAATTTTTCTTTTTTCTTTCGGACCCATGTTTTGTTTCCGCCAGGAGAGCAAAAGAGCGGCGACCAAGAAAAAGAAGGAAAAAACACGGAAATTGTGCCTGACAGAGCACAGATTGTTGAGAGCATTCGTACTACATTCAAGGATTCACTGAACGGGGAGCAGATGATGCGCGCCGTTGAGAATAACTTGCGGCTTGAGGATCACCCGCTGGTTCAGGCGACCATTCTGCCTATCCGGTACGCAGTGACTCGTCTGATCCGCAGAAATGCCGGCAACAGACGCAGAACATTGACCCTCTCCAACCTCGGCAGGGTTTCTTTGCCGGATTGCATGAGTGAGCATGTTCAAGGATATTCCATGATGCTTCCGGTCGGACACGAGGAGACGCACAGCATCGGTGTGGTTTCATATGGCAGCAGGTTTTCCGTCTCTTTTACCTCTACGATTCAGGAATCGGAACTGGAAACCCGTTTCTTTGACGCATTGCGGAAGGAAGGAATTCCTGTCGAGGTTTTCCAATACGGACGTGGCGTGGTTCTTTGAATTGTATCATGCGGAACACGTTGGAAACTTGCACCATGATCATTTTCAGGTGAAACAAGGAGTTTATGACCAAGCGGCTGCATGATTTTTAACATTGTATCCAGATTTGGATGGTCTCATAGTTTTATATCTCCTTTCCCCATTTATGTTGCATTCTATCACTTTTCATGAGAGAATTGTGTCATATGTGGCAGATTGTGATATAAGGAGTGATAGAATGAGATTGTGTGAAAGCGAAACCGTTGAGTTGAAGGTCGATTATACACCTGAGATAAAGAAAGAAATTGTGGCATTTGCCAATTCTAATGGAGGTATCATTTATATAGGTATGCAGGATAATGGAGAAATCATTGGGTTGGAAAATGCTGACTTCGTGATGCAACAAGTATCCAATTCAATAAGAGACGGCATTCGTCCTGATGTTTCCATGTTTACAAGCATAGAGTTGTGCCAGGAAAATAAGCATATTGTAAGAGTAACAGTGAATCAAGGAACAAAAAAGCCGTATTATTTGTCTGACAAAGGAATGAAGCCGACAGGGGTATATGTCAGAAGTGGAACGACATCAGCACCAGCTTCTGAAGATGCGATTCGTATGATGATAAAAATGACTGATGGCGACTCATTTGAAACGAATCGTTCACTCATTCAGGAACTCACATTTACCAGTTTGCAGAGAGAGATGGAAAGAAGAAATATTGAATGTACACAAGTGCAAATGAAAAACTTGGGAATCCTTTCTCATGACGATATTTTTACGAATATGGGCTTGTTGGTTTCAGATCAATGCAAACATGCCATTAAGTTTGCTGTTTTTCAAGGTATTGATAAATTGGTTTTTAAAGATCGAAAGGAAATGACTGGATCGATATTTGATCAGATGACCGACGCATTTAAAACGATAGATTTTTATAATCGCACGAAGGCTACTTTCCATGATTATTTGCGTGAAGATGAAAGAGATTACCCGGAAGATGCTGTTCGTGAA
>JAIFNI010000090.1:0-8351 GCA_020047785.1 Clostridia bacterium
ATCGGATCATTTCCATGGACCATACCATGGAATATTTCCAAAGATATTTCCAGTCGGACAAGTAATCGATCAGGAAATGATCAACCCTCACGATTCTGAGGGATTTTTCATTACCAAGTGAAGACCATTACTTTGGACGATTGTTCTGTTCCAACAAGCCGATCAGTTTGGCAAGCCGGCGGATTCGTGTTTCTTCCTTTTTCACATCCTTGTATAAACCGACAAACTGCATTTTTACAGACATCGGCATTTTCCGGAAGTTGTCTGCCGCCAAATCATTATCAGCAATTGCCTGTTCAAAGGCTGCCATCTCTTCGGGGGAAATGCTCCTGTCCTGAAGGGTTTCCCATGTTCCGTCTTTTTTGGCCCGTTCAATGACGGCCATGCCGGACTCAGACATCCGGCCTTCCGACAGCAGTCGGGAAACAGATTTCCTGTTTTTTTCAGACCAGGCGCTGCCTTTTCTGCGGGAAGCGAAGTACTTCACGTAAGACACATCGTCAACGCGTCGCATCAATCCGTCGATCCAGCCGAAGCAAAGCGCCTCATCAAGGGCTTCTTCGGCACTCAGGGTTTTCAGTTTGCCATTCTTGCCGAAGACAAGCGAGATGCCTGCGGTTCGAGCCAAGTTGCTGCCGAGTCAGGAATGAAAATCAGCCTGCGTTTCAAATCTGATTTGTTCTTCCATGATCGAATCCTTTCCTGTAAGTCAAGATGAAAAGTTTCAAGAACGATTATTGGCAGCCGCGCATCAAATATCACCCGTCCAACTGATAGGTGCAGCCAATTCATTCCTCAGTTGTTGCGCGAATTGGTCGATAAAATCCAGTTTCTGCCGCAGCAATGATCTGGCGATATCGGTATGCATCATCTGGAGAACCTTTTGCCCATAATCTTTTTCACGTCCATCCAGGCGTTCAGCCAGGCGCTCATAATAATAAGGTGTGTCCGCGTCCGTCCAGCGGGCATTCATGAGAATCGACATGGCACCGATTTCATCTAGCTGGTCGGCATCCTGCAGCAGTCCGACCAAGGGGTCACCATCCGGTTCCCCCTTTGAGGAATGTCGCCGGATGAGATGGAGCAACCGTTCCGTTTGTGATATGGACAATCCAATCACGCTGCCTTCCCCTTCCAGCCAGGATGAGACGATTTCCGCGCTGTACAGGGCATGTCCGTGGTTGGGACCGATACGGCCGAGGTCATGCAGGATTGCTGAAAGCCTCACCAGAAGACTGTTCTCGTCATCCTGCCCATATTCGGGAGCAGATAGCAACGCAACGGCATAATTCTCGACCCGCAGCGAATGGAGAACGAAAAACGCCCAATGATTCGCCCAAGGCATGGCCGTCGTTTTTGTATTGGGCTTGCCCTTGAAATGGGATGTCAGAAATGAACGGGCAAGGACCAAGGACGGATGGTCTGGAAAACCACACATATCATCACCTTCCAGGGAGTCCATCACAGGATCAGGTTGTCAGGCAAAACTGTCTTCAACGGATTTCATCACAGGATCAGGTTGTCGAACGGTTCATACAATCCGCACTGCATACGATTCTCGAAATGTTTCTTCAGTTCCAGGAAGGCCTTCCATTTCTCAACAGTCAGGTCGTTGAACCCATGGCGCAGGACAACGTCCACCAGACGCTTCTCTACGGTGCAGGGACCCTCCGGGAGGGAAATGGCGTCGCATAGCTGGATCAGGGTGTCGTATTCGTTGAACGCCATCTTTTCGATTTCCAGACGCATGAAGGTTGTTTCATCATCCGTGCAATCATTGTTCCCAATATAGGCACGGAGGTCCTTGACAGGGAAGGAGTGCGACAGACAGATGCGTGCGGAATCTGCAAATCCCAGTTCCATCATGAACCGGTGTCCGAGATACACGTGACGCAGGTCTGCCGTGCCGAACCTGCGTCCGATATCATGCAGAAGACCGAGAATACGCGCCGCTTCCGGATTCAGCCCGGGACAACGGGATGCTATGGCGAAGGCGCAGTCTCCCGCGACACGGTTGTGAAGGACCCACTTCCCGGGATTCAATCGCGATGCTTCTTTCAGAAGATGCTCTGCCATATCCGGATTTGGAATCCTCATATTGATATCCTCATTTCACCTGACCCTTTTCCAAGCCCCTATTCGTTTTCCATCTTCGTCTTGGCACTTTTCCTGGCGCTCCGTTTCGCCTTGAAATCCATGTAGCCTTTCAGAAGACCGACCACCGGCGTAAGGGCGTTGATATAGAGAACCTTGTGCGCTTCCTTCAACTTGACCCGGATTTCAATATGCTGCGGACATTTTTTTTCGCATTTGCCACAGCCCGTGCACAGGTTTGCATGAGAGGGTTGTCCGCTTGTCGCGCCGCTTGCGTTGAGGGTATGGGTGAAGCGGAGCCGCTTGGCACCGAACAGGCTGTAGGAGTTGTAGTCGGCGAAAACTGCGGGAATGTCCACGCCGAACGGGCAGGGCATGCAGTACGCGCAACCGGTGCAATCCACCTTCATTTTGCGTTTGAATTCCGAACGGACCTGTTCAAGGACCGCACGGTCCGCATCATTGAATTGGCCGGGATGGGCGACTTCCGCCAGCTTGACGTTTTCAGCGATATGCACCTCTTCGTTCATACCGGACAGCAGCAGCGTCACTTCCTTGTGATCCCAGACCCAGTTGAAAGCCCAGTCCGCTGCAGTACGTCTGACGGCGGAATTGGACATGACATCCTGTGCCTCCTGCGGCATGCGGCCGGAAAGCAGCCCGCCGCGGAGCGGCTCCATGATGACAATGCCAAGCCCTTTTGCATGGGCATGCTCGAGACCTTCACGGCCTGCCTGATAAAACTCATCCAGATAATTGTATTGGATTTGCGTGAACTCCCAGTCGAAATCATCGACGACACGCTTGAACTCTTCCTTGTTTCCATGCCAGGAAAAGCCGATATGCCGGATCTTGCCATTGGCTTGATTGTCACGGACAAAATCGTCAAAGCCAAGTTCACGGAATTTCCGCCAACTGTCAAAACTGCTGAGGGAGTGAACAAGATAGAAATCGATGTGGTCTGTCTGGAGCCGTTCGAGCTGCGTATTCAGAATCTTGTCCATGTCGGCGCGGGAGAAGGACATATAGGGTGGGATTTTATCTGCAATCAGGACCTTGTCGCGATACCCCTTCGCAAGAATGTTGCCAAGGATGACTTCGCTGCGGCCACCATGATAGATGTATGCCGTATCGAAATAGTTCACGCCTGCATGGATGGCGGATAGTATCTGCTGTTCCGTACGCGCCTCATCAATGCGGGTTCCCTTCTGCGGATATCGCATGCATCCATATCCGAGGACGGAAACGGATTCGCCGGTTTTGCCAAGTGTCCTGTACTGCATGATGTGCTTTCCTCCTTCTGATGGGTCACTGGTTCAGAATATGATAATCGACTGCCCGTACTTCCTTGAAACCCAGTTTTCGGTAAAGCTGATAAGCCGCAGCGTTTGTGCTGTCCACTTCCAGCTCGATGACCGGGTATTTTGGCTCCAGCATCTGGATGATGCCGGTTAGAAACTCACTGGCAATCCCTTTTCCCTGCATTTCCTTGTGAACTGCGACCGTATTGATGGAGACCGAATCGTCCTGAAATCCAAGGAAACAGGTGGCTGCCGGAATGCCGTCCAGGTATCCGATATGACCTTTTCGATTTTTGACGGTAAGGCTTGTACGGAGAAATGCGTGAAAATCCCTGTCATCCTCGCCATATGCGCTGATGCAGATCTTCATAATATCCGGCAAATCGCCCATCGAAGCCTCTCTGAATGTGATTCTGTTTCCGACGAATCCAACAAAAGGCCGTTCCTGCTTCAAAGAATACTCAGTATGCTGGATTTCCTTGCATTTCCGGACAGCCATGCGGCACCCGGCCTCTGACTTACGGTCGCATACAAGTAGCACGACTTCGACACCGTTGCTGCGCATATGCTCCGTTGCTTCTTTCAGGAGATGGTTCGCCAGGCCTGCTTCACGAAGGGAAGGCGCCACGCAGATCGAAAGTTCGGCTTCCAGCCGGGAAGGTGCGAAAACGGAGACCAGCCCGGCCAATTCGCTGTCCCGGTACGTCAGAAACCAGGAATCCATGTCCGGATTTCCATTCAGCGCATGATCCAGCTGCACACAGGAAGACGCATTGTCATAGGCTTCACATTCCCGTATCAGGGCGACAACTTCTTTCATTTCATTCGTTGTGAGGGTTTTCATCTGAGTTTGCATGAGCCTCCAATTGCGTGCGCATTTGTGCTTGCCTGCCCGCTTATTTTGTTGAGAGCGCCTCGTCTGCGAAAAGGAGGAATTCCTTGATATCTTCACCCAGGGGATCGTTGAAATCCTGCCAGGTGAAACTGAAACCAGGAAACAAGGGACAAAGCGCGTGACGTCCCTGGTGTTCGACTGTGAAGAAAGCAGGTTTTCGTGTGCCGGTCTTGTCGGTTTGCGTGCAGTAACCGCAATGGTCACACTTCTTTGTTTGTCGGACAAGGAAACTCTTCAAGGCAGGGGACATTGCATCGAACTTCTGAAGAAGCTGCTTGAATTCGGGAATTCTCAGCCCGTATAGGAGTGGCCGCTTTCGAACCCATTCGTAGTCGATGGCAAGTCCGCCGTGCGTACGTTCTCCCCAGGAATCTTTCAACGGTTCCGAGGAGGCGCCGTAAGACTTTACCCAGTCCGCCGTCAGACGGTTGTCGCGGTTGTTATGGAGTGCATAGCCCTGTTCTTCAAGCCACGTGATCAATCCGATCAGTGCGGGCTGATTGCCCGAAAGCAGAAGCAGCACGTCGCGTCCATACGGATGGGATTCGCTGAACAGACCGTGGGAAAACCGCAACGGCGGAACATTGGCCTTGCCCGTGATCGGAGCCGTTCGCGTTGCGTCGGCTGCAAGCCACACCCAAGCGGGAAACAGTTCCGGATAATCAGGACACATGATGACCGTCTCCTGTTTATCTCCCGAGAGGGCAAGTCCGATGCGGGACAGCCGTATCCGTGTCTTTTCCACCAGGGGAATGCCGGATTTTTCAATATGCAAGGATTTGCCATCTTTCCCAAGCGTGCCGACAAGTCCAATCCGCAGCAGAAGGCCGATGAAGTCATCAAGTTTCCGACGGATTTTCCGCATGGCCTCATTGAGTTCAGGCCTGCGGTTCATCAGTTCACCATGATTGTATCCGTCGTCCGGAAATTCGGGGAGTTCGAGCCAATCGGGATGGTTCTTCACGCTTTCGGCCACGTGCTTCAGGAATTCGTGAAACTGCCGCTGGGATACTTCCTGCAAAGGCAAGCCGGGGACTGGAATGTAATTCGGAATGGTTTCAAGCCAGCCGTTCGCAATGCGCTGGGCCAGACTCTTGAATTTCGTTTCCTTCATAGTGCGCTCCTTCAGCCTGAAAGCGGGTTAACCAAAAATGACGTCAATCAAAGAAAGGATCGGTTTACAGCCATTCATGCCGATTGTGACTTCGATTACCTTCGAATACTTGCCGATCAGGCCAGTAATTTTCATATGCTCGATGACACCCTGGTCATTCTTGTGGAAGACAATGCTTTCCCCGTTATTGTTTCCAATTCCTGTATCACGCCAATGGGAAAGACCGTTTCTGATGGCTGAAACCATTTCCACCAATGACAGCGTAATGTTCGTTTCCCCGGAACCTCGCATGTATCCATGAACCGACACCTCGGTATCCAGGATGCCGCGGCTGTGCAGAAATGCTTTGGCGTCACGCTTTTCAACACGGTCACTCAATTTTTTGTAGTTTTCCTTCATCGGCATCATGATGAGTCCGCACAGGCAGTTTACACAAAGCGTCACATCGTAGTACTTCTCGCCAAGGTCGTTTTCCTGCGGCAGATATTGTTGGATGATTTGTTTTGTTCTTTCCACGAACAGGCTATGGTCGAAGTTTTCCTTCAAAATGAACCCTCCGCAAGATGAATGATGGGTTGTTTACTCACTCGATGGGACTTGAAAAGAAAGAACCTTTTCTTTTTGTCACTTACAGTCTCTTCCTGAACAGGATTCCCTCATCACTCACGCCATATCTTTTGAAACCAAGCAACTCATGGGCACGGATGCTGATGCTGTTTTCCGGTTCCGTATCGGAGGCCAGTTCCTGACATCCCTGATTCCTGCCCCATTGCTCCACGGCTTTGATGATGGTTTTTCCAACACCCCGGCCCCGCAGGGACTCAATGACATACCAGCCCTCCAGATAGGCGACAGGAGATGTCTCGAATCCTTCCAGTCTCCGCCGCAGAGACAACTCCGCAAATCCAGTCAAAATGCCATCTTCATCTTCACAAAACAGAACGTCCGTCTTGAGGGAGTCGGGCTCGCAGGGCACACCGGCTGCAATGAGGGCCATTTCCTCCTCGTGTCTGGATTGGGGACAGTGCGGCCAAAAACCCATCCTCATTTCCAACCATTTTGGCCAGTCTTCCTTCTGATACTTTCTCATTTTCATGATGGCTGCGCTCCATTCCATCCTTCATGCGGGCTCTCCGGTTCCGGAACCCTGGCGGTCCCACTTCTCCGCATCCCGCAGGGACACCTGCAATGATACGGTTTTTTCCGTGAAATGGTCGCTTCGGATTGTCACATTCATCCTGCCGGCGACACCGATTGTTTTTACCCAGAATGCGGTCGAACCACCGGTAATCGGGATGCTGAGGGGTCCGATGATGGCTCCCGCTCCTTCCACCGCCAGCTGCGCGGTTTCCCTGGACCAAAGGCAGGGATTGCCCAATGCGTCCACATGCCGGATGACAATGCGGCATACATCGTATGTTTCCGACTCCGCCAACTGGTTCGCGTCCGGCAGAACCTGCAGGTCACCTCCTGGGGCAGATCCACGCTCCACGGTCAGGACCGGTGCGCCATGCCTGATCCCGACAAATTTCCATCGGAGAGCCTTGATGCCGGCATTTGCCACATATTTGCTGTGGAGATCGACGGCTCGTTCAAAATTCATACGGGTCTTCAGCATGACCCAACCCATTTTCAGCTTGTACGACAAAGGCAGGGATTTGTCTCCGTAACGCGCAACTGCGCGAAGGACCTCCTTGATGGTTTCCGCATCCCCATGGGTGAAACCTTCCTGTTGTTGAAGCAGTCCGCCGATGAAATCACGAATGACAACCGGTGGATGCGGGAGACCGGGAAAGGTTCGGTGATCCGGCGCAAATGCGCCGATCAGCTGATCGTTCTTGAATAATCGGACCTCCTCGCAGTTTGTGAAGACATAGACTTCCGACAGATCGAATGCGTCGCGTTCCCCGATCGCCATGGAAGAGGCGGCTTCCAGCACCGGAAATTCCTCCTGCTGGGAGGCATAGGCAACTGCGGCATCCTTTGGCAGGCGAAACATGTCCATCACCCCATGGTGACAGATGCCATCCCCGCTGCCAAAATCCCGATGGGTATTGTAATCGTTCATGCACCAGCCGAGTGCGCCGGATATGTGTGGATTCCCGTACATGGCATCCAGCACACGCAGGTGCCGCAGGGCCTGTTCAACGCGCTTTGCTTCGGGATCGAATTTTTTTGTGGGAAACATATGGCCGTTGTGCTCCGTGATCAGATATCGGATTCCATCTTTCCGCATGGCTTTCAACCGTTTTTGCTGAACGAGGCCCTGTCTGGCGGAAAATCGGGAGGATTGTGCCGATACCTGCCGCGGCGCCTGGATGGCCGGATTGCTTCCATGGTGCACGAAATCGTTGAAGGTGTAGACATCCTCAAAGAGATGGCTGCCGGAGAAGTTGCGCACGCCGCCCGTCTGACGGGTGTCATCCAGTTCATGCGCCAATCGGTTGGTCTCCTGATAAAACGCATCATGGTCCTGGGATTCGTTGATGCGAACCCCCCAAAGGACAATGGCGGGATGATTCCAGTCCCGACGGATCATTTCACCAACATGTCCGATGGCTGTCTGGCGCCATTCATCTCCACCGATGTGCTGCCAACCGGGAATCTCTTCGAAAACGAGCAGTCCGACTTCATCGCAGCGATCGAGAAAATGACGTGAATGGGGGTAGTGGGAGAGGCGTACCATATTCACGCCAAGTTCATGTCTGAGTATGTCGACATCCTTGTATTGGGCGCTTTTCGGCATTGCATACCCGACATAGGGAAAGGATTGATGGTGGTTCAGGCCTCTCAGCTTCAGTTTTTCTCCATTCAAGTAAAACCCGTCGCTGCGAAAGGCGGCATCCCGGAAGCCGAAGCCCGCGGAAAGGGCATCGATGGGTTTGCGGTCTGTTTCATTGGAGGATTCATTGCCTGATTCGAGAACCGGGACCTCGGATTCATTGGA
>JAIFNI010000090.1:8402-9903 GCA_020047785.1 Clostridia bacterium
ACCGAGACCTCGGATTCATTGGACGATTCATTGCCTGTTTCGAGAACCGAGACCTCCAGCAGATACAGGTTTGGTGTGGAAAGGCTCCATAATTTCACCTCGGGGACTTCCTGCAGGATGGAGCTGCTGGATTCGAATTCGGCCGGAATGACGGCTTTGCGGGAAAAAGAAAGAACATCCGTGTTTCCTGATTTCATCACGAAGGCAAGTTCAGCCTCGCAGGCATTGCCTGTACGGTTTTGCCAATACAGGTCGATCCCGATGGCCTTTTTTTCAGTCAGAACATTCAGTGTCCTGATGCGTATGTTCGAAAGGGAAAGTGCGTCAACGAGTTCGAGACGCACTTCCCGATATATGCCGCCATATGTCAGGTAATCCACAACCCCGCCGAAAGGAGGGATTTCGGGTCGCTCATTCGCATCGACCGCAACAGCCAGGACATTGTCCTCTCCCCAACGGACCGCATCGGTGCCATCACACGAAAACGGCGTATAACCACCTTTGTGTTCCCCGATGCGTGTACCGTTCAGGTAAACGCGTGCATAAGCCATGACACCTTCGAAATGGAAGAGCGCATGTTTTCCCTTCCATGCCGGATCGAACCGGATATGTTTCCGGTACCCGCTGATAAACTGCGAAAGGGTCTCGTCGAAATGGCTGAAAGGCAATTCGAGATTGGTGTGCGGCAAACGGACGGATTCAAGGTGATTATCGTCGAAATCCGGCTGAATCAGGTCATCCGCGAAGCAAGACGCGTATTTCCAATCATCATTCAGGTGCTTGACGAGGCGCATGATTCCTACCGTGCCTTTCGTGGGTCGCATGCGGGGAACATGCGGGAGAATGAGTGTCAGGAAACACGCTCAGTGACATTTTCCGCCAGGATCGCGTCATATGTCTTTTCATCCAGCGGATATCGATTGACAAGGAGGATGCCGGCCAGAAATACGACGGCGGGAATGGGTCCGATGATGAGGCGGATGGTGAACAGTGTCGCTGGATTCTGGACGGCATCCGGGATATAGCCGGCCAGGTCGAGAAGCGGCCCCGTCAGACCGGTGGCCAATGCGACACCGAATTGCGCGATGAAGGTCCACATGCCGTAGAAGGCACCTTCCTTGCGGGTACCCGTCCTGATGGCATCAACTTCCACCACGTCCGGCAGCATGGCAAACGGAGGGACATAGGCAAATCCGATTCCGACACCGGCGAATACCATGACACCGAGTGTGAAGTACATGCCGAGGATGTGTCCGAAAGCGAAAATCAGCAAGCAGCTGACAGCCACGATGCCGAGTGCAAGCTGGTAGGTGCGCTTCTTGCCGATATGTCTGGAGACCCAGACGGATACGGGTATCATGAACATGGCAGTCACGAGCAGGGCAATCATGGCCAGGGTCGTCATTCCTTCGTTCAGGTACTGGTACTTGAAGTAATAAACGAGTATGGTCTGCACAAAGGTCAAGGCGGTCAGATGGAGACCGTATACGACAAGCAGCCG
>JAIFNI010000243.1 GCA_020047785.1 Clostridia bacterium
CATAGTATTTATTATATATCAAGTAAACAGTTTGAAACCCTCCGACAGACAGACCGTGCCGAAGTCGGTGCGGATGCCGGCCACGGAGGCTGCGTCGAAACAGTACTCCGGGGTCATTCCCCTGGGCGCATACCAGAACCAATACATCTCGCCATCCACCGTCAGATGACGGATGGGCTGCGCTGTCGCATAGTTCAGATGGGCACCGGACAGGTCGAAATGGAATGGCAGAATACAGCTGGTATCCTTTGTTAAATTCAGACCACCCCGGGCGGGAAGGGAGCGTGTTTCTCCTTCCAGTTCCAACAGGAAGCGCAAATCCTTCTGGTCATGCATTTCCCAATGGTCCTGATAATTGTTCAGAAACAGAAAGCCGCCTCCACTGGATGTGCGGACGGCAAACCGTACGGTATCCACATCGTGCGGATCGACGGCGCTGGCTCCTTCGGGCAGAACGGTCCGCATGGGCGCCAGTTCCGTGCCGCAGGTTTCCAGGAAGGCATGCAGACGCTTCAAACGCCGGTAGGAATCGCGGGTCTGACCAAACTCTCCCAGAGGGGCCTGATAGTCATAATTCAGTTTGGGCAGCGCATATTCGTTGAGGAAGGCACCGTGCCGCCCAGTGGGATTCGTACCGCCGTGGTACATATAGTAGCCGATAAGGTTGCAGCCGCCTGCTATCTTGATGATGGCCATGGCAGCCACACTCTCCGCAGGAACCGTGAACCGGTAGGGATAGAAGCAGCTCATGCCGCCGCCCATCTCGCAGCAGGCATAGGGCCAGTCCTCGTGGTTGTATTTGGCGTCATAGTTGAAGCTCCATGCCTTGTTGCTGTGATAGTCCATGAAGGCGTATTCTTCCGTGGCGGGATGTTCGCTGATGGGCTCATAGAAAAGCCAGGGCCGGAACGCATATCCGCCCCACAGGGCGAGCACTTCCCCTTCGGGGGACGTGGCCCCACCCCACCCGGTGCAGGTATAAAGGGGTGCGTCCAGACCGGCATCTTTTGCCAGCTCCTTTAGTTTCAGGATGTGCGATTCCCCGTTGCTGCCGGAAGAAATCCAGTCGGAACTGTTTCCCACCGTCATTTCCCAGGGCGCGCCGGCATGCATGTGCTCATTCTCCAGCTGGATGCCGATGATGGGTCCGCCATCCTTGAACATCAGGCCGGAAACCTGCGCGCCGATCTCCCTGTAGAGACGGCCGGCATAGGCAAGATATCCCGGATCGTTGGACCTGACCTGGATGGGATGGCCGAACAGCCAGTCCGGCAGTCCCCCGTTGCGGACCTCGCCATGGCAAAAGGGACCGATGCGGAGCACCAGAAACAGGTCATGTTTCCGGCATAGTTCCGCAAAAAGACGCACGTTGCGGCAACCGTCCCAACGGAAGACGCCTTCTTCTTCTTCATGATGAAGCCAGAACAGATAGGTGGAGATGATATTGATGCCACCGTTCTTCATCTTCAGAAGTTCATCTTCCCAGACATCCGGATTCGTGCGGGAAAAATGGATTTCTCCCATGATGCCGAAAAATGGCTGATGATTCATTTCAAGATAATAATTGTTCAGGCTGATGTGCGTGCCCGCAGGATTGCTTCCGCCCATGCTGATATGATCGCGATGGAGGTGTTTCTCCGGTCCCTTCAGGGATATGCCGCATGTCTTCATCTTTTCTCCTCCTGCATCATGGAAGTCTCCTGCTTGTTTTCTGTTCATCGGACGCAAACACATGCCGGACCTCGTGCAGGAACGCATCGGCCGCTCTGGAAAAGACCGGCTGCTTTTTCCAGACAAGGTTCATATGTGCATGCAGCGTCGGAGAAAGCGGGCGAAAGCAGAGTTCACTCAATTCCGATGTGTCCACGAGCTTGTCCAGGCACAGTGCTATCCCCAGACCTGCCTCTACCAACAAGGATGCGTTGAAAACGAGATTGTAGGTTGCGGCTACATGCAAGTGCCCGAAGTCTTCGCCAAACCATCTGGAGAGTTCCGACGATACTTGTGTCTGGATGGAATGGATCAATGGCCTTTCGTTGATCATGGACGGATGTATTTCTGTCTCTGCCGCCAAAGGATCATCCTTTCGCAACAACGCGCCCCAAGTGTCCATAACAGGCAAGGGAAGAAATTCATAACGGGTGATATCCGCCGGGTCGATAAGCAACCCGAAATCCAGCAGGCCATTGTCAAGACGATCCATGACATCGTCGGCATTCCCGCTGAACAGGTGTAAGCCAACATGCGGGTGCTTCTGTTGAAGCTGTTTTGTCGCACTGGCAATCAGCCGCATGCCATCGGTTTCTCCGCCACCGATATGGACGACCCCTTCAATGGCTTCCTCTGGTGATTTCAGTTCGGCTGTCGTCTTATGGACAAGCGACAGAATTTCCTGCGCACGGCGTCGGAGCAGCAGGCCTTCCTCTGTCAGTGTGATTTGCCTGCTGCCACGGTGAAACAAACGGATGCCAATGGATTCTTCCAGCTCACTCATCTGACGAGAGAGGGTGGGTTGGGTGAGATGCAGGCTGGAGGCGGCCTTTGAAATATTCTGCTCCTGCGCGACTGCAAGAAAATAGGTTAAAGTACGCAGTTCCATCGAGTCTCCTCTGGACGTGTCTCCCGATCCGGAATGGGTGGTTCCGGGAGACGGAACCAATTCCCCTTGACCATGGATTTCAGCTTCATGATAGCGCAAGTATGCTTTCTGGGTATAGCATGCCATAAACGGGAGGTATTTGCTATATGTACGTACCTCCCATAAAATCATGATCAGTGGTTTTTCTGGATTGTGTGGCGGAGGAAGAAACATTTCATGCATAAATTCCATTCACTCGTTTTGAGCCTTGGTGTTTTCAGCATTGTCGGCACGCAATTGGGGATGATCGGCATCCTGCCGATGCTGGCACGGGAATATGGCATCAGTATTGTAACGGCTGGACTTGCGGTGTGTATGGCTTCCTGAGCGAATACCTCGGCCAGGTGGCCGGCGTCGGTACCGGCCCGGTCAGTTTCGCCCTTTTTCTGTATGGTGCAGCCAATATCGCCGGCAACCTCATTGCCGGCCATCGGTTGGTCAAGTCTCCGGTGAGACTCATTTTCTCTTTTGTCCTGTTGCTGGCTCTCATTTATCTGGCCATGTTCCCCGGTGGCGGCTCCTATGCTGTGATGGTGCTCCTCGTTCTGGGGTGGGGATTGCTCGGGGGGGTCGGCGGGGTTGTAAACCAGTACCTGATGGCGAATGCAGCGCCTGACGCACCTGTATTCGCGAACGGATTGTTCCTTTTCGCCACAAATCTCGGATCCGCTCTGGCGACAGCTTTCTGCGGGATGTTCATATCCTCGCTCGGCATCCGCATGGTTGGCCTCGGGGGTCTGTTTTTCCTGTTGACTGGCTCTTTGCTTCTGTTTCCAGCCTTGCAGGTCAAATTGTTCGGAGTCGGAAGGCGTATTGCCTGAACTGGTGCTTGAGGCGAAGCATCAGGGGTCTACCCTGTAAATGCGTTGGAAAAATAACATAAACCGGAAAACTCAGACGCATTTACAGGGAATTGCTGGTGATTCGCCGCGAAGCATGTGTGGTCTACCCAATACAGAATTTGATAAGATGAATAAGGAGGAGTCAAAAATGAATTTTCGAACAGTAGGTGGGAACAAAATGAATTATCGATCATTTGGTGGAGACGTATCCCTGTCTCAACTCGGGTATGGCAGTATGCGCCTGCCAAGAATCGAAGGTCGTTCCGATGGCCCCATCGATTTTTCCCGTGCGAAGGAAATCGTGCATACTTGCTTCGAACAAGGAGTCAATTATTTTGATACAGCCTACATTTATCATGAAGGCACATCGGAAGTTCTTCTCGGAGAGGCACTTGCCGCCTACCCGAGAGACAGCTTTCATGTGGCCGACAAATACAACCACTGGGCCGAACCGGATTACCGTAAGCAGTTTGCGACGCAGCTTGATCGGCTGAAGATGGATCGCATCGATTTCTACCTTCTGCATGCGATTGCAGATGATACGGTCGAAAGTTACCTGACAAATGGCGCGATCGAGTATTTTTTGGAAGAAAAACAGAAGGGGCGCATCGGCTTCCTCGGATTCTCGTTCCATGGCCGACCGGAAGTGCTTGAAACCGTTCTTGATAAAAGGAAGTGGGATTTCGTTCAGCTTCAGATCAATTATTATGACTGGTTTTTCGGAACTGCACGCCGTCAGTATGAAATGGCTACGGAACGGGGCATTCCGGTTTTTGTCATGGAGCCTGTCCACGGCGGCCTGCTGGCGTCCCTCACCGAGGAAGGGAACGCAATGCTGAAGGCGGCTTCACCGGAGAAGACCATAGCCTCCTGGGCCATTCGGTTTGTCATGGGGCTGCCGAATGCCACGGTCATTCTGAGCGGCATGTCGGATATGGCACAGACACAGGACAACCTGGCGACCATCACGGCTGGTGACACGCTTTCCGAGCCTGAACTGGCGCTTGTAGAAAAAGTGTGCGGCATGCTGCATGAAACCGTAGCCGCCACCTGCACCGCCTGCCGCTATTGCTGTGGAGAATGTCCGCAGGGGCTTGATATCCCGATGCTCCTGCAGATGTACAACGAATACAAGCTCGGGGGTGCCTGGCGTCTCTCCCGTCTGAACGGGCTGCCGAAGGAGAAGCGGCCGAGTGCCTGCATCCAATGTGGTGCCTGCTCACCGCATTGTCCGCAACAAATTGATATTCCGAAACTGATGAAGGAAATGACGGAGGCGATGGTTCCTGTTTAAGACGAAATCAGTTGTGCTTCCAAGGCACCGGAGGAAAATTACCTCTTTTTCCGAAAAGATGGCAGGTTATTCCATTGTTTTCGGCTGATTTTGCAGGGATACCACATTTGTCCGCAAAAACCAGAAAATCATTTCTGCGCAAATTTGTTTTTTGCTGTTTAGCGTAGGCGCCATTTGCTCTGTGTCTTCCGGCATCAATGTATTCGTGGGAAGCATATCATATGCCTTGGACAGTACATAGCTTCGGCTGCCCGCTTTTGCTGTTCGGTGGAATTCGATCCATTCGCTTTGTGATATAAGCGAAACGGTCTTGATCGGCCGGCATGCGAATCAAGGCAAAAAGAACAGTTTTATACTGGTTGCCACTGCCATTCGCATGACGAGATGCTCCGCTTCATTGTAATGAATAGGGAGTGATGAAAGCGTGGTGACACTGGCATCGTGTAATCTTCAGAGAGGATGCATATCATGAAAACACAAAAAATACTGCCTTGGTTTGCATTGGCCCTGATACTTTCAGCTGGGATTTTTGGTCTCTACAGAACTGATTTCCGCGTTGAAAAAGCATCTGCCGCGATTGACAATTTGTCGGTGGTTTCTGACGATTCTCCTGTTTCGGCAGTCACGCCTGAACCTGATTCCGGACCTGTATTTGCAAATACATTGGGACATCTCGCCTATTGCCCGATTCCTGCCGTGCCCACTCCCAAGCCCGCTCCCTCAACCACGACTGCAGCAGCAATCTCTGACAACATGTGCCGACTCGCTTTCTGCTCCATTCCGCCAGAACCGACGGCTGAAACCAAACCATAGAGATCAGGATGCCAGGCTCCCGAACTGCCCTTGGCAGATTGGTTCGCTGTTTTCCTTGTTGACGCTTGCGCCAGGACACCATACGATCAGACTGTCACCAAAACAGAATTGGCGGAGGGTCCTGCATGCATCAAGAAATTTCAAGCCTTGTCATTTACCGCAATCCGGACCCTGACGGCATTCTTCCAGTGCTTGCGGATGTTTTTCGTCAATTTGAAAGCGGTTCGTTCATACCCGATGAAATGATCGGGACGATCTATGATCAAACCCACAGACTGCTCGACTTGGCGACACGGTTTGGCTTCAATGAGGATCTCTGGCAGTGCTATCTGGCCTGGCTGCTTGCCGTGACGGAAAACCCGTTCAGCCTTGCCTGCGAGAAGACCGGTGCTCGCGAAGGCAGCGTGAACCTGTTGGCCAAGAGGGATTTCAAGATTTTCAAATCCCTGTTTGACTACGATTTTCGTCCGATTGAGCAGGCGCTTGGCATCGACTGTTTCTCCATTCTCCGTCAGTACAAGGCCATTGAGAAGGACAAAAGAACCTATAACCGGAACGTCAGCGAAAAAGTCCTCGCCTTGCGTGCAGCCATCGGACAGGCGGCAGATGAAAACGATGTTTTCCACATCGTTACGGATTACTATCGGAACCACGGCGTCGGCATGTTTGGCATCAACAAGGCATTTCGGTTGAAGGATGCAGAGGGACCGCTGACAATTGAACCGATCACCAACACGGTGGAGGTTCGGCTGAAAGATCTGATTGGGTATGAATCGCAGAAACAACGTCTGGTGGAGAACACGGAAGCCTTCCTGCTTGGGGCGCGGGCCAACAACCTGTTGCTGTATGGAGACAGCGGCACCGGGAAATCCACCTGCGTCAAGGCGATTCTGAACGAGTATCAGGACCGGGGCCTGCGAATCATCGAAATCTACAAGCACCAGTTCAAGGACTTGTCCGCCGTCATTTCCCGGATCAAGAACCGGAACTACCGGTTCATCCTGCTGATGGATGATCTGTCCTTTGAGGATTTCGAAATCGAGTACAAGTACCTCAAAGCCGTGATCGAGGGGGGCATGGAGGTGACGCCGGACAATGTCCTGCTTTATGCGACTTCCAACCGACGTCATCTAATCCGGGAAACGTGGACGGATCGCAAGGATGCATTCAATGAAAATGACGTCCACCATTCCGACACGGTCGAGGAGAAGATCTCTCTGGTCAACCGGTTTGGGGTGTCGATCGGATTTTTCAAACCAAGCCAGCAGGAGTATCTGGACATCGTCAAGGGAATTGCCGCGCGATATCCGGAAATCATCCTGCCGGAAGAGGTGCTGACTAGCAAGGCTTTCCAGTGGAGCATGCAGCATGGCGGCTTTTCGGGGCGGAGGGCGCAGCAGTTCATCAACCATCTGCTGGGGCAATCTGCCGGGAACTGAGTTCGCTTTGGCAGAAACATGCGCCGTTGCACCGTGCCGTTGGATATCATCAAGGACCACAATCCGAAGGTTCTTCTTACTTTGGATTTTACACCGCTGACATCGCATAATGGCATCAGGCAAATCAATGCAATGGAATGGCTGCTGAAAACGTGATTCGGCATAGACAATGAAACACTACGAAACGGTACTGTCGTACCATTTCAGCCCCTTGTGCCACAGCATGAACGACAGTGCCAGAAATACGCCGGTGGTGCCGATCCCAAGCAACAAGTCCAATGTTCCGGCGCATATTTTGTCCGGAGCGAGATGATGCCGAAAAAGCAGGTGGGCATGTACAGTCCGTCCAGCGCGATGAATGTGCCGGTAAATACGGTCAGGTGATCGGTTGTCCATCCGCCAATGGTGCCGTTCTTCGCGATGGTGCCAAATACGGCCTGCTGGACCGGAAACAGGATCAGATCCCCAAAAAATGCGGTCCAGAAACCGAAACGGTACACTATAGCCCGGGAAAACTGCACTTTGAAAAACGCTTTCAAGACGTGCATGTGACGAGAGAACGAGATCGGGCAGAGGTTTTGTGTTTTTGCGGTTTTCACGGTCACAATCCTACCCCTGCAACAGGTTGAAGCCGGTAGCCGGAACCAGCAAGGCCAGCATCCATAGCAGGTTTTCAGGCCGGATGGCTGCAAAGCGATCCTGAAACAGCAGCATGGCCAGGCCCAATACCGCAAAACCGGATATGCCCGGAAATACGGAACGCGCCAGACTTCCTGAAAGAAAGAACCCCATGGGCGACATCGGGGCGAACCAGGTATTTGGCATATTGGCCATTGCGGATTTCTTCCGAAAACGTCCAGAGCAGACCCTGAGCATATCATTGTATTCATGGCGTACACAGCATCACAAATGAGTATAGATGAAATGACACAATGTGGATTTGTGTTGAATCATCCATCTGTTCAGACTGATGGCTCTCTCAAAATCAGGTGGATGGGATGACCCTGGTTAGCGGGTGGTTTAAGAGAAGCCGGTGAAGCATCATCTCGACCGTCATCACCTGACGTATCTTGTTGATGCCATACAGGGGTAGACCCCACATGCTTCGCTTTGAATCACCAGCAATTCCCTATAAATACACCCAAATCTTTACGTTTATGTTGCTCATTCGGTGTATTTATAGGCTAGATTGATAAGCCAATCTTCCCGGCGATAATCGCTCAATGACGAACGGAACGTAAAAGGTGGCTTGTATTTCAGACAATAGGATTCCAGGCTTATCGCCTGCAGATTTTCTGCGGCTTTGACATCCA
>JAIFNI010000139.1 GCA_020047785.1 Clostridia bacterium
CTTCGCGGCGAATCACCGGCAATTCCCTGTAAATGCGTCCGAGTCTGACAGTTTATGTCATTTATACGGCGCATTTACAGGGTAGAAGTTGACGATGACCGGCCTGTTGTGGTATTTTTCAGGAAGACAGGTGGAAATCCGCTCGGGAAGCCGGAGCCGTGACCATGGCAGCAGCAGGGATTCCCCTCACAGAAGGAGAAGAATCATGAGCATTTTCCGCAGAATCGGTGATGATCTGAAAGAAGGTCTGTCCAAAGTCCCTTTCCTCGGTTCGCTGATGCATCTCGATGTCATCCTTGTGTTCGGTGCATTGGCCGTCATGTTGGTGAACTTCGTTCTGGACCTTGGTATCATTGAAAATTTCCTGGGTGCATTCGACTGGTATGTTTTCCTTGTCGGCCTGCTGCTCTGCTGGGCAAACCGGCAGACACAGTTCCTGTATGCCGGTTTGTTCGGGTTTGCGGGATTTCAGGTGTTGTCATTTCTCATGAGCATCATCCGGTATGGATATTTTGGCTTCGGCACGCTGGTGAGCGCATTGATTTATGCCGGCCTTGGCTATCTGGTGCTGACGAAGGTGAAGGATTGATGGCATGCGTTCAAACATACAGGCGGTTCTCTTTGACTTGGGTGGCGTTCTCATCCGGCTGCGGGGGGTGAAGGTTCTGCTTTCCCACCTGCAGGGCAGGATGGATGAAGCGGAGCTGTTTCGACGCTGGCTGTATTCACCGTCGGTTCGGTTGTTTGAGTCCGGTGGATGCAATCTCGATCATTTCTGCCGGAACATCGTGGGTGAACTCTCATTGCCCATGAACACGGATGAATTCCTTCAGATTTTCCGGACCTTTCTCGAGGCTCCGTATCCAGGTGCGGCAGAGCATCTGCCATTGATAGCGGCACAGGTTCGCACCGGCATTCTTTCCAACACGAGTGATCCGCACTGGCTGATGGCACGGGAAATGCTGCCGGAAATCGACGCCCTGCCGGATCTGTTTCTATCCTATCGGATGGGACTGCTCAAGCCGGATTCCGACATGTTTCGGAAGGTTCTGTCCGAGTTGGCGCTGCCGGCGGAATCCGTTCTGTATTTTGATGACCATCCCGCGAATGTGGAAGCGGCCCGGAGCCTTGGTATACAGGCGGTTCCCGTCCTCGGGTTCCACGATTGTCTTGAGGCGCTGGCAGCCCTGGGGATTTACCAAAATTAAGTTTTGGAACAAAAATAACCTGCTCGATGAATTCCCGAAAACAATGGCCAGACTTGCCATTCTTTTCGAGAAAAGAGCAGGTTATTTTCTTCCGGCGCCTTAGACGATGGAGGTGATGACGAATCCCATCGCAGTGAGTTTCGAGGCCAAAGTCTCCACGTTGTTCGTGTTTACCCGGAAAATGATCTCGCTCTTGTAGAGGACGAGGTGGGAGATGTTGATGCCCATATCCGCCGTGAGGCTGGCAATGGAGGCCAGGACTCCTGGGCGGTCATCTCCATACTCCATGCAGATCCGGCTTCCCGGGTCGCGGAATCCGAGAATTTCGATAAAGGACTGGAATATGTCCTTTTCCGTGATGATGCCGACCAGTTTGCCTTTTTCGATGACCGGCAGGCCGCCGATGTTGCTGTCTGCCATGATGACGGCTGCCTGTTCCAGCAGGGCATCGGGGTCGACCGTGAGGACCTCCTTGGTCATGACATCCTTGACGACCGTTTTTGCGAGCAGATAGTTCATTTCAAATACACTGAGCGTAGTGGCGGGAGAGGGCGACACTTCCAGCAAACGACGCTTCGTGATGATGCCGATGAGTTTGTCGCCCTTCATGACGGGAAGCCGCCGGATGCCTTTTTCCCGCATGATGCCGAGTGCTTCTGCGATGTTCGTGTCCGGGGTGACGGTGAAGGGGTTGGATGTCATGATATCGCGGACAACCATGGGAGTACCCTCCTTGACGGCCTTCAAGCCGTTTCTTCTTCACTTGCACTTACCCGCCCAGATAGGCTTTACGCACTTCTTCGCTCTTCATGAGTTCCGACGCGGCACCCGAGAGGATGATTCGCCCGGTTTCGAGCACATAGGCCCTGTGCGCGATGGAAAGCGCCATGTTGGCGTTCTGTTCGACCAGCAGGACGGTTGTGCCGTTTGCGTTGATGTCCCGGATGATGCTGAAGATTTCCTTCACCAGCAAGGGGGCGAGTCCCATGGAAGGTTCATCGAGCAGGAGCATCTTCGGTCGCGACATGAGCGCCCGCCCCATGGCAAGCATCTGCTGCTCGCCGCCGGAGAGGGTTCCGGCCACCTGCTGCAGACGCTCTTTCAAGCGTGGAAAGCGGGTATAGACAACTTCATAGTCGTTTTTCAGATTGGCTTTGTCCTTTCGGGAAAAAGCGCCCATCTCCAGATTTTCCTTCACGCTGAGGTTGGCGAAGATGCGGCGCCCTTCAGGAACCTGAACCAGACCGGCGGTGACGATTTCATGAGGTTTGCCGACAGGCAGTTCCTTCCCCTGGAATGTGACGGAACCCTTGTAGGGAATCACACCGGAAAGGCTGTTGAGTGTGGACGACTTTCCGGCGCCGTTGGCGCCGATCATGGTGACGATTTCGCCTTCGCTGACGGAAAAGCTGATGTCGTGAATGGCATGGATGTTCCCGTAGTAAACGTTCAAATCACGGACTTCAAGCACTGAAATCAGCCTCCTCTCCCAAATAGGCCTTGATGACCATGGGGTTCTTGCTGATCTGATCCGGCGTACCCGATGCGATGGTCTGGCCGTAGTCAAGCACCAGGATGCGTTCGCAGATGCCCATGACAAGACTCATGTCGTGCTCGATGAGCAGGATGGTCAGCTTGAACGTGTCCCGGATGAACCGGATGAGGTTCATCAGGTCGTGGGTCTCCTGCGGATTCATGCCGGCGGCCGGCTCATCGAGAAGCAGAACCTTTGGTTTCGTAGCAAGCGCCCGTACGATTTCCAGCTTCCGCTGCTCTCCATACGGCATGTTTTTGGCCAATTCATCCTGCTTGCCCTCGATGTGGAAGATGGAAAGCAGTTCCAGTGCGTTTTTCCTCATCTCTTTTTCCCTGCTTTTGAAGGAGGGAAGATGCAGCAGGCCGGAGACAAAGTTGTATCCGACATGGGCGTGATAGGAAATCAGCACATTCTCCAGAACCGTCATCTCCTTGAAGAGCCGGATATTCTGGAAGGTGCGCGCAATGCCGTAATGGTTGATGACGTGCGGTTGTTTTTTCAGCAGGCTTTTTCCTTCCAGCGTGATATCACCGGAAGTCGGGAGGTAGACACCAGTCAGCATATTGAAAACCGTGGTTTTTCCGGCGCCGTTCGGTCCGATCAGTCCGACGAGTTCTCCACTCTCCAGGTTCAGGCTGAAATCGGAGACGGCCTTGAGTCCGCCGAATTCGATGGAAATCTTGTTTGCGTGCAATACGGTGCTCATGCCTGCTCCTCCCTGTCGGCCGCGGTCTCGCGCTGCAGGGCCTTCTTGAGGCTGCCGGTGCGGACGAGTCGGACGATGGACAATTCCTTCGAGCCCATGATGCCGCCCGGACGGAAAATCATCATGATGATGAGCAGCACGGGGTAGATGACGAGGCGGTAATCCTGCAGGAACCGCAGGGCTTCCTGCAGATAGGTGAGCAGGTAGCCGGCCACCAGTGTGCCGGTGAGGCTGCCCATGCCGCCGAAGACGACGATGATGAGGAAATCAACGGAACGCAGGAAATTGAAGTCCGTCGGATTCAGATAATTGAAAAGGAAGGCATACAGACCGCCGCCGACACCCGCGATGAAGGCGGACAGGCAGAAGGCGATCATCTTGTACTGAAAGCTGCCGACACCCATGGATCCGGATGCCACTTCATCCTCTCGGACGGAGATGATGGCCCGGCCATAGGAGGAGGTGAGCAGATTATGGGAAAGGGCAAGAATCAGAAGCATCGTCAGGGTGATGCAGGCAAAATTCAATACCGGTACCCAGGTGATGACCGCCGGGTCCGATTCGATGGCAGCGGCCGATACAAAGTACGGAATGCCCTTCAGACCGGCGGCGCCGCCGGTCAGCTTGTCCAGGTTCACCAGGATGACCCGGATGATCTCGCCGAAGGCCAGCGTGACAATGGCCAGATAGTCACCGCGCAGTCGGAGGGTCGGGAATCCGATAATCAGCCCGAACAGCGAGGTCACAACGCCACCGATGAGGATTCCGACAAAAATCGGCATATTGAATTGCATGACCGAGATGGCTGCCGCATAGGCGCCGATGGCCATGAATCCTGCGTGGCCGAGTGCCAGCTGCCCGGTGAAACCGGAAATGAGGTTCAGACTCAGGGCGATGATGACATTGATGCCTGCGAAGGAGAGAATCTGTGCGACGTACTCGTTGAGAATCTCGAGCTTGATCAGGACCGAGACGATCAGTACGACGAACAGCGAGATTCCGAGAAGCAAAGGGAATGATTTGATTTTTTTCATCCTGCCACCTACACTTTCTCTTTGAGGCTCTTGCCCATGATGCCGGTAGGGCGGACCATGAGGATGAGCACCAGGATGCCGAAGACGACCGCATCCGCCATTTTGGAGGAAATGTACGCCTTCGAGAGGATTTCGGTGATGCCGAGGATGATGCCGCCTATCATGGCGCCCGGAATGCTGCCGATGCCGCCGAGAACGGCAGCCACGAATGCCTTCAGGCCGGGCAGGATGCCCATGTAGGTCTGGACCTGGGGGTATTTGCTTGCAAACAGGACCCCTGCGACCGCAGCCATGGCGGAGCCGATGGCAAAGGTGAAGGAAATGATCCGGTCGACATTGATGCCCATGAGGGAAGCCGCACGGGTATCATGGGAAACCGCGCGCATGGCTTTGCCGATTTTCGTGAATTTGACGATGTATCCGAGGCCGGCCATCATGACGATGGAGACCACGATGACGATGATGTCCTGCTGGGAAATGATGACCTGCTGACCCATCACGTCGAGTTGGTTGACGGAGCCCGCGAGCTGCGGGTATTGGCGGGGATTCGGTCCCATGAACGGAAGAATGCGTCCCCCGTTCTCGATGACCAGGGAAGCCCCGATGGCGACAATGAGGATGTTGATGCGCGGCGCCGTGCGGAGCGGCTTGTAGCAGATCCGCTCCAGTGCGACGCCGATGACGGCGCAGACCATCATGGAGACGACCAGCGAGAGGACAAGGGAGGAAGGGGTGGCTCCCAAGGCATTCAGGATGAAATAGCCGGTATATGCGCCGATCATCAGCATGTCGCCGTGGGCGAAATTGATGAGCCGGACGATGCCGTATACCATGGTATACCCGAGGGCAATCAGGGCGTAGATGAAGCCCAGGGTGAAACCATTGATTAATTGCTGCAGCAGCATGCTTGACACCTATTCCGCATAAGCGCCGATGCGGGACATTCCGCCTTGCATCGGGCGAACATGCAAATCCTCACTCTAGTTTCCGATTGGTTCCTGGTCTCTGATTCGGAAGAACGGGAACAAGTGCAGGACCTGCACCTGTTCCCGTTCTTCCATTCTACCGTTTTCCTGAGGTTTCTGAGGCCAGGGATTACGGGTTGACTGTGCCGGAGTACTCGGTCGTCAGCTTGCCGTCGGCACCCTTGACGATCTTCAGCATGACGGCGGATTTGACCGGGTTGCGGAGGTCGTTGAACTTCACATTGCCGGTGACGAATTTCTTGTTGGTTTCCATCATGGCGGCCTGGAGCTTGTCCGGGTCCGTGCCGGCCTTGGCGATGGCGTCGCACAGGATGTTCATGGAGTCATAGGCGAGTGCGGCGAGTGCGTTCGGGGTTTCACCGTTGTAGGCGGCCTTGTAGGCTTCTACGAACTTCTTGACTTCCGGATCGTTGGCGTCCGGTGCATAGTGGTTGGAGTAGTAGCAGTCGATGACTTCGTCACCGGCGTTGTTGGTGATTTCGTCCCAACCGTCTGCACCGAGCATCGGAACGGTGATGCCGAGGGCACGGACCTGCTTGGAGATGACGGAGATGGTGCTGTAGTAGTCGGGCAGGAAGAGGACGTCCGGCTTGGTTGCCGCGATCTTGGTCAGCTGTGCGTTGAAGTCCGTGTCGCCGGTGGCGTAGGATTCTTCCGCGACGATGGTGCCGCCCAGGGCCAGGAACTTGTCCTTGAAGTTCTGGGTAAGGCCCTTGGAATAGTCATTGGCATTGTCGAAGAGGATGGCGGCATTCTTGCCCTTCAGGGTTTCGAATGCGTACTGGGCGACAACCTGGCCCTGGAAGGAGTCGTTGTAGCAGGCGCGGAAGATGAAATTGCCCGCGGAGGTGACGGTGTCGTTGGTGGAGGAAGGCGAGATCATGACGATCTTCTTCTGCTGTGCTTCGCCTGTGATTGCGAGGGAGCACTTGGATGTGAGGGCTCCGACGAGTGCGACAACCTTGTCACTGGAAACCAGCTTCTTGAAGGCGTTTGTGGTCTTGGCAGGCGTCGCTTCGTCGTCTTCGACGACGAGTTCGATCTGCTTGCCGTTGATGCCGCCGGCAGCATTGAGTTCCTTGACGAACATCTTTGCCGCATTGACAGACTGCACGCCGTAGGTGGCGACCTGACCGGTGATCGGCATGACCATGCCGATCTTGATGGTGTTTGTGCCGCCGCATGCGGACAGCGTCATGGCGATGATCAGAAGCATGATGAGCAGAAGGGAGATGCGCTTTGAGTTTCTCATGGAATTTCCTCCTGAAAAAAACTAAAGAGGATGCACCAGTACTTATAATCTATATAAATACCAAACAGCACCCTCGTTGTTGATGAATTATAGCATATGCAATCCTGCATGACAAGCGTTGAAAGGACATTGTTCCCGGCTTTTCGCTCTTGTTCGCGGGAATCTGCATCCTTCCGCCTGCAAATTCAGGAATCATTCATTTTTCTCAAAAAAGAACAAATGTTTGAAAAAAGACGGGATATGCGTTATAATTCTGTTGAAACGAAGAGGAAGGCGCGGAAGAAAACGGGTTTGGAGAGGCGGGAACGGCGATGAAACTGATGGACAAACTGCAGATTCTGGCAGATTCGGCCAAATACGATGTATCCTGCTCTTCAAGCGGTGTGGAACGTGGGAAAAAGGCGGGAACCGTCGGTTCGGCCTCCCTGGCGGGCATCTGCCACAGCTGGGCGGATGACGGCCGCTGCATTTCGCTGCTGAAGGTCCTGTTTTCCAATGCCTGCATCTACGATTGCGCCTATTGCGTGAACCGGGCCTCGAACGACATCCCCCGTGCCAGTTTCACGCCGGACGAAATGGCGGAACTGACCATCCGGTTTTACCGCAGGAACTACATAGAAGGTCTGTTCCTCAGCTCAGCCGTCAACGTCAGTCCGGATCACACCATGGAACGCATGGTCTCCGCCCTGCGTAAACTTCGTCAGGAATACCGGTTCAATGGATACATCCATGTGAAGGCGATCCCGGGTGCTTCCCCCGGTCTGATTCATCAGGCCGGACTGCTGGCGGACCGCATGAGCGTGAACATCGAGCTGCCGAGTGCCTCCGGCCTCGTGCGGCTGGCGCCTCAGAAAACGCCGGAGAGCATTCTGGTGCCGATGGGTTTCCTGCACGAGCGCATCCGGGAAAGCAGGGAACTGCTGCCCGTGATGCGGAACGCGCCGGCATTCGTGCCGGCGGGGCAGAGCACGCAGCTCATCGTCGGCGCCACGCGGGACAGCGATCTGCGCATTCTGCGGCTCTCCGAGACCCTGTATCGGAAATTCGCGCTCAAGCGGGTCTATTATTCCGCCTACATGCCCATCAACCGTGCCCCGGGGCAGCTCCCGGCCATCACGTCGGAACCGCCGCTCCTGCGGGAGCATCGCATGTACCAGGCGGACTGGCTCCTGCGTTTTTACGGATTCGAGGCTGGTGAGCTCCTGGATGAGTCGCATGATACCTTCGATGCGCGCATCGATCCCAAGGCGGATTGGGCCGTCAGACATCTGGACCGGTTTCCCGTGGAGATCAACCGGGCGTCCTACGAGATGCTGCTGCGGATTCCCGGAGTCGGCGTGCAGTCGGCCAGGCGCATTCTTGCGGCCCGTCGTTTCGGTCCCCTTTCCTTTGCGGATCTCGCCCACATGCGCATTGTGATGAAACGTGCGAAGCATTTCATCACATGCGGCGGCAAATTCGAAGGGGTGAAGGGCTATGGAACGGAGTCCCTCACCAGGATTCTTGCCGAACCGGGAAAAGCCGCCGATCCGCGGTTTGAGCAGTTGAGCCTGTTCGGAAACGGATTTGGCGGCGGCCGTAGCCGTGTTGACCGGGCAGATGGCCTTCCG
>JAIFNI010000259.1 GCA_020047785.1 Clostridia bacterium
TGGTGCCGACGCTCTATGCCTACTCGGTTCCCGGCGGTATTTTGCAGGAGGAAAGTTATCTTCGGTTCAAAGGACAGATATTGGACTGCATAACGACGGACAGCGGATTGGATGGGGTATGGCTATATCTGCACGGCGCTTTGGAAGTGGAACGGGTGGGCAGCGGGGAAGCCGACCTTGTCAGCGCCATTCGTCGGAAAGTGGGGCCGGATGTTCCGATTGCGGTCGCGCTGGATTTTCATGCAAACAATACACAGTTGCTCATGGACAATGCCAATATTGTGTATGGCTACCGAACGGCCCCCCACATCGACGAAGTGCAGACCCAGGAAAAAACGGCCAGGCTGCTGATCCGGTGCATGGAAGAAGGGTTGCTGCCGCATCCATTCATGATGAGGCCGCCTTTGCTGTTCCCGGGAGAAATGGCCACAACCTGCATCGAACCGCTCCTTTCCCTGATGCAGGAGGTTGCCCGGGCCGAGTCGGCCGAGGGGATTCTGTGCGCCTCTTTCTTTGACGGCATGGCCTGGGTGGATGCGCCGAACAGCATGGCAAGCATCGTCGTGGTGGAAGAACGGGGTACTTTGCGTGCAGAAATAGAAGCGAAGCGGCTTGCAGGTCTTTTTTGGGATGAGAGGGAGCAGTTCCGGTTCGAGGAAGAAACCGCAGATCCGGAAGAAGCGGTCCGCATGGCCCTTGCAGACCCGACGGAGCCTGTTTTCATCACCGACTCGGGAGACAATGTCACGGCGGGAGCACCGGGTGACAGTGCATACTACCTGAAACTGCTGCTGTCCAATCCACCGGAACATGTTTTGGTGGCAGGGATTGTTTGCAAACGTGGCGTGGACACCTTGCGCGGGGTTCAAATCGGTGCTGCCGTGTCTTTCAACATAGGTGGCGAAATGGATCCGGCTGGCGTGGTCGTACCCCTGGCCGGGTGGCTGAAATGGAAGGGAAGGATTCTGGACAAAAGCGGGGACCGCAATACCGAGGCGGCAGTCGTGGTGACCGGAGGGATTCATGTCATCATGACTGTGGAAAGATGCTCGTTCGTCACACCGGAAATCATTGAATCAACAGGCCTGAGAATCAAGGATTTCAAGATTGTCATCGTCAAGCAGGGCTATTTGTACGATGCGCTCCGCCAGGTCACCGGGCGGTCCATCATGGCCTTGACGCCGGGGAGCGCCTCTCAGGATTTGTCGCGTTTCATATTCAAAAAGCTGCAGAGGCCGATATTCCCGCTGGACAGAGATTTTTCCTGGGAAATGGATGCAGCTGAATAAACGTCCTTCATCATTTTAAGCAAATCGAAAAGGCGGGGGAAACTCATGAAGAAAGTCCATCTTGTCTGCAACGCCCATTTGGATCCGGTCTGGCTGTGGGAATGGGAGGAAGGCGCGGCGGAAGCGGTCTCGACCTTCCGGGTCGCGGCAGATTTCTGTGAAACATATCAGGATTTTGTGTTCAATCACAATGAGGCGCTGCTCTACCAATGGGTTGCCGACTACGAGCCTCAGCTCTTCGAACGGATCAAGAAACTGGTTGCTTCCGGCCGATGGCACATCATGGGAGGCTGGCACCTGCAGCCGGACTGCAACATGCCTTCCGGAGAATCGTTTGTCCGACAGATACTCTCGGGACGGCGGTATTTCCACAGGCATTTCGAAAAGACCCCCACCGTGGCCATCAATTTCGACCCATTCGGGCACAATCGTGGGCTTGTTCAGATCATGCAGCAGGCAGGCTTTACAGGATATGTCGTGACCAGACCCGGACAGGCGGACTGCCCGCTGCCGGCGGATGACTTCCTCTGGGAAGGGTTCGCAGGGTCGCGGATTGCCGTGCATCGCGGGTTTGCCGGATACAACAGCCAGCGGGGCGAAGTGGTGAAGAAACTCGGAGAGTATTGCCGTGCCAATCCGGAAAAGGATACCGGCATGCTGCTGTGGGGAATCGGAAATCATGGCGGAGGGCCTTCCCGTGAGGACATTGCGGCGCTGCAGACCTATGCGGCGGAACACCCCGAGGTGACGCTGGTCCATGGGACGCCGGAGGCGTATTTCACTGAGATGGCGCAAAACCACGGAGAGCTTCCCCGTGTATCCCATTCGCTCAATCCATGGGGTGTCGGCTGCTACACGTCCCAGATCCGCATCAAGCAGAAGCACCGGAAGCTGGAGAATGAACTGTTTCTGACTGAAAAGATGCTGTCGGCCGCGGTGCTGCATGGCTTGCTTCCGGCTGCATCGGCCGGATTGGACGAAGCTGTCGGGGATCTGCTCCTTTCGCAGTTTCATGACATCCTGCCCGGGTCTTCCATCCCACCTGTGGAGGAAACGTCCCTGCGTCTGCTGGACCATGGCCTGGAGGTTGTGTCCAGGAAAAAAATGAAGGCTTTTGTCGCTTTGCTTTCCGGTCAGGCCCCGGGAGTGGATGGCGAGATTCCGATTTTCCTGTACAATCCCCATCCCTACCCGGTCAAGGGTGTTTTCGAATGCGAGTTCCAATTGGCGGATCAGAATTGGACGGACAGCTTCTCTTTGGCGGAAATTTATCAGGAAGGCAGACTGATTCCCTGCCAGACGGAGCAGGAGGCCAGCAACATCAATCTGGACTGGCGAAAGCACGCTGTTTTCGAAGCGGAACTGGCTCCCTCCGCCATGACCCGTTTCGGTTGCCGTTTCCGCAAAATCCCGTCCCGGCTCAGACCGGAGCCGATCCGGCATGCCGGAAAAATTCTGTTGGACAATGGGGAGATGGCGGTTGTCATCAATACGAAAACCGGTCTGGTGGACAGTCTTCGCGTCGGGGGAACGGAAATGCTCAAACCCGGTGCATTCAACGCGGTGGTCCTTCAGGATGATGATGACCCCTGGGGCATGCGTGTCCATTCGTTCCGCCGGGAAGCCGGAAGGTTCACGCTGATGCGTCCGGAGGAGGGTGCCCGCTTTTCCGGTCTGGAGGACAAGGTCATCGACTCTGTCCGGATCATCGAGGAGGGTCCTGTCCGCACCGTCGTGGAGGCAGTTTTCCATTATGGGGATTCCTTCCTCTGCCAGCGCTATTTCGTCCCGAAAAAGGGATGCGAGCTGGAAGTGGAACTGCGTGTGTTCTGGAATGAAAAGCGCAGGTTTCTGAAGCTGTCGGTCCCCACCGTGCTGGACAGGGCACACTGCCTGGGGCAGGTGGCGTATGGCCGCGATCGGATGCCGGACAACGGGGACGAAGCGGTTGCCCAGAAGTGGGCAGCCTTGGTCTCGGAGGAAGAGAATCTGGCCTGGACCTGCATCAATGACGGAACCTACGGGTTCGACTGCCTCGACGGGGAGTTGCGGCTTTCGCTGCTGCGGTCGCCCGGATACGCCTGCCATCCGATTCATGACCGGCCGATGATGCCGCAGGACCGGTTTTCCCCGCACATCGATCAAGGGGAACGCCTGTTTCGATTTTGGTTCAAGGGAGGAGTGGCTTCGGAACGCCTTTCCGAAGTGGAGCGGGAAGCGCAGATTCACAACGAGAAGCCCTTCGCCCTTTCCTATTATCCGCACGGTGCCGGTATGACACCCCCGCCGGCCGTGCTGCTCGAAAGCCGTACAGTTCAAATGCACGCCTTCAAAAAAGCGGAGGATGGTGAGGGTTTCATCCTGCGGCTGCATGCGGCAACAAGTCAGGATGAAGTCGTGCGAATCCGGATTCCTTCTGTGGGGATAGCGGAAACATTGGTCATTCCGGGAGAGGCCATCCGGACCTATCGGCTGCGGTTGGAGCCGCCTTCACTTGTGGAAACAGGGGTATGTGAAATCTGACCGACATCTGGTGGAGGCCACCGCAGAAACGGCAAACTCATCAAAATCCGTCAATGAGAACATTCTGAAAACCAGCAGGGGCGCCGAACGAATCGGCGAGGCGAGTGATATGATACAGCGCATATCGGAGCAAACCAATCTGCTGGCGCTGAACGCAGCCATTGAAGCGGCACGGGCGGGGGAGTCCGGAAGAGGTTTTGCCGTGGTTGCCGAGGAAATCCGAAAACTTGCCGAACAATCGAATCGGTTTGCAGGAGAAATCCGCGTGGTGCTTGACACCCTGCGACTGGATGTTTCCCAAAGCGTGGATTTGATGAATGCTGCAGGAGAAATTGTTCTCCGACAGGGTGATCAGGTAGCGCATACGGAAAAAACCTTCCTGACGATTTCAGATGCCCTGATGGAGATGACAACCTGCATAAAAAGCCTGAATGCATCGGGTGCCGATATGAAGCACGAAAAAGAAAAACTTGCAATCGCAGTGGAAAGCCTGGCTGCGGTTTCGGAAGAAAATGCAGCCGCCGTGGAGCAGACGGCTGCCTCCATGCAGCAGCAATCCGCCATGGTGGAAGAAATCTCACGTGCCGGCGAAACCCTTGCCGGTATGGCTGAATCCCTGAAGGCGGATGTTTCCCGCTTCCGTATGGAATAATCTCCCGCAATCTGAAAACAGGCGATTTTGCTATAACTCATCCGTTTTTCCATATAACTCTTGCTGCAATTGCGGTACGATTCATAACGACTGTGAACCGCTGCTGCCATATCGGCCGAGGTTCTTTCCAAGTGAAATTGTTCAGAATGAATGCCCGAATTGTGAAAGAGGTACGGAAAAATGAACAAGAAGGATTTGGCCAGAGTAAGAGAACTCGCCGAACACCAGCGCGAACTTGCGGGCAGCAGTCGAAACCAGCGGCTGCTGCAGGATTGGGAAAGACATGGCCGCATGGATGGCAGCGGACGCCCCATGATTACCGTGGAGCTGTGGACATTTGAAGGTGAAATCGTCAACCCTCTTTTGAAATGCGAAACGCCAGAGGGGCGTGAAATCGAGTCCCTGCTGACGGCGAATGCGGTCAACTTCGAACTGTTTCAGGACGACACCTTTGTGCGGGATTATCTCCCTGTCAGCATGCGCTACGACATCGTCCCTTTCGGGCTCCCGTTTCATCGCGATGAAAGCGGAGGACTCGGTCATCACTTCGTGCCGCAGGTCCTCGACCTTGCACAGGACTTCGTGAAACTGGGCAAGTCGACGGTCAGCAAGAAAAGAGAGGCGTTCGAGAATCGGAAAGAGCGCCTGGAAACGGCCGTCGGGGACATCCTGCCGGTGAGAACCGTCGGTTCACCCTTTGGGTTCAGTCCGATGGGGGACATCGTCCGGATCATGGGCATGGACAACATGTACATCGCCATGTGCGATGAACCTGAACTGTTCCATCGCATGCTGGACATGCTGACCGGTGACTATCTGTCGTTGATGGAGGAAAGCGAGAAGGATGGCCTTCTGCTTCCGACTGCCGGCGACCAGCAACTTCCGCAGGGCTCATATTGTTTTACCAAGGATCTGCCTGAGTCAGGAACACAACTCGCCACCACACAAATCTGGGGTTATCTGGACTCCCAGGAGACCTCCGGGGTATCGCCGGAAATGTACCATGAGTTTGTTTATCCCTACTACAAGCGGCTTTCCGAAAGGTATGGACTGCTGTCCTACGGCTGCTGCGAGGGGGTTCATGCCATCTGGGAAAAAAGCATCAGCCGGTTCGAGAACCTGCGCAAGGTCTCCATATCTCCCTGGTGCGATGAAGCGTTCATGGGTCATGCGCTGCAGGGCCGCAAAGTCGTCTTTCACCGCAAGCCCAGCCCGAATTTCATCGGCGTGGAGCGATACATGAATGAGGATGCTGTGCGCGCAGCCATGGAGAAGACGGTTTCCGCAGCGAAAGGGTTGACGCTGGAATTCTCGCAGCGTGATGTATACACGGTACACGGGGATATCGGCAAGGTTGCCCGGTATGTGGAACTTATCCGGGAGGCTTGTGAAAAGAAAAAATAACAACCGTCTTCAGTTGGGCAGGAATTTTTTGCGATAATCGCGCGGCGTTTCATGGACCGTATCCTTGAATATTCTGGAGAAATAGTTGTAGTCGTCCATGCCCACAAGGCCGGATATCGCAGCTACGGGCAGATCTGTTCGGGCAAGCAGTTCCTTGGCCTTCTCTATTCGCATGAAACGAATATAGTCGCCCAGGGAAAGGTTGGCGTTCTGTTTGACAATGTTGTACAGCGCGCTTTTTGGCAAACCCAACGCGCTGGACAGGGAGTCGGCTGAAAGCTTAACCGACAGATTTTCATGTACATACCGGTCGATTCTGGTGAACTTTTCATCGGAGTACAGCCGAAGATACTGCTTGACCCAGATATAGCTGGCGCAGGCATTCACGATTTCCACCCATGCATGCAGTTCGTTCTCCGGTATGACTTTCAGATGAGAATAGGTCGCTTTCAATTCCGTCAGGCTTTGGACGCAGCCATGTCCCTTTTCAAGATTGCCCCACCATTTTTCCTCCTCATTGGCGGGCAGGAACTGACCAATCATGAGAAAGCCGACGATGGCATCGTTTCCCATGATGGGAGACACCACTTCGCACAGTCCCGCATGGCAGGTGTAGATATGGGTCTGATGCGTCTCCAGGACTTTGCGGAATGCCCGCTCATTGGATTCGAGGCATTTGTTGAAGGAAACGGCATTATCTCTCACCTTCAGGCAAAAAGTGCTGATCTTGTCTTCCGTGCTGGCAATCAGGTTCATGTCGCAATCAAACACGGACACACAGATCTGTGAAACAGCGAAAAAATGTTCCATGAAGCACTTCAGATGCGCTGCGTCGAATAAAACACGCAAGACGATTCCTCCTGTCAGAGATGGCATGGACGGGCAATTCTGCTAAATCCCAATCATTTTTCGGTATTGCTTTCAGGAAAAATATTATAGGATGAACGAGGCAACCCTGCATGACCAACTGACGGTGCTCATGACGGTGGCATGAAAATGCGTCCTTGCACCGGATTTTTCTGATGACCACCTCCAGTATAGCAGAGCGCCCCCCTCTTCTGATTGAATCAGCGCAAATTAGGAAATGGCCGAAACAAAGGAGTTCATGCATGGGCATCCAGTTCACGGAGCATCAATGGGACGAAGTCAGAAAAAGTTACGGTTCCTGGTGGAATCATGTTGCGGAAAGACCCTTGATTTCCGTAGTTCTTCAAGGTGTTGATCCCGGACGTCCCAAACCGAAGGCGCCTCTGCTGAATCAGTCAAACGCGCTTGATCTGACCTTCTCCGCAGAAGAAATCGTGGATCGGATGGACTATGAGTTGTCCAGGAACCTGTATCTGGGGGATGCGTTTCCGCATGTGAACCTGGATTCCATGGGCCCCGGCGTTCTGTCTGCATTTCTGGGAGCGGTTCCGGACAATTCGACTGGCAGCATCTGGTTTGAACCGCAGAAAATCCGGGATTTGAAAGATATCCATCTGGAATATGATCCGGAGAACATCTGGCTGAAGCGCGTCAAAGACATCTATCGGGCGGGAAACAAGCTTTGGAAAGGCAACGTGATCATGGGCATGGTGGACTTGGGCGGCGTGATGGATGTTCTGGCCGTGTTCCGTTCCACCGAAAAACTTCTGATGGATTTATATGACGAACCGGATGAGGTCAAACGCCTCATTTCGGAAATCCATGATTTGTGGATGCATTGCTACAACGATTTGAACTGCATTCTGGAAACTTGCAGCAGAGGATATACGGACTGGTCGCGTGTCTATTCGGAGAAACGGTCCTATGTCATCCAGTCCGATTTTTCATTCATGATTGGCAATGATATGTTCCGTGAATTTGTTCTGGAAGAGATTGCCAGAGTGACTGAAATAATCCCGAACACCCTCTTCCATCTGGATGGTCCCGGTGAAATCAGGCATCTGGATGATTTGCTGAAACTGGACAATTTGAATGCCGTTCAGTGGGTTCCCGGAGCAGGTGCCCCTTCCCAGTCCGAATGGCCGGATATTTATCAAAAAATCCATCGGGCGGGTAAAGGAATCCAGGTATGGGAAGGGTTCCGATGTGTCGATGCCGTGGCGGAACAAATCGGAACATTCAAGGGGATCCAGCAGAACGACATTGTGGATGACCTGGCAAAAAAAGAGGAATATGAACGGATGCTTGCCAGGTATCGTTGAAATCGATTCCAAAGGAATCCTGCATAACAAATCGCATAAGTGAGTTGTTGCGCCGGAATCATGATTCAGATTGTGTAATAAATGGCCCATGACACGTCCATCCAGCCGACTGATGCGCAGCGTCTTCGATGCCGCGTTTTGGTAAATGATGAAGGAGGAACAGACATGAACGCAAAGAAACTGCTCGCCCTGTTACTCGTCCTGATGCTGGTG
>JAIFNI010000206.1 GCA_020047785.1 Clostridia bacterium
CAAGAATTACCGAGGCTTGTCCAATCGATACTATTCTACTCATAATGAATATTATATCATAGTATTTGATATATATCAAGTAAACAGTTTGAAACCCTTCATGTACGGAATCTGGATACAGCCCTGGCCTTCTACATGGATATCGCCGCCCTTTCCTTGAAATCCCGCAGGTTGGCAGGTCCCGGAACCGAACTCGCGTTCCTGGGTGATGGTGAAACAAAACTCGAACTGATAGCTTCAGGATCCGACCCGAATCCAACTGTGGGCAGCGGAATATCCATCGGCTTCACGGTTGAATCCGTTGATGCTGCGATCGGTATGATGAAAGAGAAAGGCATCCCTGTGGAGAGCGGACCTTTCCAACCCGGTCCCGGCATTCGCTTCTTTTATGTGCTGGACCCGGATGGCTGGCGCGTTCAGTTTGTGGAAATGATGTAGAGCAGGCAAATTCATTCCGGCGACTTCGGATCAGCATATGGTGAACAACTTAATCCCAGCGGAAGAGAACAGACCGGCCGGACGGGTATTCCCTCGTCCGACCGGTCTGTTCTCAGATACGATGATTTTGTGCTGGAAATACTTTGAGGGTACTCCGGAAGGAATGGCACCAACCAGCTGCGGAGAGATGAAAACACGCCGCGAACCGAAAATTGAGCAAAAAAAAGACACTTGATCCGGATAATAAATAATGATTCCGA
Source organism: Clostridia bacterium (assembly GCA_020047785.1). Taxonomy (GTDB): domain Bacteria; phylum Bacillota; class Clostridia; order DSM-8532; family DSM-8532; genus JAEWSN01. Next base: position 699 of record JAIFNI010000206.1, read on the forward strand.
TTGATCACAAGTGTCTACAGATAAAATGAAATGAATATCATGAAAAAGGAGGAATACATCTTACCCTGCGAGATAAGTATACCACACTGAAGATTGCAGATGTATGTCGTTCAAATGAAAAAATGATGAACATTTCATGAACAAAACCATTCGGCCATTGTTTTTTGAAATCCATAGAGCAAGTTGTTGCTTTTCAAGACCTCAGTTCCGCCAGTCGTGCAAACATTTTTTTGTTAACCCCGTACAGTTCGGAATAGATTGGATATATCCGGTCGTATGCGGCTGCGTCAAGCGGAACCGGCACCTGGACATCCAGCACGGAAATTTCTCGCTGCGCCGATGCCAGATCCGGGTGCATGCCAACGCCGACGGAAGTGGCCAAGGCCATTCCCAGGGACGTGGCATCTCCGGTCGGCGTCTTCAGCCGTTCAATCGTCAATCCGCATGCGCTGGCGATAATGGCACGCCACAAATCCGAACCCGCACCGCCGCCGATCAGGCGCATGGCAGACAGCGTCATGCTCTCCCTGAATACGGTCACAATATCCCGCAGGGCCAGCGCCACACCTTCAAGGACCGCCCGCTCAAAATGCGCACGCTGGTGAGCATCGCAGATGCCGAAGAATACTCCCCTGGCATCCGAGTCATAGACAGGGGTACGTTCCCCTTCCAGATAGGGAAGAAAAATGAGACCTTCACTGCCGGCACGCACTTGCGACGCCTTCCGGTCAAACTCCTTCAAATCGGTTTCTCCAAGCAAATCCATCACCCATGTGACGGAACGGCCAGCCGACTGGGTTGTGCCATACACCCCACATGTCCTGCCATCCGCGGAAATCAGGTTGAAAAGACGCTGCTTCGGGTCGAAACAAGGTTTGGTGGCCGTATAGGAAATCCATGCCGTTGTTCCGAGGCAGGCATAGAAGTCCCCTGCCAGGGAGGAACCGGCACCGGCACTGGCACAGGAACCATCGCCTGCTCCAGCCACAACGGGAATGCCTGGAATCAGATCCAGTTCCCGGGCGGCATCATGGGTCAGATTCCCCACGATATCGGTTCCATTGTGAAGGGTAGGAAGTTTTCCTGACTCGAGACCGAGTTCCGAGAAAACATCCGTCAGATAAGTCCGGTTGTTCACATCCATCCATTGCGTATGTCCTGCATCGGACCAATCCGTGGAATCCAGGTTCCCCGTCAGTTTCGATACAATGAAATCCTTCGCCTGCATGAATCGGGCTGCCTTCCGATAGACTTCGGGTTCATTGCCCTTCAGCCACAGTATTTTCGACAGCCCCGAACGCGCATCCAGAATGTTGCCGGTACGATTGTATAGGTTCTCCGCACCAACAGCATCCCTGATATGCCTGGTTTCCCGATCGGACCGGGTATCCGCATGTATCAGACTCGGATACAGGGGAGCGCCCGAGGAAGACAATGCCAGACAGCCGAGCATCTGCCCGCTGACGCCGATGCCTGCGATTCTATGCCGTGCATCCGGATGCCGGCTGACCAAATCACGCACATTCCGACAGAACCCAATCCACCAGGCCATTGCATCCTGGTCCGCCCAGCCTGGCTGCAGCTGACGTGTTCCATGCGAATGTGAAGAGGAATCGACAAGGGTTCCGTCACTTTGGAACAGGGCGGTTTTGACACTACTGGTTCCGATATCGCTGGCGAGAATCCAATCCTGCGGCATGCACGTTCCTCCTGTCAGACATATGTACAGTCTTCCTGACAGGCATTTCAGATGCTGCGCCCCATGCCTGTGGAAGTATCATATCGAAACGCCCGCAAACAGACAAGAAAAAACACCCGATTGACGCAGGATGCCGCCGCTTCAGGATGCCTGAAGGAAAAACCACACGTTCAGACCAGGTCGAAACGGGCCAGAGCCTTTTCGTCCGCCACCACGGTGACATCAGGATGAAGCTGCAGAATGGAACCGGGAACACGGGGCGTGACCGGACCGGTCAGGGCAGCATGAAGGATATCCGCCTTATCACCGCCATTGACAACCAATAGAATCTTTCTTGCCTGCATGATTGTCTTGATGCCCATCGAATAGGCATACTTCGGCACATCGTCCATGCTGCTGAAGAATCTCGCATTCGCTTCCAGCGTGCGCTGATTGAGCTTCACGCAGTGCGTGATCTTGTCGAACGCCTCATCCGGTTCATTGAAACCGATATGTCCATTGTGGCCGATACCGAGCAATTGAAGGTCTACGCCTCCGAGCGAGCTGATCAACGCCTCATATCGGGCACATTCGGCCTCGGTGTCCGTTGCCAGGCCATCGGGCGTATTCGTATTTTCCTTGACAATGTTCACCTTGTCGAAAAAGTTCACATTCATATAGTTGCGGTAGCTCTGTTCATGGGTGGGCGCCAGACCGCGGTATTCATCAAGATTGACTGTCTTCACCCGGGAAAAGTCGATGTCACCCTTTCTGTACCACTCTGCAAGCTGCTGATACACACCAAGCGGGGTGGAACCGGTCGCGAGTCCGAGCACACTGTTCGGGAAAAGAATGACCTGCGCGGAAAGGATATTGGCCGCCTTCCGGCACATGCCCTGATAGTCTGCCGCCTGGATAATTTTCATAGGACCGTTCTCCCCTCTTGGTTGCCGGCGATTGCGCATGAGCACCGGGATCACCGTTGCTGCAGATACGTACGAGCCGAAGAAAACACCGTTGCTTCCGATACTTATATCATGCCATGAGAACCGTAAAGATTTCATAGCCTTTCTTCTTGTTTCCGTGCATATCCTCTCCATGCGTCCGCCGTTATCTTTCTGGCCATACTCATACTTCAGCGCATCCGCCGTTTTCTTCCTGGACCTTACTCATACTTCAGCGCATCCACCAGCTTCATTTTCGAACCCTTCACAACCGGTGATAGGGAAGCGACCAACATGGTCAGCATGCCCCCGGCCACCATCAGCAGCACTTGCGACGGATCCATCGACAGCCGGATCGGGAGATTGATATCGGTGAGCACATGGGAACAGGCTCCAATCAGCACAAAGCCGGACCCACTCCCGATCAGGCCTCCGACGATGCCACCGGTCGCCGCTTCAAGAAAGATCATCGTTCGAAGCTGCTTTTTCTCCATGCCGACAGAACGCATCATCGCGAAGAACCTGCGGCGTTGGATGAATCCCACAAGCAGATTGTTCACGACACCGATCAGACCAATCAGCATGGCCAGCACGGAGAAGGATTTCAGCAGGACAAACATGCCGTCGTTCGCCACCCGGTTCTGACGTTCCATCTCACGGATGGTGATGATGCTCGGGAAATAGCGTTCCAGCAAGGTTTCCAGGCTCTTCTGCACGTCTGCGGCGTCCTTCGAGGTACGAATGTTGAACCGGCCGTACGCGGTGATGCCTGTATCCAGTTTGAAATACCGCTCAGAAATCAGTGCGATGCTTCCGTTGTTCATCAGGCAGTCGAACAGACCGACAACCTTGTATGACCTGTCCCTCTCATTCAGCTTCAAGGTGATGGAATCCCCGATTCCCACATTGAACCCTTTCGCGAGCGATGTCGTGAGAATGATGTTGCGTCCATCTTCCAGCAGCGGGAGAACCGCCTTTGTTTCGGCCGGTACATCATAGTCGAAATAATCGAAGTAACGGTTCCGATCGATGCCATCCAGTTCCGTGATCGACTTGCCGGTCTTCCCGACCTGAACATTGTAACTGGTATACAGCCCATAAGCATCTTCAATGCCATCGGCCGCCAGAATCCGCTGCTCCATCACCCGGTCCATCGAAGCGGCCTCCGCCCAGATGTCGAAGTGAAACCGGGAATAGACATTCCCAACCTCGGTGGCCACATTGCCGCTGATCGTATTGATGAGCAGCAGGGTGGAAATGCCGATGGCAAGCATGACAATGTTGTTCAGCACATTCTGGTTCTCCCGGAGGGACTTTGTCGCAAGCCCGCCGACATTCCCGAAAACCACGGTGAAGACACGCTCCAGAAGAAAGACAAGAAGACGGGTCAGCAGCGGAACAAGGAGAATTGTGGCGATCATGCCGCTCAGCATGCCGGCCATGGAAAAGGCCAGACTGGCAGGGCCTCTGACCGAACCGGGCAGGAAAACCGCACAGGCAATCAGGAGAATGCCGAGAACATATCGAATGTTGCCGCGTTTCTTCGTTTTTTCCATCGTGTTCAGGATGATGTCCTTCACTGGCAGACGGGAAACCTTCAGGATTGGCACAATGGAACTGGCGAAACATATGACCAGTGCAAACAGGAACGCACCGATCAAATGTCCGGGTGTGTATTTGACCGATACTGCAAAATCTGTCGAAAGCATGGAAGACGTCATGCCCTGTGCGATGACCCGAAGGACAATCAATCCGAGTCCAAGTCCGATTCCACCGCCGACAACCCCATACAGCATGCTTTCGCCCAACAGGATCACATCGGTCATTTTGCGGGTTGCGCCGATGCTGCGAAAGGTTCCGATGACGGGAAGCCGCTCTGCCGCGATGACCCGGAACGAGGAATAGATGATGAAGATGCTCATGAAAGCAACCAGGATGGTCATCATCATGAAGGGCATGGTCAGGCTGTCCAACTGGCTCATCATGGCACCCATGTCAAACGGTTCGGAAACCTTGAAGCCCGGGTATGCTTTCTCCAATGCAGTCTTCGCGTCCGATACGCTTGCGCCTGAAATCACTTTTATCCAGATTGAAGTGGCCGTTCCCTTTTCTCCTGAAAGGGAAGCTATCGTTTCCTGCGGAAAAACCGCGTTGGCGGTCAAACCGCTTTCCGTGAAAAAGCCATTGTCGCACACGCCGAAAACCTTGAATTTCATGGGTGAGTTCTGGAACACAAGCGATACCGTATCTCCGACCGCCAATCCGTTTTCATCCGCGAACTTCTGCGCGAGAATCACTTTCATGCCGTCGAACTGCGTATCGGACATTCTGCTGTTCACTGTGAAAAGTTGCATCCGGGAAGCGTCTTCCAGGCTGATGCCGGTAATCGCCAGCTGCTTCGATTCCTTCCAGGATTTCTTGAATGTCGCAACACCGCCGGATTGGGGTATGACATATTCCAGCCCATCCACATTCAATGCGGGATGCACGGTCAGGGATTTCCCCGCTGATCCCGCCTCCCGCGTGACTGTCAGGTCGGCATTCCCGATGACCTGGCGAACCCTGTTCATGAAGATATCCGAAAAAGTCAGCCCGATGGCACTGGAGGCGAAAAACAGTGCCGCCACAAGGCTGACGGACAGCAGGAGCAGAAGGGTCCGCCCTTTCTTTTCCCATAGGTTCTTCAACAGATAGCCAATCATCACCTTCACAACAGTGTCCTCCTGACAAATTCCATCGCGCTCCGACCGGTATCCGGCATACATATGAGGTTGTTCCTCCTGCATACAAGCCCCGGCGCCATATTGTCTGAGTTCCGCAAGCCTGCTCCCCATATTGATGACATGGCGATTGGAACATGAGAACCGCATGAGAATCCGGTAAGAAATTGCTTTTCCTCAGACCATTCCGCATGGGTTTTGTATAACCTGACATATACGGAGGAACGAATGATGCAGACGATCATTGAGACAAAAAATCTGTGCAAGACCTATAAAATGGGCGGAGAGGAACTCAAGGTCCTTCAGGATGTGAATCTGACCATTGATAAAGGCGAATTCGTCTCCATCATGGGGCCGTCCGGTTCCGGGAAGAGCACACTCCTCTATCTGCTGGGCGGATTGGATAAGCCTACTTCCGGAAGCATCCGCATGAAGGAACAGGAACTCTCCTCGATGAAGGATAAGGAAGAAAGCATCATGCGCCGTCAGGACATCGGATTCATCTTCCAGTTCTACAACCTTATCCCGAATCTGAACATCGAGGAAAACGTCATGCTGCCCGCCCTGCTGGACGGAAAGAAGTCCCGAGCCCTCAAACCCCGTCTGGATCACATTCTCAATATCGTGGGTCTTTCGGAACGCAGGAAACATACGCCCCGCGAACTGTCGGGAGGCCAGCAGCAACGCGTGGCCATCGCCCGGGCCCTGCTGAATGAACCGGACATCATCATGGCAGATGAACCTATCGGCAATCTTGACAGCAAAACGGGTCTGGAGATTATGAACCTGCTTCGCGAAATCAACCGGGAAGAGGGCACCACGATTGTCCAGGTGACACACTCATCCGAAGCGGCAGGATACGGACACAGGGTCATTCAAGTGAAGGACGGCCGGATTTGTCCGGCATGAAGGCAGTATTTGCATGACTGGATGCAGGAATTTGCTTGATTGGATGCTGGAATTTGCTTGATTGGATGCAGGAATCCGCATCCATCACAAGGAAACAGAAGGAGTTGCGCACATGAAAATCAATACAAGAAATCTGATGATTTTCCCATCGGTCCTGGCCATCACACTCATGATGTCTGCGTGTGGAGCGGCCGTCTCAGCCAGCGAGCCGAGTCAGAGCCCTGTCTCGACCGGAGCCGCCATTTCTGCGATTGAGGCATTCGGTGTGGTGGAATCCACCCGGGTTCTGAATGTCGGCATTCCGATACAGGCAGATATTCTGGAATTGAATGTCCGGGACGGACAACGGGTCAATCAGAACGAGGTTCTGGCCGTTCTCGATATTTCCGAATCTGCATACCGGATTGCACAGAAAAAAGAGGAGATATCCTCCTTCACGCAGGACATCGCCTATACGGAAACGCAAGGCACAGGCAAACAGGCGGATATCGCGCGTCTTCAGAACGATCTTGGCAATGCGAGGCGCCTTCTCGCCGAGGATGAGAAGGAAATGGCCAGGAAGGCGGGTCTTCTGAAGCAGGGCATCATCGTGCAGAAGGAGATCGATGACCAGCAGGAGAAGGTCGCCTCCCAGAAGAAGACAGTCCGTGATGCGGAACTGGCTTTATCCGGGGCCAAGGACAGCACCGGCCTCTCCAACACGGAAAAAGCGAATCTGGTTGCACAGAAAAGAAGCCAATTGAAGCGTCTTGAAGCGGAACTGGCCAATATGGAGAAAAGCATGGAAACTTCATCGCTTCAGGCGGGAACGGTTCACTCCCCGATGATTGACGCGGTTGTCACAGAGGTCCAGGTACGGGCGGGAGATCGCACGACACCAGGTCAAAAGCTCTTCACACTCAAGGATATGGATGCACTGGTCGTCAATGCGGATATCGCCGAAGAATTCATCAAGGATGTGAAACCCGGCATGGCGGTCGAAATCGTCCCCGTTTCCGACAAATCGAAGACCTATGCCGGCAAAATCAGCCGAGTGAGCGTCATAGCCGTCAGCAGAAACGGGCAGACGATCATCCCGGCCGAAATCACCTTTGACCAGCCCGATGACTTCATCTTCCCCGGCTTCAATGTGAATGTTTCGATTCCGATGAGGCAGGCTGGCATGGAATAAGTCTTGATTCTCGTACAAAAAGTCGAAAATCGACTTTTTCATGCAAGTTGCGAAACGCAACTTGCATGCTTGTGGCGACATTGTCGCCACAAGGCACGGAATCACGTGATTCGGTGTGTGAATGGCACATATTGTGCCATTCACATG
>JAIFNI010000014.1 GCA_020047785.1 Clostridia bacterium
CCGGGAGCAATGGCGCACCCAGGGCAAGGATATGGCGGAGAATCTTCGCAAGGCAGCCCAGGATATGGCTGCTTCAGCAAAAGATCTGGCCCGCGGCATCAGCCAGACCGTCAACGACAGTCTGAAGAACAAGTTCAAGTAAGGCGCCGGAAGAAAACTACCTGCTCTTTTTCCGAAAAGAATGGCAGGTTTGGCCATTGTTTTCGGGAATTCATAGAGCAGGTTATTTTCTTTCAAGCCCTAAAGGCCCGAAGGGAACAAGGAGCTTCAGAAGCCTTTCATTTCAGCCAGATAGAAAAGGAGGAGAGTGCCATCACAGGCAGTCGCCTCCTTTTCTGTCTGGCTGAATCAATTTCGGTTCCTGCGGGAAAAGCGTATAATGAAAAAGCGAATTGCCCAGCATCCGAAGGGGGAGCGCCCATGCTGCAGAAGATCCTTTCCCGAATGCGCAAAGCCATTGAAGATTACAGGATGATAGAAAACGGTGATCACATCGCTGTGGGTGTCTCCGGAGGGAAGGACAGCATCGCCCTCCTGATGGGGCTGAAGGAACTGCAGCGTTTTCTGCCGGTTCAGTTTGAACTGACAGCCATCACCCTTTCCCTCGGATTCGAGGATTTCGACCGGGCTGCCCTGACGGCCATCTTCGAGCGAATCGGTGTGAAGTGGCACATCGAGGAAACAAATATCGGCCAGACCGTCTTTGAAACACGCAAGGAAACCAACCCCTGCTCCCTCTGCGCGAACTTGAAACGCGGCACGATCCACAGCACGGCAAAAAAACTCGGCTGCAACAAAGTTGCCTTCGGACATCATATGGATGACGCCATCGAGACCATGATGATGGCCCTCATCTACGAAGGGCGGATCCATTGCTTTTCACCTGTCACGGAGCTGGATCGCTCCGGGATCACGCTGATCCGTCCACTGGTCTACACGGAAGAAAAAATGATCCGGACCCTGATGCGCAAGGAAAACATCATCCCCGTGAAAAGCGGTTGTCCGATGGATGGCATCACAAAACGAAAAACCATGAAGGACCATATACATGCACTGAGAACAGAGAATCCAAACATCAAGGCCAGCTTGTTCGGTGCCATCCAACGGGGACACGTCAACGGCTGGAAGCCGATGGGCCACTCCAGTCAATACAAAAAAGGCCATCCGGAACCGGAACCCTTTGCATCCTCCACGCCGGGCTCTCCGCACATCGACGGAATCCCGGAGTTGAAGCCCATGCCGGGTGCATACCCGCTCACACCCACAGGGGACCCGCGTCCACGCAATCCGTTTCCCCATGCCGATATCGGCACCCAGGATTCGGCCGCAGCCGGCAGGGACAATTTGTATCGAACCATGATCGATCTGCTTCCGACAGCCGTAGTCATCGCGCGGGAGAGCGACAGCAGACTGCTCTATGCCAATCGTCATGCGGGAATTGTCTTTGCGATGTCTCCTGAAGAAGCCTTCGGCTTTCTGACCGATACAAGCTATTGCCGACCGGAAGACGCCCGTCATGTAAGGGAAGTCCTGAAAAGCAAAGGGGCGCTCCGCGATTTCGAGGTTCAACTGGTCAATGCAAAGGGGCAAACCTTCTGGACCATGCTTTCCGCGGACTTGATCCGCTATGGGGAGGAGACTGCCCGGATATTCTCCCTGAGCCGAATCGACGCGCTCAAGGAGATGGAGGACAAGCTCAAGCGCAGTCATGCAAGGCAGACCCTCATTCTCGGCATGCTCCTCCAGCTGTACCACCCGACCGATCTCGGCCAATCCTATATCAACGTCCTCGGCTTGGCAGGACGATATCTGGACATCGACAGGGCTTCGCTCTTCAGCTACCAGCATGACGGAAGTCTCCGCCTCCGTCAGGAATGGCGGACCCAGCGCAGGCCTGCGCCCAGTGACCAGTCGCCGCATCTCGCAGACCGAAGAAACAAGAATCTGCTGCGTCTCGGACAATGGATGAAGACCCGTTCCCGGTTTTACACCGGCATTGATGACCTCGCTGAAAACAATCGGGAGGGCGATCTGCCGGAAATCCCCCACCCATGGGTGGCCCAGACGCTCCGCATCGGCGAGCAGCCCACGGCGCTCCTGCTGTTCGAGGATTTCCGTTCCGATCACGCCTGGTCGGAAGACGACATGATGACCCTTGATGCGGTCAGCTTCATCATGACCATGGCCCATGAGCGCCGTCAGACTGAAATCGCCCTGCATGCGGCAACACGGAAAGCACAGGAAGCAAGTCTCACGAAGAGTCGATTCCTTGCCAACATGTCCCACGAACTGCGCACGCCGATGAACGCCATCCTCGGATACATGGATCTGCTCGAAACAACCCCCCTGTCCGGTGAGCAGACGGATTTTGTCCAAGAGGCGAAAAATGCGTCGGATATCCTGCTGTACCTGATCAACGATGTGCTGGATTATTCCAAGATCGAAGCCGGGCATTTGTCACTGGAATCCATTCGGTTCGACCTGCGGACATCGGTTGAAAACGCCGTCATTCTGCATGCGCCGCGCGCTCAGGAAAAAGGCATCGAAATCGGCGTCCTCCTTGATCCCGGGCTGCCGGAAACCGTCGTGGGCGATCCGGTGCGGCTTGAGCAGGTCCTCGCGAATCTGATCGGCAATGCCGTGAAGTTCACCACCAAAGGCGATGTGCTGGTGGAGGTCCTTTCGAACCAAGACAACTCCAGGCTTGACGCGGCAGTCCGGCCGGCCCATTCCGGATTCAGTTCGCTGGCCGCGGACCTGTTTCCTTATCTGGCCGAGGATGAGATTCCCGGCCAACTTCGCCTGCCCGATCCTGAATCAGGCGAAAATCCATCCATCGAATCGGGCAGCGGGGAAATTTCTGTCATTGTCCGCATTACGGATTCGGGCATCGGCATGTCGCGCCCGACAATCGCAAGGCTTTACTCCCCATTCACCCAGGCTGACACCTCCACGACAAGACAATTCGGGGGAACAGGTCTGGGCCTTGCCATCACGCATCGCCTGGTCGAGATGATGCGCGGTTCCATTTCTGTCGAAAGCAAGGAAGGAGCCGGCAGTTCTTTCTCGGTACGTCTTCATTTTCAACTTCCCGGGGAATCATCGGAAAGTGTGGAAAAAAAGACGCCTGTTGCCGAAAAAATTGACTGCAAGCGTCTGCTGCTTGTTGAGGGCAGCCACATGCAAGGCGTCATCCTCGAAAGGTATCTTTCCGCATCCGGCTATGACTGTACGCTGGCCAGCAGCGCAGTGGATGCCCTCACCCTTCTGTCCGAACAGCCCCGTTTCGATGCGCTTCTGCTCAGCACAACCCTTACGGATTATCCCGCTCCGGCCATGGTCAATATCTTCAGGAGCATGCCGAAAGGCGTCAATCTCCCAATTCTGCTGCTGACTGCCCTCTCGCGCAGAAACTCCCCTGCGGGAAAGCTTGGGGATCTCATTCAGGGCACCATTTCACGGCCGTATCGCATGAAGGACCTTGTCGCACGGTTGAAACCGCTGCATGCCAAAGATCATTCTTCCCCCGACTGGGAATGGCACGTTCCCCAGAATGCCCGGTCTGTGCGCGTCCGGGTTGAACCGGAGGGTGCCGGGAGCCGGGACAAACCCGTTGTCCTTCTGGTGGAAGACAACCCGACCAATCGGATTGTCTTCGAAAACATGCTCCGTGTGTATGGTCTGACCTGCGACGTTGCCTCGGATGGGCAGGAAGCCGTTGATGTCTGCACCGGAAAACTGTACGACATTATCTTCATGGACTGCCAGATGCCGGTTCTGGACGGGTTCGAGGCGACAAGGACCATACGGGGAACTCCCTCGGGAAAGCATCCCCATATTGTCGCGCTGACAGCCCACACGCTTTCCGGCGATCGTGACCGCTGCCTTGCCGCAGGGATGGATGATCATATCGGCAAACCGGTCACCATGGCCGCTCTGTTTGAACGCCTTGACAAAATGATTGCCGCAATGGGGTTCCCCACTCCTTCCAGGGAAACCACGGTCAGGAAGCCCGGTCCGGTTCCACCGCAGGAGATGCCGCGTGCGGCTGACATGCCGGAATGGGCGAAAAAGCCGCCCTTTTCAGATGCCATGAAGAAAATACAAAGAATACCGGGTATATCCCCGGACGAAGCCTTTGAACTGATCCAGCTCTTTCTGACCGAGTTGTCGGAGACGGTTTCCACGGCACGGGAAATGACCGCGGATACGCTTTCCCAGCGTACGCACCGTCATCGGGGAGCCGCGGGGAGTCTCCATTTGGATGGATTCCTGCATACGCTGACCCTGCTGGAAACCGCAACGAAAGAGGGGGATCGGGCCATGACCGGGACTGCACTCGACGACCTCGAAAAAATGCTTGCGGATGTCTATTCGGATTGAACCGATTCTGTCTGTCGAATCAAATACCGGAACATCCGACATGCAGGGTCCCAATCTCCGTATCCCGGACGATTTGCCTTCCGTCAATCAAGGCGGCGTTCTGGAACGGACAGGGACCAATGCTGAAGCAATGGATGCCATGAATGTCCAGATTTTCGCAATTGTTGATGAACGCTGCATAGGGAGCGTCCTCCACAATGGCTTGCACCCTGTACTGGAAAAGGTTCGCAATTTCGAGATCCCGGCAATGGTAGATGCGGATCGAACAAGCCTGTTCACTGCCCAGGTTTTCTTCGGTCTGCAGGGCGACGATTTTCCAGTTCGAAACATGCTCAAGCACTACCTCCACGTCTGTGTGGTGTTCCACGGAGATCATCCAGACCTGTCCGGGCGCATCGGTGTTGCTGACGCGGAACCCGTCACGCGTCCAGATGTCCGGAATCCAGATGTTCTTGAAGACTCCTGCGCCTCCGTTGCGCACCCAGATGGCGGAATGCCGTTCCTTGCCCTTTTCGGCAAAATCATGACCGCCGAAATCGAACAGACAATCCTCCATCAGAGAGGAAGGGGCACCCAGCCATTCCACCTGGATGACGCCTTTGTTGCGTCCGCCAATGAAGCATGATTCTCGTGCAAAAAGTCGAAAATCGACTTTTCCATGCAAGTTGCAAAATGCAACTTGCATGCTTGTGGCGACATTGTCGCCACAAGGCACGGAATCACGTGATTCGGTGTGTAAATGGCACATGCTGTGCCATTTACATGCAGGATTCCAAAGGAATCCTGCATAACAACTCGCAAAAACGAGTTGTTACACCAGAATCAAGCATAATCCCGAAACATGATTCATGCCGTTGTCCGGAATCCGGATCATTGCCGAAGGAGCCTGCGCGTCGTCGAAACCGGGACAGTGGTCATCCAGGGCGATGCGGGTCATGCTGCAGTGCAGTCCGATGAGCACGGTGTCCGGGCCCAGTGCCAGTCCGCGGGAAATCCTGTATGTTCCCTGTGGCAGATAAATCACCCGACAGGTTGCGATAGCCTTTTCAAACGCGGCTGTGTCATCCGTCACACCGTCCCCGGCAGCCCCCATCTCACGGAGGTTGGTCCAGGCTGCGGGATCCGGCATGGCGACGGTTCCGGCTTCCGGCATTTCCGGAAATTCCGTCCCGGGAACCAGGTTCTGCCTCAAGTCAAACCCGCGCTGCAGTTCCGTTCCGTCACTGGAAACCCGCAATCCCATGTCCAGACTGATGCCATAGATTTCGGATTCCGGCTCGATGTGCGGAACCCCGATATGCCGGTTGTACTGATACGCGAAGGATTCGAGGAACCGCGGAAATCTCACCATGACATGTCCTTTCCGCGATTCACGCAGCGCCTGTTCGAATGGGTCCAAAAACAAGGTATTGCATTCTGCTTCCGTGTCTGGATATAATGTGGGCAAAGTTGTAATACATCTTACATATTTAATTCGGCACCATCATATCCACTTTTACATATGAATGCAAGATATGCCGGGAGGTTCCCGGCAGGAGATGCGATGACCATGCAGCCCATAAAGAAAAAGAAAGTCGTGGACGAGGTCCTCGACCAGATGAAGTCGCAGATTCTCGCCGGAAACTGGTCCCCGGGCATGAAAATACCGGGGGAAATGGAACTCACCCGTATCTTCGGCGTCAGCAGGGTATCCATCCGGGAAGCCATTCATCGCCTGGTCGGCATGGGGATTCTCACCATCCGTCATGGAGATGGCACGTACATGGCGGAGATACTGCCGAAGGATTATTTCAACGCCCTCCTTCCCTCCCTGCTCATTGAGGCGGTCAGTCTGGGTGAGCTGCTCGAATTCCGTGAAATGGTGGAAGTCGAAAGCGCAAGGCATGCCGCCACACGCGCCACCGAAGCCGATATCGCGCGCATGCGCGGCATCCTGGATGCCATGAAGCGACACGAAGGGGATTACCATGGATTCGCCATCGAAGACCTGAATTTTCATACAGCACTCGCCCTGGCCACGCACAACAGTGTCATCGTCAAGGTCAATGCCATCATGCATGACATGCTGAAAAAAGCGATGGAGGAAATCGTTGCCCTGACAGGCTTCCAAGGTGGCATGCACTACCATGCCCGCATTCTCGACGCGGTCGTGGAGCGGGATCCCGAAAAGGCCATGGCCATGATGCGCGAGCACATCCGTACCACGATCGACCGAGTCCAGGGAATCTGAAACCGAAAGAACGTCTTCCACGGATCGCGTATTCCTTCATGACACATCCGCGGATCAAGAATTCCCCCGCGACGCTTTCGCGGATCAGCACATATCCACGAATCTCTTGGCGGGAGCCGGGAAGGAGCACTTGCATGGCGCAGAATGCTGCAATGCTGGAGAAGAAGGCAAGGGAACTGCGGTTTACGCTTGTCAGAATGGTCGGACCGGGAAAGCCGGGTCACTTCGGAGGATCCTGTTCCATTGCGGATGTTGTGGCCGCGCTGTATTTCCACAAACTGCGGCATCGGCCCGCGGATCCCGCATGGCCGGACAGGGATCGGCTGCTGCTGAGCAAGGGACATGCCGCGATCGTCCAGTACGCTGCGCTTGCCATGTGCGGATATTTCCCGGAAGACGAGTTGTACCGGCTCAAGAAGCTGGGCGCCATGCTGCAGGGACATCCGGACATGCGCAAGACCCCCGGCATCGAAGCCAATACAGGTTCGCTCGGCCAGGGCCTTTCCATCGCCTGCGGCATGGCCGCAGGAATCAGGCTGGATCAGCGTTCTTCCCGTGTCTATTGCGTCGTCGGGGACGGCGAGCTGGCCGAGGGACAAATCTGGGAAGCCGCCATGGCGGCCTCTTTCTACCGCCTGGACAACCTGGTCGGACTCCTGGACTGCAACCGGATACAGGCGACAGGCCCGATTACGGAGCGCTTCGACACGAATCCCCTGGCGGAAAAATGGACGGCGTTCGGGTGGAACGTGCTGGATATCGACGGGCACGACATGGAACAGATTCTGACGGCACTCGACAAGGCTGACTCCACCAGTGGAAAACCGACCATGATCCTGTGTCGGACCATCAAGGGAAAAGGGATTTCCTTCGCGGAGAACACGGCACTGTTTCACAACGGCATCATGACGGATGCGCAATATGAGACGGCCTGCAAAAACCTGTCATAGGACCTGGATCCCATTCCGGAAGAACCGTACGGAATATTTGCATGCAGATGACAGGAGGAAGACATGGGAATGCGCAATCAACGCCAGGTGTACGGACAGACGCTGGTGGAACTCGGACGGGAAAACAACCGGATTGTCGTACTGGAAGCGGATCTTGGAAAGTCGACCATGAGCTGCCTGTTCCAGACGGAATTCCCGGACAGGTATTTCGAAATGGGCATCGCCGAGGCCAACATGGTCTCTTTCGCGGCAGGACTCTCCTTGACGGATCGCATCGCATTCGTCAACTCGTTTGCAGTTTTCGCGGCAGGGCGCCCCTATGATCAAATCCGCCAAGGCGTCGCAATCGGAAATCTGAATGTGAAGATCGTCGGATCCAGTGCGGGCCTTTCAGATTTCGGCGACGGCACCACACACCAGGCCATCGAAGACGTTGCCCTGATGCGGGCTATCCCGAATATGACCGTCATTGTACCCTGTGACGGCATTGAGACCGCACAGGCGGTCCGTGCCATGACCGCGCTGGAAGGACCTGTTTATCTGCGCATCAGCCGGAACGACATCGCGGATGTCCTTCCGGAGAATGCTCCCTTCCAGCTCGGTGTCCCCCGAGTACTGCGGCAGGGACATGATGTGGTCATCTTTGCGATGGGCATCATGGTGGGTACAGCCCTGAACGCGGCGGATAGGCTCGCAG
>JAIFNI010000153.1 GCA_020047785.1 Clostridia bacterium
GGTGAAGATTCCGAACTTCAATGGATCAGCCTGTCCTGTCCGGGCGATGGTCCAGGAAACGGGGCCGGTCAGGAATCGGTCCCCGGGAACATCCATCGGGTCGAAATCCAAGCCGAGTTTCCCGCACTGCGCCTCATCCATCTGCGCGTCGGTCAGCTGCCAGGCGTGTCTGTCCTTGTTCCACCATTCGACAACCCAATGGTCAATGTATTTGTCCTTCTCAAAATAGGTGGCGAACCCGCAGCGGGCACGTGCGGGGATCCCTGCTTCCCGGAACAGGCCGGCCGCCAGAACGGAGAAGTCCCTGCAGATTCCGACCATATGCTCCCCGATGGGGTGCGGATCTCCGATGTGGCTGTAACCATGGTCCTTCAGCCACGCCAGTTTTTCCTCGAATGCCCGAAGCCAGGGTTCCTTTTTCCGTTCATCATCCAGTACGACACCATAAGTCCATTCTGCCATGTGCTGATGGATCAGGGCATTCTGAACCAGCTTCACAAGTGCCTCGGGTTCACCGGGCAGATCTGCGACCATGTCCTGATGACTTCCCGGGGTGTCCATGGCGCCATGGGTCAGGAAAAAGAAGAGGGATGAAGGTGATGTTGTTTGCATGGGGGGTACCTCCGTCGGATACGATGCGTGGGTATGCCTGACAGAATCATCGTAACAGAGGGAACAGACGGATGCGTGACAGTTTGTGCGATTCAGGCATTCCCAGGGAACAAGGGGATGTGTGACAGTTCATGCGATTTACGCATTCAAAAGCAGGAGAATGATTGCGGCCATGCAGGAACATAAGTTCACCAGCCAGATGAAGGATACAGTCTGCTTCGTATCAAGACCCTGTCCCTTCAGCCGATAATGGATTTGCATCGCATCTGCCTGATATACAGGCTTTCCTTCCCGGAACCGACGGATCACCACGTAGATGTTGTCGAATATCGGGACGCCCAGGGCAAGCAGCGGGATGAACAGCGACAGAAGGGTCGCCCCCTTGAAAGCGCCGTCGATGGCGATGATACCGAGAATGTACCCGAGAAATGTCGCGCCTGCATCTCCCATGAAGACCTTGGCAGGATGGCGGTTGAAACGGAGATACCCGAGGGTGATGCCTACCAGGATGGCGGCCATCAGGGCGGACTCCGGCTGTTTCATGGCAAGTGCCACCACAAAAAGGGTGCTTCCCGATATGGCGGAAAGTCCGCCGGCCAGGCCGTCAAGACCATCCGTGAAGTTGATGACCGTCGTGACGCCGAAAATCCAGACGACCGTCAGGATGAACTGCAACAAGCCGGGAAGCAGGACATAGTGGTGCGTGAACGGGTTTTCAAAGCCGGTGAAGACCACGCCGCCAAAGTAAGCGATGGCCGCCGCCGCCATCTGCGCCACAAATTTCGGAAGTGCGGGGAACTCCTTGTGATGCGTCTTGTACCAGTCGTCCACGGTGCCGATGGCCAGGATCAGCAGACCACCCGCCGCAACAAACCAGGGTTCCTTACCTTCCGGTTTCCCGAGAAGGAACCAGGTAAGCATGAACACGATGAACATGGGGATGGAGGCAAGCATTGGGATGGCTTCCCGGTGGACTTTCCGTTCATTGTCGGGAACCGGTTTGTCGACGAAATCCAAACGGATGGCAAGTTTCATGAAAAGCGGGATCAGGGCGGCCACGCCCAGCAGAGAAAGCAGGAGTGGAAACAGGTAGGTTGTCATGATCGAAACCTTCTTTCTTTTGTAGGGCCCGTTTGTCCGCATCCGAGACAGCTGTGCCGCCAGTTTCGAAGCGGGGTGGGCGCGATCGGTTCCGCACCCATTGTATGACTGCGGACGGGCAGAATCAAGTCCTGAAACACTTCATTTCGGACTGATTGTCTTACGTGCTACAATGAAGTCAATGTGACTGATTGATTGATTGATTCATTCGTTCCGATACAGGAGATTGATGATGGGCAAATATAACATTCATCCGGACTTTCAGAAATACGAAAAGTTGAGATTTGTCATGAACCCCGTTCTGCTCGCCGTCATGAACACGCTGATGACTCTGGGGCAGAATGCGCAGAAGCCATCTGAAGGAACCCGAATGACAAGAAAACAGATTCCGGGGTATCAAGGGGAACCGATCGGCATATCGGTGGTGAAACCTGAAAACATCAGTGATAGGGCCCCCTGCCTGATATACTTTCACGGTGGCGCTTTCGTGCTGCGGGCTGCGCCTTTTCATCTTCAGCTCATCAGCGAATATGCCTTGAAAACGCCATGCGTGGCTGTGTTTGTCGATTATCGCGTGGATGCGCGGCATATGTTTCCTGTCGGGGTCGAGGATTGTTATGCGGCATATTCCTGGGTTTGCGCCAATTCGGAAGACCTGGGGATAGACCCGGACCGGATTGCCGTCGGGGGAGACAGTGCCGGAGGCGCTTTGGCTGCGGCTGTTTCACAGATGGCGCGGGACAGGAAGGCAGGCAGGATCTGTTTTCAGATGCTTATCTATCCTGTGACCGATGCAAGGCAGAACACGGAATCCATGCGGAATTTCACCGATACGCCCGTCTGGAACGCGAAACTTACGGAAAAGATGTGGAAGGCTTACCTGCGGAATGAGGATGCAGGCCCAAGGGCTTATGCATCTCCGATGGAAGCGGTGTCCCTGACGGGTCTGCCCGATGCTTATGTGGAGGTCGCCGAGTTCGATTGTCTTCGGGATGAAGGCATCCTGTATGCGGAAGCCTTGATGAAAGCGGGAAGCGCGGTCGAATTGAACAAGCCGGCCGGAACCATTCACGCGTTCGAAATGGCGATGAAAAGCGAGACGACGCTGCAGTGTGTCGCGAGGCGGATTGCCGCGCTCAAGCACGCGTTTTATCCGGGTAAACCTCCTGCCTGACATGAAAACCGCCGATGCCATTTCCGCAGAGTCTTCCGATATTGCCGGAACGTAGGGGATACTCCCTTCATTCCGCCGCAACCACCTTCACGCCCGCTGTCTTGAATTCCTTGTCCCAGCCTTTCGGCAGGGGCGCGTCGGTGATGAGCACATCCACTTCAGACAGGGCGGCGGTTGTCACGAAGCCCACCCGGTCCATCTTCGTACGGTCGCACAGGTAGACAATCTGCTGGGAGCGGCGAATCATCTGACGGCGGATTTCCGATTCAGGCTCGTTGGAATCCGTGAAGCCGCGCAGGGGATTGAAACCCTTGCAGGAAAGGAACGCTTTGTCCGCCTGCAGGCCCGACAGCATGCCTTCCGCCGCGCGGCCGACATAGGAGAGACTCTGATGGCGCAGGATCCCGCCTGTGGAAATGAGGGTGATGTCCGCGCAGGTGGAGAGTTCCAGCACGATTTTCTCGGCATTTGTGATGACGGTGAGGTTCTTCTTGTTTCTCAGGTGGCGGGCAAGGGACAATGCGGAGGTGGAGGCATCCAGGATGACAGTGTCGCCATCCTGGACCATGTCTGCCGCGCAGCGCCCGATCCGGTCCTTGCCAGGCATATTGATGCCCTGTCTGACTTCGAGGGATGGTTCCGTCTTCGCATCATCGGCCAGAATTGCGCCACCGTGGGTGCGCTGCAGGAACCCTGCCGATTCAAGCAGTTTCAGGTCGCGCCGGATGGTCTCCTCCGTCACATCGAACTGGAGGGCGGCGTCCGGTACGGAAAGGCTCCGTTTCTCATTCAGCAGCTGCAGCAGCCTGTTTCTTCTTTCCTCGGCGAACATGCTTCATCCCTCTTTCTGCAATCGGACAGGTACTTTCATCGGACAGGTACTTTCATCGGACAGGTACTTTCATCGGACAGGTACTTTCATCTTTCATCGGACAGGTACTTTCATCGGACAGGTACTTTCATCGGACAGTTTCCTTCATCGGACAGTTACTTTCATCGGACAAGCGCATGAAATCAAACGAAAGGCAGTTTCTGGTCTCGGTTTCTCAAGGCATGGATTTTGTTTGTTTGTACGTCATACGCCCAAGCGCCGCATAGTGACGGATACGGTCGGCGAGAACCGGCATCGCCGCCAGAGTTTTTCCGGAGAACATGCCTGATTCAAGGCATTCCGCACTGGCTGTCTCATGCCCGATCAGCGCCCAGGCCGCATCGGACAGGTTGTCGAATTCCGGAGAACGCATGGCTTCGCAGACGAAGGACTGACGCGGGGAGTTGATGTCTTCGCCGCTGATCTGGAACAACCCATGTTTGTCGCACAAGGCGCGGAGTCTGTGAAGCTGCGCCGCAGTATTGCGGGAAGGCATATAGGTGACCGCTTCGAAGCCGAGATCGGAAAGCACGTCGAAAAGCTGGTCCAGATAGCTGTCTTCAAACGTCTGGGTCCGCTTGTCGCCCGTGACGGAATTGGTCACATCGCCGAGATAGGCATACGCGCAGATTGCGCCAGCCCGCCTGGAGGCCTTCACCAGCTCGCGTATGTCCGGGCACTCCGCGGTTGCGTCCAGATAAAACAGTGAAACCAGCGCCGCTTTCAGAATACCCAGCAAATCATAGGCAGCGTGCGGGTTTTCCGGGTCCGTCAACTGCGCGGCCGTCTTTGCGGGAACCGGTACGGAGAGTCTGTCGGTCAGGAATGAAACCAGCTCATCCGATTTGCCGAACCGTGCCATCAATTTCAGTGACAACGCATACAGCAGATGACGCTCCGTCACGGAACCTCCCTCAACCCAGTGCGACAGTGGAAGCACGTCCCGATCGTAATCGAGGGAAAAGCCATAGGGTTCGATCATCGTATGAAGGCGACGCGTCATGACCCGGTTGCGGATTTGCCGTGCCTCGGCATACGGTCGCATGAATTCGCTCAGCGCGGGTCTTGATTCCCGCGGCACGCCATGCAGGGCGATATAGGCGACGGAGGACTGGTCCGGATTATTGAGCCGGCGACCGGCCAAGGGGGTGAAGCTGAAATCGGCACGAACCTCCATGCCGACTGTCGTGGGAAGACCGGCCAGCCTGCCGGCCGTTTCAAATTCATCCGCTCCGGCCAGTGAATCGTGGTCCATGATGCCGGCCGTGGCAAGTCCCGCCGATTTCGCGCGTTCGATGGCCTGCGCTGGGCTGTAGGGGGAAAAGGAATAACAGGTGTGGATATGGTTGTTCACATCTTCCATGGTTTATCTCATCTCCTGTCCGCCTGTGACGTTGATGGCCTGTCCGGTCATATAGCCGGCCTGATCGGAAGCCAGGAAAACCATGACGTTGGCAATGTCGTCGTACTCGCAGCTGCGCTTCATCGGCACCTGGCTCAGATACTTCTGGCGGATGACTTCCTCGGTTACCCCCTGATTCCTCGCATACTGCTTGAACAGGCTGTTCGGACCATCGTTCCACAGACTGGAGTTCAACAGGTTTCCGGGACAGATTGCATTCACGCGGATGCCGTATTCGGCCATTTCCAGCGCAAGACTCTGCGTGAAACCGATACCTGCGAATTTCGAAGCGGCATAGGCGGAATTCTTGAAGGAGCCTTTCTTGCCGGATTTGCTGTTGATCTGGATGATGCTGCCCTTTTCATTCGGAATCATCACACGGGCTGCATGCTTGGCGCAGACGAAGTACCCCGTGAGGTTGACGTCGATCATCCGCTTCCACTGTTCCAGCGGGAATTCCACCACCGCTTTTGCGATGAGAATGGCGGCGTTGGATACCATCAGGTCGAGACGGCCCCAGGTTTCCACAACCTTGTCGACCATGGCGGCTACCTGTTCCTCGTTCGTGACGTCGACGGCGAATCCCATGCCGTTCTTCAATCCTGCGGCAACGTTCCGTGCCGCATCCCCATTGATGTCGGCAACCGCAACGAAGCATCCTTCGGCATCAAGCCGCTTCGCGAGTCCTTCCCCGAGTCCCTGCCCTGCACCTGTCACGATGGCGACCTGGCCCTTGAGCATGCCTGTGATGGTCATATTGCTTCCTCCCGCGCATTGCATCTGCATCACGTCCGTTCCAATGATCCGGAGCAGATGGTAAATGGTCCGGTCCGCTGCCTGTCCGACAGCTGGAACCTTGATTCCGGTTTCATGTTTGAATTATACCGAATTTGTTGGATTGCGTCCACAATTTGTTGGAAGTTGTTGATTTGTATGCCGGGCTTGATGAAGAGAACATAGTGCCGCATCAACTTCCTGATGGTCTCCGACTGCACATTTTTATCCTGTTTATTTGCATATTGAAGGCATTTCATGTTGCAGGTCCGCAGATACGGGTAAACTCATGATCATCCACAGGTATCAATGACGGAGGGTTTCATGTGTACGAATGATATGGGACAGGAACCGGAAGTAGGGGTGGACGGGGCACTGCGTGACATAGATCCGCTTCCGGAAAAAGGGGTGGACAGCGCATCTCATGCCTCAAATCCGCTTCCGGTGCCGCAGGGGATCAGCGCTTTGCAGCTGTGAGACGGGCATTCGAGACCGGTCTTCAGGGAGAATTGGAAGTACGTGTGGAAACAGTCCCGGTTTCCTGGTATCTGACAACGGTCACCCCCATCAAGGACCCGGCGGAAAATGTCCAGGTTGTCATCTGCATTTCAAAGAACATCACCCAGCGCAAGCAGCTCGAACAGGAGCTCTACGATCGTTCCATCCGGGACGGCCTGACCAGCCTGTTCAACCGTCAGTTCGTCATGGAACGGATGCGGGAACTTCTTGCTCCCGGAGACGGCACGATGCCGCCCTTCAGCATGATGATGCTGGACATCGACCATTTCAAGACAATCAATGACCAGTACGGCCATGTCGTCGGGGATGAAGTGCTTCTGGAGCTTTCCGGAAGGCTGAAGGAGAGTTTCCCGGACTCCGGCTGGGTCGGACGATATGGAGGAGATGAATTTGTCGTGCTTCTGCCAGACTGCGGGCTTGCGTGCGCGGTCCACCAGGCGGAATCCCTCAGACGCATCATAGAGTCCAAGCCGCTCGCGCACCTTCGTCTTCCCTTGACGGTCAGCATCGGTGTGGCGGCATTTCTGGACGCGGGCATCAGAAACTTCATGGAAAGGCTTGACGGACTTCTCTATCAGGCAAAACGGCAAGGCCGCAATCGCGTCATTGGTTGAGGCGGGTCAAGGGTTCATCGATGCCAGGTCAGGAGATCGCAGGAGGAGAACGATATGCGCCACAGTGAATTCACGGTTCTCGGCGAACCATTCCTTTCTCTGGGGGGACAGACCCACAACTCCTCAAGCTATTTTCCGGAGGACATGGCCCGCAGTTTTGAAAGTGTGCTGCAACTCGGGGGAAACACCGTAGCGACACCGATCTGCTGGGATGCATTCGAACCGGTGGAGAATGCTTTCAACGAAGGCCATGTGAAGAAGATCATTGACCAAGCCCGTTCATATGGACTGCATCTGGTGCTTCTCTGGTTCGGCACATGGAAGAACGGCACAATGGAGTATTGCCCACGATGGGTGAAGCAGGCGCCCGAGCGTTTTCCGCGCACGTTGTGCCCGAACGGGGACCGGACTTCCGTTCTGTCCTGTCACAGCGAAGCAAACCGGCAGGCTGACGAAAAGGCTTTCTGCCGTCTGATGCGTGTGCTTCGGGAATATGATGCCGATACCCAGACGGTGATAGCCGTGCAGGTTGAGAATGAGCCAGGCATTCTCGGCCCTGTCCGCCGGGACTTCGGTCCGGATGGGGCAAGGGATTTTGCGGCATCCGTACCGGATGTCCTGATGGATTATGTGAAAGACCATCCCGCTTCCCGCCTCCATGGGTTCTGGCTGAAAGCGGGCGGATATGCGGCGGGCAGCTGGACGGATTTTTTCGGGCGATATGGTGCCGAAGCCTGCAGTGCCTGGCATACGGCCCGCTACATCGATTCGATCGCGGAAGCGGGGAAGAAGGAGTATGACCTGTTTCTGTACGCGAATGTCTGGCTGGATGGCGGCAGTTCGGGTGACGGTTGGGATCTGGGCGGTTTGGAATATCCGTGCGGCGGTGCCGTCTCGAAATCGCTGGATGTGTGGTACGCGGCCTGTCACGCGCTGGATGCGATCGCGCCGGATATTTACGCCGGAGAGCCGGGCCGTCACCTGGAAAACCAGGAAATCTACGCGCATGCCCAAACCGGATGGCCGCTTCATATTCCTGAATCCCATGCTGCGGGGATGAATGCGACGCTCATGTTCCACGCCGTCGGAAACCTCGGGGCCATCGGGTATCACATTTTCGCGTGTGAAAGCTGTCTCGACAACGACGGGAAAATGACTGATCATGCCATGCCCATGCGCCGTTCGATGGAAATGCTCGCATCCGTGTCTGGGCTCATCCGGGAACATCGGACCGATGGCCGCATGCATGTCCTGATGCAGAAGACGGGTTCCGGAAGCGAACACCTTGAACTGGCGGGCTGGAAGTGCCGCGTCTGCTTCAACGGGACGGGGGAAGCCTGGAATGCCATGGACTTCCGCCATCACGACGCCATTCGGGATGAAACGAAGCCCGTTCACGATGTGTCTGCGGAAACAGGCCGTGGTCTTCTGTTCCAGGTGACGCCGGACGAGTTCTTCCTGGTCGGACACAAGGTCAGGCTGCTGTTCAACCGCCCTGAGGCACCTGACGGTTCCATTCCGGCCTCGTGGCTGAATGCGGGCATGCAGGCCAATGCGATGGGGACGCTCTACATCGAGGAAGGTGATTTCGTCGACGGCCTGTTCGTCGCGAAGCGCATCCGCTCCGGGGATGAGGCACGGCATGGCATCTGGGCGCAGGCGGATTGCGGGGTCATTCATTTCGGACTGTGCGACTGAACGGGAAAACAAGGAAAGGATATCAGTTCTCCTGTCCAAGCTCCCCGAACCGGGCCAGGATGGCCAATGCGGGGTCGACCGGAACCTCAACCCGCCGAACCCCTTTCGGGATATGGATTGCCGGAAGCCTGCGAACGGTTTTCCCTTCAAACTGCGGGAGCCAGCTTCGCTGCGATTCAAGCAGGTCAGCCGTCATATCCCGGATTTCACGAAGGGTGAGGACCGCGGCTGTGAGCGGATCCATGGAAATCGCCTGAGCGAGCAGTTCCGGGTCGCCGGTTCTGGAAGCTGCCACACCCAGCTGCTGCGCGAGAATATTCGTCTGGTTCATCGCTGCGCAGATTTGCGGCAGATTTCCTACCTTGGCAGGATGCAGGCCGCCGATATCCGCCAATACGGGAACTTCCACACAGGCACCTTCCGGCAGGTTGCTGATGAAACCATCATTTCGGACATTGCCGTTGAAAGTGAACGGATGGTCCAGGGAAACCGCTTCCACGATGTAGGAACCGTACTCCACGCTGCGGGAAGGAATGGATGTCGGTTCGTTTTCCAGCATCATGTTCCCTCCGTATTTTCGCTCCACGGCCAGACCGAACCGGTATGCGGCACCTGTTTCCCCGCCGAAGGCCGGTTCGTCGCAGTATGCGTCAAGCGCCATGCGGTTTTTGCGGAACCAGGGCAGGTATTCGGAAAGATGTCCGGTTGATTCGGTCATCACATAGCCGGTATGACGAAATACTTCCCCACGCACTTTTTCGTTTGCATAATATTCAGCAGATTCGATGCGTTCGCGCAAACGGGGGTACAGGTCGACGCCCTTGTGCGCAAGTTTCAGGAACCAGCCCATATGATTGATGCCGGCGCAGAGAAAGTCGATTTCCCGCTTCGGAACGTCCGCATATCCTGCAATCAGATCCAGTGTCGTCTGAACGCCATGACACAGGCCGACGGAGCGGATGCCGGACTCCTGAAGTGCCAGACACACCATGGCCATCGGATTCACATAGTTCAGCAGCAGCGCATCGGGGCACAATGCCCGCATGTCACGCGCCAGATCCAGCATGACCGGGATGGTGCGTGCGGCACGGAAGATCCCGCCGGGACCCATGCTGTCCCCGATGCATTGGTCGACCCCGTATCGGAGCGGAATGTTGATGTCGAGACCAAACGCTTCATTTCCGCCGATCTGGAGCGTTGCGATGACGAAGGAGGCGTCTTTCAGCGCTTCGCGCCGATCTGTGGTCACTTCGACTTTGGCGGGAAGCCTGTTTGCCGCGATGACGCGGTTCACGTGGAAGGCAACCTGCGATGTCCGCCTGGTGGAAGGGGCCATGAGGGAAAAAACCGTATCCTCGAGTCCCGGTGTGGCCAGGACGTCAAGCATGAGGGTCTTGCAGAATACGATGCTTCCTGCACCAATGATCGCTATTTTTCGCATGAGGTTTCCTTTCCGGCTGATTTTCAAAAGGGACGGTTTCATTATAAACCTCATATGCCGTCGATATCCATGCCGGTTTCCGGGGATAATGAGCAGCGGGCCATGCAAGCAACACGTTTGTTCGGGCATTTCACACTACTTTCCTGACAAGCGGCAAGGTCCGATATGATAAAATGATGGGAGCCCATGGGAAAAGGATTGGAAGTGCGACCCGAGGCTGCATGTCTGGATTGCGAAAGCCATTCTTTTCATCCGGGATGTCCCTGCCGGAAGGTGCGAGGTGTGTGTATGAACAGGATTCTCATTCCGTCAAAAGGTGAAGCAACCCTATCCATCCAGGATTGCCGGTGGCTTGCCGAACAGGGTTGTCCGGAGACTGCTGTCCGGATGCATCATGACCTGTCCCATCTGTATCTGCGTTTCCGTGTGCTTGAGTCTGATCCCCGCATTACCTGCACGCGCTTGAATGAGCCCGTCTATACCGACAGTTGCGTCGAGTTTTTTGTGCAGCCTGTTCCCGGACCGGATGCCGCATATCTGAATTTTGAAATGAATGCCGCTGGTGTTCTGCTTCTGGGTAAGGGAACACAGCGGGAAAACCGCAGATTGTTGGCGGAAACTGAAATGGAAGGAATTATCATAACGCCCGGACATGACCTGGATGAAGCCGGTCATGCCATGTTCTGGCGCATCGATTTGACAATTTCCTTCAAATGGCTGATGGCACAGGTTCCAGGATTCGTTCCTGCCGCCGGAGCCATCCTGGGGGCGAACTTCTACAAGTGCGGGGACCTGACGCCTGTGCCCCATTATGGTTCATGGAATCCGATGACCGCACCCGTGCCGGATTTTCACCGCCCCATGGATTTCGGGGAGCTCGTGCTGGAATGAGCAATCGAATAATCGGCCATGACCCGAAAACCGGGAATGACCCGGCTGGCACCACGGAATATGCCAGGACGTGGTTGCACGATACCATCACGATCCGGAGGATTGTCAGTCTTCATTACTTCGAATATGCCAGGGACTACATGTATGCGGGGGAACGGCATGATTTCTGGGAATTCCTGCATGTCGACAAGGGAGAAGTCGAAGTTATGTCGGACACCGTCGGCTATCGGTTGCTTGAAGGGGATGTCATCTTCCATAAACCGAATGAGTTCCA
The DNA here is from genome assembly GCA_020047785.1 of Clostridia bacterium. GTDB lineage: Bacteria > Bacillota > Clostridia > DSM-8532 > DSM-8532 > JAEWSN01. The sequence continues at coordinate 11,372 of JAIFNI010000153.1, forward strand.
CAATGTCTGGGCGAACGGACGCGTTGCGCCCAATCTGGTCGTGATGTCCTTTGAATGCAGGTCCGCGGCCATGCGGTTCTTTGAAAACCGCATCATGCGTCTCGGGAATGCGGAACGCGACCTGCTGGTCAGAATCCTGCAGGAAGCCCGCACGGCGTTTCTTTCCCCGTTTCACATAACGGAACTGTATCGGCTTGAACCGAATCCGGATGCGCCCATGGGCGCGGAGCAAATCATCCGCCAGTCCCTGGAACAGTTTCTGATTCTGCTGCTGCGACGAGGGCCGTCGGCACCGGACCCGGCAAGAACGACCTCTTCCGGAAAGGAACGTTCGGACAACCGGATCGTGCAGAAGGCCGTCCACTTCATGGAGGAGAACGTGGGGAACCGGTTCTCCTTTGCGGATGTGTGCGCACATGCCATGCAGAGCGGCAGTACGCTCAAGTCCTTGTTCCGCCGTCATGCCGGCTGTGGCGTCATGGAATATGCCAATCGGGTGAAGAATGATGCAGCCAGGCGCATGATCCGTGAATCCGGCCTGAATTTCTCCGATATCGCGGAACGGCTCGGATACTCGTCCGTTCATTATTTTTCCCGACAGTTCAAGAAATCCACTGGCATGAC